>CAYOGN010000052.1:0-49795 GCA_964403545.1 uncultured Gammaproteobacteria bacterium
GAGTTGGCGCGCGGCATTCATCCAGGAATGACAGACGTTATTGCCATCTCCAATCCAGGCTACCTTGCGGCCACTGATTTCACCATGATGCTCGGTCCATGTCTGGATATCTGCCAGCTGTTGACAAGGATGATTGAAATCAGAAAGAGCATTTATCACTGGTACAGTGGCATACGCAGCCATAGTTTCCAACCTCTTGTGTGAACTCGTACGCAGAATAATCAGGCTGGCCATGCGCGATAATACTCGAGCGGTATCCTCGATCGGTTCTCCACGGGAAAGATGAGAGTCCGATGGCGCCAGAAAAATGGCATTGCCTCCCATATGAGTTATGCCAGTTTCAAAAGATACCCGGGTACGGGTAGAAGATTTTTCAAATACCAGTACCGCAGTGCGATTGTGCAACAGGTTATTGGGCGTGGCAGATTTGTCATGGGCCGGGCGGTCTCGGTTTGCCAGTTCCTTTTTCATTTCAATAGCGCGCGCAACAATCTGCCGAATTTCATCCGGGGTCAGATCCATCAAACTTAAAAAGTGTCTTGTGGTCATAGCCTGCCTGTAGCCCATAAAGTAAAAAAGCGCCTGGTTCAGGCGCTTGCTGAGCAGGGATTTTACTTAAATCCGGGCCGGATTGGTAATAGTTCCTGAATTTATCGGCCGAATCGATGGCATTTGACGATTTATTGAATTGAATCAGCTTCAGTAACCAGGTTGGTTTTTGCCGCAAAATGATATACTTGACCCTTCTCCAACCTGCATTAAATTGGTTACCTATGTCTGACGTTAACAAGGCTGTTCTGGCTTATTCCGGGGGGCTCGATACCTCTATCATTCTTAAATGGCTGCAGGATGTCTATCAATGTGAGGTCGTGACTTTTACCGCTGATATCGGTCAGGGAGAGGATCTTGAGCCAGCACGCAAAAGAGCAGCACAGTTTGGTGTTCGTGAAATCGTTGTTCAGGATTTGACAGACGAGTTCGCCGGCGACTATGTATTTCCGATGTTTCGCGCCAATACCCTGTATGAAGGGGAGTATCTCCTTGGGACCTCAATTGCGCGGCCATTGATTGCGAAATATCTGATTGAGACTGCCGCCGCCACAGGCGCAGATGCCATCTCTCATGGCGCTACTGGCAAGGGTAATGACCAGGTTCGATTTGAAATCTCGTCCTATGCACTGAATCCGGCGATACAGATTATCGCTCCCTGGCGCGAATGGGATTTGACTTCCCGGGAGAAATTATTGCAGTACGCAACTGAGCATGGCATTGATGTGGAAAAAAAGAAAGATGGGAGTGCACCCTATTCCGTCGATGCCAATTTACTCCATATTTCTCATGAGGGCCTCGAGCTGGAGAATCCCTGGAATCAGCCGGATGATGATATGTGGAGCTGGACCGAATCACCGCAAAATGCACCTGATCAGACAGAGGAGTTGATCCTGACTTACGCCATGGGGGACGTGGTGGCGATCAATGGTGAGCAAATGTCGCCGCGTAGAGTGATGGAGTCATTGAATGCGTCTGGTTCGCGCAATGGTGTTGGCCGTGCCGATCTGGTTGAGAATCGTTTTGTCGGTATGAAATCTCGTGGTTGTTATGAAACCCCCGCGGGCACGATCATGTTGAAAGCCCACCGGGCCATTGAATCCATTACCCTGGATCGTGAAGTCGCACACCTGAAAGACGAATTGATGCCAAGATATGCAACCCTGATTTACAACGGATACTGGTTCAGCCCGGAACGAAAAATGTTACAGCAAATGATTGACGCCTCTCAACAGGTAGTCAATGGCCGCGTGCGTTTAAGTTTGTATAAGGGTAATGTGACCATTCTCGGACGCGAGTCTGATGATTCGTTGTTCGACGAAAAAATTGCTACATTTGATGAAGACGCAGGTGCCTATCTGCAGGCCGATGCCACAGGTTTTATTCGTCTGAACGCACTGCGCCTGAGAATTGCGGCACAAAAAGGCCGGGAGATTTAACCGGGACCGGTTCAGCCAGAACTTTGGACCATTGATCTCTGTTGTAATTCCCACCCTGGATGAGGGAGATCGGATTCTCAGTCTGCTCGACTATCTCGACAGCATAGACGGGATTGGGCAAATTGTGATTGTGGATGCCAGTGACTCCGGGCAATCACGCGCAGTGCATAAAAGGATTCAGGAACTTGGGTATGTCACAAGGCTGGTAGCCGGGCGGCCCGGGCGTGCAAGACAAATGAATCAGGGCGCCCGGATATGCAGTGAGAAAGCGATACTGTTTTTACATTGTGATTCCATACCGCCTGCCAATGCTGCAGTGTTGATTGTTGATGCCCTGAAAAAATGTCGCTGGGGCAGGTTTGATTTGCGCCTGGATGGACCAGATTTCGGGTTGCGCATCATTGAATTCATGATTGGCCTTCGCTCCCGACTCACCCGGCTGGCTACTGGTGATCAGGGAATATTTATCAATCGTGCATTTTTTTTGCAGCAGGGTGGATTCACCGATATTGCGTTAATGGAAGATATCGAATTTTCCCGTCGTGTGAGTAAGCACTGGCCTCCGGGATTAATAAAAACGCCATTGTTCACTTCTTCGCGGCGGTGGACTAAATATGGCACCGTGCCTACGATCTGGTTAATGTGGAAATTGCGACTCCTCTATCGCCTGGGTATAAGTCCGGATAGCCTGGCAGCAATGTACCATGATGCGAGATAGGTTCAGTCCGGATGGGGTTCGGCCTGATAAGACCAATCCGGATTGCAAACCTTCGGAAAACAGATCTATCCCGTTGTTTCTTTTTGCCAAGGCACCAGTGCCAGGAAAAGTGAAAACCCGCATGCAACCGGAATTGGGAAAGGATGGTTGCGCCAGGGTTGCGGAAGCCATGCTGGTTCAATCTGCGCAAAAGGTACTGGATCACTGGCCGGGCAATCTGGTGCTTTGCGTATTTCCTGATTGTGATCATGATGTGTTTGCAAGGTTGGTCCATCAAACCAATTGTGAGATCGCTGTACAGGTTGGCGAAAATCTTGGAGACAGGATGCTCCATGCGCTTAAATCAGGGATTGAGTCCAGTGGTTCAGCGGTTGTGATGGGGTGCGATGTGCCTCATATCACGGCCGGGATTTTGGCCACCACCCACCACGCATTGTGCGATGGGGTCAATGTTGTTGGACCTGCTGAGGATGGCGGGTTTTACCTGCTTGGATTGGGTGAATTTCGATCGGATATTTTTCGGGAGATAAGTTGGGGAACCGATACCGTAATGGCCCGGCTGGACAAGCAAGCAAATTTTCTGGGGTTAAACCTGGTTAGATTGCCCGTGATGCGTGATATAGATCGCTGGCGGGATCTGGTTTGGCTGGCTGATCACGATCCCCGATATAATTCTTTCGTTGCCCCGGCTTGTGCTGGTTAATGTGTCGACAGCAACAGAATTAGAATGTCTCTGAAGCCAAATCAACATCGCAGTACAAAGCGAACCAGTAATCCGGAGTTGGATTTTCAGTGGAAATGTATAAGTCCTCGCTACTGGGGAACCTGGTTGTCAATGCTTTTGCTCTGGTCATTTATGTTTATGCCCAGGGGGTGGTTGATGGCGCTTGGTGCATGGGTGGGAGATCAATTTCGCCAACGTAATAGAAAAAGACGACGCATTGTTGAGGTAAACATAAAATTGTGTTTTCCTGAGTTAGGCGATTTGGAACGCGAGCGGTTATGCGTTAAACATTTTCAGGCTTACGGATGCAGTCTCGTGGATATGGGGTTGTCGCTATGGGGTTCGGAAAGGCGTTTGCGAAAACTCGTCAGCATCGAAGGACTTGAAGATTACCAACAATTGCGCACAGACAAAAAAGTCATGCTCGTTACCTGGCACCTGACGACTCTGGAGATATGCGCCAATATGGTGGGCCTGGCAGGCCCGACAGTTTCGATGATGAAATCAATGAAGAATCCGGTTCTGACCTGGCAATTTGCCCGCGCACGAAGCCGTTTCAATGATATTGATCTTGTCTTGCGCAATGAGGGACTGAAGCCATTGATTCAGGGCCTGGGTGAGGGAAAACAGTGTTTCCTTATTCCCGATGAGGACATTGTTGGCAGTCAGGGCAAAATTATGTTTGTACCATTTTTTGGTGTGGCCCGCGCCATGCTGCTTACCCCGGCGAGGCTGGCCAAATTGGCAGGTGCAGTAGTGGTAACCTGTGCAGCACGGCTAATTCCAGAAACGGGCAGGTATGTTTGTACCTTTATGCCGCCCATCGAACCGGTAGACAGTGCTGACGTTGAATCAGTTTCACGGGCCATCACAGAATCCATGGAGCATCTGATACGGCAGGCTCCCGAGCAGTACTTGTGGACCTTTCGCTGGTTCCAGACCCGCCCCGATGGTGCGAAAAGCCCATATGATGTGATTCAGCCATGAAAATACTGGTGATCAAGCAGACTTCTCTTGGCGATGTATTGCATTCCACCGGTCATGTTCGGGCGATCAAGCAGACCTGGCCCCAAAGTGAACTGATATTGCTGACAGCAACCAGTTCGGCAGACATCTATCGTCACAATCCATGGGTGGATCAGATGATCCTGGTAGATCGCTACCGGGTCAAGCATAACTGGTATCGGGAACCCGGTTGGTGTTACCGGCACATGCGACAGGTAATGCAACAGGTGACAGCGCATCAATTTGATCTGGCCTTCGATTTGCAGGGACTGGCCAAGTCCGTACTATTTCTTTATGGGGCCAGATCAACCAGGAAATTTGTCAAGGGACGCTGGCCCGGAATTATTGGTTTTTCACAGCCGGAGTTACATGCGATCAAGGAAATGGATGGGGTTCTTGGTCTCGCTGGTATTCAGGGTGTCGATACATCCATGGAGTTTTCAACTTCAGAGAAAGAAGTTTCAAGTATTGACAGATTACTTGAACAGATCAATCCCGAATCACGTCCTGTGTTGATATTCAGCCCATTTTCCCGCTGGCCGTCCAAAGACTGGCCGCTCGAAAACTTCTTCATCACAGCACAGAAACTGGCCGCTGATTTTCTGATATTAATAACAGGGTCGGATGACAGGGCGGCGCAAATTAACCATCTGACAAAACAATACGGCAATTCCGGGATACGCAGTCTCGCCGGTAAATTGTCACTTCTGGAATTTGCCGAACTGGTATCCAGGGCCAGGCTGATGCTTACCGGTGACAGCTTTCCAATGCACGTAGCTGGGGCCTGTAAAATCCCCCTTGTCGCCCTGTTTGGACCAACCGATGAAACCCGGGTTGGTCCGGTCGGTAATGCGGGTTCGGTGATTCGTGCGCCGAATTGTCGGCGCTGTGATCGACGTGATTGTGCCATGCATTGTCTGGGGAAAATCGATCCCGTGGAGGTAGAAAGAAAAATCAGAGCCAGGCTGATTGCCTTCGTGGCCGAGGAATCTATAGCAACGTGAGCGGGAATTCAGGCGGGAAAATTATCATTGATCATGACTTGATCAAATTCAATTTGTGATTCTTCGGCTTCCGCCATCAGCCATTGACGAAACGCGACAATCTGTGGCTCCGATTCGCGACCTTTGGTACAGACAAAGTAATAGGATACATTGGATTTACAGATAACCTGGGGAAACAATCTGACCAGACGGCCTGCCTTGAGATCATCCAGTACGTGGGCGCTGCGCGCCAGGGCAATTCCCTGATGGTCTATCGCCGCCTGCAGTGCGAGACTGGTCTGAGGGAATTTTGTGCCACTGGGCATCTGCTTGATTACCACCCCGGCATCACGAAACCAGTCACGCCATCGAGGCAGGATGTCCACAGCACTGCGCCGAAGTAACGGGAGTTTAAGCAGATCCGCCGGTCTGTAGGGTGTTCCATGCTCCTTGATAAAAAAGGGGCTGCACACGGGAAATACGTATTCGGTGAGCAGTAATTCTTCGTACAAATCTCCCCAGCCACCATAACCCAGCCATATTCCAACGTCTGCATTTTCTACATCAAATGATGACAATTGGTCAGTAGTGGAGATCCAGACATCGATGCCGGGGAAATCATGGTTAAAATGGCCCAGACGTGGAACCAGCCACTTGAAAGCGAATGACTGCAACAGGGTAATTCGAAGGGCTGCCGGCCCTTCAGTGGTCTCGGTCAATTCTTCCAGGGTGCTCGAAATGCGACGGATAAAATCCCTGACAATAGGCACCAGAGCGTGACCGGACTCGGTTAATACCAGTCGCCGGCCACGTTTTTCAAAAAGTTTGAATCCCCACAATTCTTCCGCATGTTTGATCTGGTGACTGATCGCGCTTTGGGTAACGTGTAGCTCTTCTGCTGCCCGGGTATAGCTCAAGTGACGAGCTGCTGCTTCCAGCGCTCGAAGAGCAGAGATTGGAGGGAACCGGACCGCCACTATAGTGGATTAAATTGAATTCGAGAAATTTATTATACATGAATAAAAACTCATGTATTGGATGCGAATTACTCGTTTGTCTTTAATAGATTTCGGCCTTATATTCTCAGCATAGACAGAGAGGGTTGTTGCCAATCGTCCTTCCATTAACAATTAGCTTACAGGATTTAAAGAAAATGAACGACGTATTTATCAAAGTTGGATTAGCATGGGTTGGTGCACTTACCATACTCGCGGTGTTGATAACCGTATTTTAATCAGGAGATCAGACATGAACAATTTAGCACAAACAAACAATCAGGAGAACATCGTTCGCGGCACATTCCGCAAAGGTATTTTCGTTCGCACTTTGAACCGATTCCGCTCATGGAACCAGCGTCGCCAGGCTGTGATCGAACTCAATGCAATGCCGGATTCACTATTACGCGACCTCGGTATCGAGCGCTACGAGATTAGTGATGTCGTAAACCAGACCGGCACCTTCGTTAAACTGCCCACAGAGTCCAGTAACGAACCAGCAGTCACACCGCTGCATAAGGCTGCCGCCTAGAAAGCGTATTATTCCTCCATTGGTGTTTATTTATGGCCCTCTCCCGAGGGCCTTTTTTATGGTGCGCCAGGCATGGCGCGGTATGTCGCGGTCGCAAGGATGCGAAAGAGCGCCGCGGGCCAGGATGGCCGTTCAAACCCATCACCAGTCCAAAGAATTATTGCAAAGTTTTGCAACTCCGGATGCAATAGGTTGGTGAAATTTCTAGCGGGTTTTCAGAACACGCCCGGGCCATCCCGGCCATGGACACTCGACTACAGCAATACATGGCCTTCAACGGTTTTGAAAACCCGGGAGTAACCTCTTCTTACTTATAAACCGACCCAAACCGATAGAACTGGTAAACTTCCCGTTCCCCTTCGACGGAACATCCTCAATGCTCTGGATAAAAGCCTTCCATATTGTTTTTATGGTGACCTGGTTCGCCGCCCTGTTCTACCTGCCAAGATTATTTGTCTATCACGCCATGTGTGAGGACGAAGCGGGGGATAGCCGGTTCAAGATAATGGAACGAAAGCTTTTTTACGGAATTATGACGCCAGGGGGTATCCTGACATTGGTTTCCGGTACCTGGCTTTGGCTTGGTTATGGTTTTTCTGGTCATTGGCTGAGGGCAAAATTAGTTCTGGTTCTGCTGCTCGTTGCCTATCATATCTGGTGTCTGATCGCGCTGCGGAAATTTCGAGATGGCGGTAACACGCGCAGCCATAAGTATTACCGGGTGATGAACGAATTACCTGTGTTTATCCTGGTAGGGATCATTTTGCTGGTCGTGTTAAAACCGGTTTCAATTTTCTGAACTTGTTTTCCGTCGCCCTCTACGAGCCGGAGATACCACCGAATACCGGTAACATCATTCGTCTGTGCGCCAATACTGGATGTAAGTTACATTTGATTGAACCCCTTGGGTTTAGTCTGGAAGAAAAACAGTTGCGGCGAGCCGGGCTGGATTATCATCAATATGCCGAGGTCCAGAGCTGGTCCAATTGGCTGGAATTCTGTGCCCAAAACAGAGGGCGTATAATTTGCTTCTCTACCCGCAACAAACAGATTTACTCTGATTTCCACTACCAGACGGGAGATGTTCTTTTGTTCGGCTCAGAAACCCGGGGACTGCCAACAGAGGTGGTTGGACAGATTGACCCCGAATTTCGTCTTCATATTCCAATGCAGCAATTGAGTAGGAGCCTTAACCTGTCTAATTGTGTATCAATTGTGGTCTACGAGGCCTGGCGGCAAAACGGATTTGGCAAATCTGTTTAATACACTACACTGATCACCCGGCAATGGCAGATAATGGTTAAAATGGCTCAACGGTAGCACTAACCATGTTCAGCTTTCGGTTCGCGACCCAATAGTGTACGCACTGCGTCATCCGGAGCACGATCAAGATACAGAACGTGGTAGACCTGTTCGGTAATTGGCATTTCAATTCCCAGCTCGCTGGCTTTTCGGTATAGCTCTCTGGTCGTCTGTATGCCTTCAATTTCCTGGCCAATCTCTGCAATAACAGTCTGCGGCGAATTTCCTCTACCGATACCGAGCCCGAATCGGCGATTGCGTGACTGGTTATCGGTGCAGGTCAAAATCAAATCGCCGACCCCGGTCAGCCCGTTAAATGTTTCTGCACGGCCACCCATTGCGCTACCGAGGCGAATCATCTCGGCCAGCCCCCGTGTAATCAACGCTGCTCTGGCGTTCGCCCCGTAGCCCAGTCCATCGCTGATGCCAGTGGCAATGGCCATCGTATTTTTTACTGCACTACCCACCTGAACACCGATCAGATCGGTGCTGAAATAGACCCTTGTGGACGGGGTGCGAAACCAGTGTGCCATTTCTTCAGAATGATCTTCGGTTTTACACGCCAGGGTCAGTGCAGTTGGCAATCCGCTGGCGGTTTCGGCAGCAAAACTTGGACCCGAAATGGCGCCGAAAGAACGGATACGTGGAAAAATTTCCTCCACAACATCGCTTAACAGGGCGCCATTTTCAGGATCGAATCCTTTGCTACCCCAAAGAATAGTAGCCGCAGACGGGTCCAGTTGATGACTGACAATTTCTTGTTGCAGTCGAACAATAGTTTCACGGAATCCATGGCTCGGTACTACCACGAGGAAATTCAGAGCCGGATCAATGAGTTCATCAAATCCGGAATGGATCGAGAGATTTTGAGGGAATTTCGTGCCGGGCAGATACTTTGTATTGCACCGGTCTTCTGCCAATTTTCCGGTTGCACTGCGGCCCCATAATTTTACCGTGGGTACATTTTGACTGAGCAATATTGCGAGCGCCGTTCCCCAGGATCCGGCACCAATAACCGAGATGGATGAAGTGTTACTCCTGGTCAATGATTCCAGTGGTCCAACACATTATGATTAATGGGTTTGCTCCGGCCTGGTTTCCGGTGTTTCTGTATCCTTTTCCTTCGCTAATCGTTGGCGATAGATTCTTTCAAAGTTCATCGGTGAAATCAGCAGCTGGGGAAATCCCGCTTTGGCCACCAGGTTGGCGATTTCTTCGCGAGAAAACGGCAGCAACATATTGGGGCAACCAACGTTGAGGATCAGCTCCTTTTGTTCGTCGTTATCGACATTAATTTCAAATATACCGGCGTCTTTGACTTCGGCTACAAACAGCGTATTTTCCTCCTGGCTCGCCGTTGCGGTAACCTGCAGAATTACTTCATAAAATTTCCCTTCTTCATCCAGCCGAGTGTTGTTAACATTGATATTGATGTCAATTTTTGGCTTGAGTTCCGGGTTAAGAAATACACCGGGGCTCGCCGGGGATTCCAAAGAAGCATCTTTCAGATAGATTTTCTTCGCAGTGAGACGGGGAGGTTTGGTATTGGACATGGCAGGAAAGGAGAGGGTTTCAGGGAGTAATTTTACAGGTCGGGCAGCTATTTCTTGCCCCTGGAAAGTGGTAAATTCTCTTTGCTCCAGGAAGTCAGACCGCCATCCAGTACATACAGGTCTTCGAACGCATTCTTTTTTAAAATTCCCACTGCTTTGGCTGTGCGGGTACCAGACTGACAAACCAGGATTAATGGTTTACCACGATATTTATTGAGTTTTTTGAGATTCGTTTCAATACTGTCCAGCGGCAGGTTCAGGGCTTGCTCAATGTGGCCATTTTCGAATTCATCCTGATTCCGGATGTCTACCACTATTGCAGATTTTCGATTTTGTAGTTGTGGCAGCTGGGAGGGGTCAATCTTGGCTGCTCCACCCACAGTACGACCACCAGGATCGAATGCCAGCAACAACAGAATAGCCGCAAGCATGACAAAAAGGTACCAGTTTTCGATGGCGAAATTTAGAAACATTAGGGGATTTAGTAGTAAACGGCGGCTGATCCGAAAGAGTGGGGGCGGATTCTACCTCAAGTTGCTGTCATTATCTGGCACCTTGCGAATTTTTTCCAATCACCCAATGATCCTGGAATCCTCAGTTGACCGCACTCTTCACGATGCTCAACTGAGGATTAGGGTAATGGAAATTTGACCTTCGTGAACACTATCCTGATATTGCTTCAATGCCTGAGGAGCCCAACGATTCTGAAAAATCAATGATGGTCATTCGTCTCTTTTTGTGTTCTAGCCTGTTCTTACTCATCGTAGCGAGCAGTGATGCTAACGAATTCGCCCGCTCGAGCGATGAACTGGATGCCCTGGAGCAAAGGATACTCCTGGTTCAGAAACAATTACAACAGGATCGAAATGAAGTTGATTCCATTACCGGGGAGCTGGATGGTATCGAGCAAAGCCTATCCCGTTTGCATGCATCGATACGCCACCTGCAACAGCAGAAAACTGAGCTGGAAAGGGAGATTCTACTATTAAACAAGGTGGCGTCAGATCTTGAAGTGAGCAATGTGGAGGCATTGGAGGGCATGGCTGGATTGCTCAAAAGCAGTTATTTTATGGGTCGCAAGAGTGGACTTCGGTTATTGATTAGTCAAAAGAATCCACAACGATCTGTTCGACAATTAACCATGTTTCGTTATGTGATGGAGGCGCGTTATCAACAATTGCAGGATTTGCTTTTGCTGCAAAAAAATGTTCGTACAAATCAGCAGGCGACTTCTCAGCGACAGCGGGCTATGGATGAAACCATTGCCGAACTTGAGCAAGATCGCCTTCAGCTTGAGCGCCAGGAGGCGGCCCGGGCGAAGCAGCTGAGTCGCGTCATGTCGGAGGTGGCGGATAGCAAACAAACTATTCTACTGTACCAGCAACGCGAGCAATGGTTGAAGAAACTACTGGTGGAACTGGCGCGGCCAAAAGCCACCCCTGAAACACCTGACAAACCGACCGCAAATGCTGGTAGCAAAATAAGAAAGGAGAGCCGACGGGTGCAATCCGTACAGCAGCAGAAAAGGTCCAGCCCGGAAACGCAAACTGTTCAACCCATAAAACTTGCCGGTTTCGGGAATAACCGGGGCATTTTGCCGCTCCCGGTAAAGGCAGGCATTAGTGCACGATTTGGCCAGAAGAAGCCCGAAAGCGGATTAACCTGGGAAGGGGTGTTATTCCATTCCCGTCTGGGTCAACCGGTAGCAGCGATCTATCCGGGACAGGTAGTGTTTTCTGACTGGTTTCGGGGCTATGGTCAGCTGATGGTGCTTGATCATGGTGGGGGTTATATGAGTTTATACGGCTATAATCGGTCATTACAGGCCGCTGTAGGTGATACGGTAAATTCAGGTCAGGTTATCGCCATGACGGATGAGGCAGGTGAAATGCCGGCACCGGGCTTATACTTTGAAATCCGCCATAACGGAATGCCTGATGATCCGTTACAATGGTGCCGTCAATAGTCGAGCGAAGCCTCTGTACAGTGTACCGCCTGCCAGAATCGCCGATAATTGAACCAGTGTGAGGCGCTGACGTCTTATCGGGGAATAAAACCTACTATATAAACTACAGGAAATTTAATGGTCTCCAGAACAATCATCCAGTTTCTGCTATTAAGCGCCATCTCTGCCTCCTGGTCCGGATTTGTGATGGCCCAGGAAAAAGCGGAGCTCGAACAGTCCCTGCCACTGGATGAGTTGCAGGCATTTGCCGAGGTGTTTGGCAAGATTAAAAGCGAGTATGTTGACGACGCCAGTGACGTCGATTTGTTACGCGATGCTATCCAGGGAATGCTGGCTGGTCTCGATCCGCACTCGACCTTCCTGGAGCCGGAGCAGTTCAAGGATATTCGTATCTCGACGGAAGGAAAGTTTGGTGGACTTGGCATTGAAGTCACTACCGAAGATGGATTTATTAAAGTTGTTTCTCCCATTGACGGGACCCCGGCATCTGACGCCGATATAATGGCCGGAGATATCGTCGTAAAAATCGATGGAGTACTGGTGCGGGGGATGAATTTGCGTGATGCGGTGGACAGCATGCGCGGGGAACCGGGAACACGCATCGTGTTGACCATATCCCGGGAAGGGATAGCAGAGTCGTTCGAGGTGCCGCTGGTGAGGGCGGTAATAAAAGTTGCAAGCGTCCGTAGTGAGTTGCTTGAAGATGGATTCGGATATGCCAGAATTTCCAGTTTTCAAAGCGGAACAATCAACAACCTTCGTTCCCAGATCGAGAAACTCGTTAAAAACAACAATGCTGAACTCAATGGGTTGATTCTGGATTTACGCAACAATCCCGGCGGTGTATTGAATAGTGCCGTAGATGTCAGTGATCTGTTCCTGGAGGACGGCATTATCGTGTCCACCAGAGGACGTGATAGCGCTTCAGATTCAAGTTACCAGGCCAGGGCAGGTGATATTCTGGACGATGCACCGCTGGTGGTGCTGGTCAATGGAGGATCAGCTTCGGCCTCTGAAATTGTCGCGGGCGCTTTGCAGGACCATGGTCGCGCTATCATTATGGGAACTGAAACCTTTGGCAAGGGATCGGTGCAAACCGTGATCCCGATGAATAATGGGGGTGCCCTGAAGTTGACCACCGCGCGCTACTATACACCCCTTGATCGATCCATTCAGGCAACAGGAATCGAGCCCGATATCGAAATCAGACAGACCCGTTTTTCAAAGCCGAAAATAGGCGGTAAATCAGTGCGGGAAGCCGATCTCGCCGGACACCTGACGGGAGATGGGGAAAACGTGGATAGCAAAAAAAGTCCGGCCGGTGACGAAGGGAATGACGAGGACAATGCTCAAACCGGAGGCTCGGCATTACTGACAAATGACTATCAGGTCAAGGAAGCTTTCAATCTGTTAAAAGGCATGAGCCTGGTACACAAGCAATTTTTCCGGGGTTGACCGCGATCGTTTTTCGAGCTATTTTCTGGAATTCTTGTTATTCCGTTCCCGGTGGCGCCATTTTCGTAGCCACACAATAATGGACAAATACCCTCGTCTGGCCCAGGGAAAATCGATCGACAACACCAGTAAACCCAATGGAATCATCCAGAGTCCCAAAACTGGTAGAAACCACAGCACGCCACCCAGTAACAGGCACAAACCTATAACCTTTCGCGTCAGCGATGGCATTGATTTGAGTCGATTGTGAATAGGCTTGAGCCTGCGGTGCACAGTCAGGTGTTCTCCGGTGATTGGGGATGCGATATGATCGGCTTTTGAAATATCGGGTTTAATTGGCAAATTTAAATGCATCTGGAGTTTACTAAAATGCAGTCCCTTGGGAACGACTTTGTGATGCTTGATGGCGTCACAGAAAAATTGCAGATATCGCCTTCTGTTGCGCGCCAACTGGCTGATCGGCATTTTGGTGTGGGGTGCGACCAGATTATACTGGCCGAAGCTGGAACGGATACCGATTTTTTGTTTCGGATTTTTAATCGTGACGGTGGCGAAGTCGAACAATGTGGCAACGGTGCCCGCTGCTTTGCCCACTTTGTGCGCCAGAAGGGACTGGTCAATAAAGACAATATTTCTGTGCAGACCATCAATGCGCGGATGGAACTGAATATTCAGCAAGATGGTAGCGTGACTGTAAAAATGGGTATTCCGGAATTTGAACCGGATAAGATTCCATTCGAAGCAAATCAGGTTGCTGATGCCTATCCGCTGAATCTTGGCAGCAATAAGGTAAATATTTGTGCCCTGGCAATTGGTAACCCCCATGCCGTCATGCTGGTAGAAAATGTTGATACAGCGCCAGTAGAATCCCTCGGCGCTGAAATCGAGAGCCATACGAGGTTTCCTGCCAGAGTAAACGCTGGGTTTATGCAAATTGTCTCGCCATCCCATGTTCGACTGCGGGTATATGAGCGCGGGGTTGGCGAAACCCTTGGCTGCGGCAGTGGTGCCTGTGCGGCGGTTGCAGCCGGTATTTGCCTTGGGTCGCTCGATTCAAAGGTCAACGTCAGTCTGCCAGGTGGAGACGCCACGGTGGAGTGGGATGGTCCGGGGGCTCCAATATTTCTTAGCGGGCCTGTGCAAACCGTTTATTCCGGCGTTATTGATATCACCCAGACTCATTAGACCAGGTTATGTTGAAATCCAAAGAAGTAATTGCTTATCTTAAGCAGAATTCAGATTTTTTTGTACAATACCCGGACTTGTTGGCAGATCTTGAGATCAGCAACAATGAGGAGCCATTCCACAAGCGTCAGCTTGATGCGTTGCGGCAACGCCAACTGGCGCAAGTTGCAAAGTATGATCTGGTTGTCAGTTCGGCAAAAAGCAATCAGGCACTGGAAAAATCGTTACACGAACTCGCGCAAAAACTGTTAAGTGCAGATCAACCAGACTTGAACAATGCAATAAAGATACTGAAGGCGCAATTTTCTCTTGAGCATGCACGAATCTGGCTCGAACGAAGTACAGACAATGAAAATCCACAGGAAGTAGATTTTGAGTCCCTGGTTATACGAGTGACCCATGGTGGCAGTATTTGTGATGATCGGGTATCTGGCGAATTACTGAAATCCCTGTTTGGCGACCAAAGCGGGGTTAAATCCTGTGCTTTTGTGCCCCTGTTATCCGATTCCATTAATATTGGTGTGATGGTGCTGGGTGCCAGCGATCCGGAACGATTCCAGCCCGGTATGGGGGCCATCTACCTCGACCGCATGGGGCAACTGATGGGCGCTTTTCTCTCGAAATCCTGATTGAATGTCATGACCAGCATCGCACGCAGCCTGGATCAGTTCATCGAATATCTGACCGGCGAGCGTGGCCTGTCCCCTCATACCATTGCGGCATATGGCCGGGATTTGAATCGACTTTATCGATTTGCCAGGGAATCCGGACTCCAACAGTGGTGCCAGTTATCGGTCAGGCAAGCGAGGCTATACCCGGCACAGTTGAATCGCCAGGGTCTGGCCAGTAGCAGTATTCAGCGGATGCTGTCGGCGGCACGAAGCTTTTTTCGCTATCTGGTGAAACAGGGGGATGCCGACAATAACCCCTTTGAATCGGTAACGGCGCCGAAGGCTGCAAAAAAACTACCCGCCACCTTGAGTGTGGATGAAATAAGTGATCTGCTCGATGTTGATGACAACAGTGCCGATGGGTTGCGCGATCGTGCCATCCTGGAACTGCTTTACTCTTCAGGATTGCGTTTATCGGAACTCTCGTCACTGGATGCAAATGGAGTAGACCTGGTTCAGGGCGAAGTTCGGGTGCTCGGTAAGGGGAACAAGGAGCGTATTGTGCCCGTTGGGATCAAAGCCGTCAGCGCAATACGTGAGTGGCTTGGAGCCCGAAAGTCACTGGCCGAATCGGGGGAAACGGCGATGTTTGTCAATCAGAAGGGCGGCCGACTGACAAACCGCGGAATACAATACCGAATCGACCGCTGGGCCAGAAAAAAAGGCCTCGGACGTCGTCTCCACCCCCATATGCTGCGCCATTCATTTGCCAGTCATATACTGGAATCCAGTGGCGATCTCAGATCGGTGCAGGAAATGTTGGGCCACGCGGATATTGCGACCACCCAGATCTATACCCACCTGGATTTTCAGCATCTGGCGAGGGTATACGATGGTGCACATCCGCGCGCTAAAGCAAAAGAGCGGAAAAACTAGTGGCGCGGCAGGAATTTCAGCTGACAAATTGGAGAAACAACTGGTTTGATCATTGATATCGACAGTCATCACGGCTATATTCTCGCGGTTTTCAGTTTCAAAGTCCGAAGGCGTTAAAAACTGTCAAAACACAGTAATTTACTGACTGGCAGCGCACGGGCCCAACGAATCATTCAATATCTGGAGTAACTAAATGACACTTATCGCATTAATTCCAATGCTTTTCGGGATTTTCGGGCTGTTCGTCGCCTGGACGGTCTATAAGATGATCCTGCAATACCCGGCAGGGGAGGGCAAGGTCGTCGAGATTGCCGGTTTGATCCATCGTGGCGCAATGGTATTCATGCGCCGTGAGTATACTTATCTTGGCGTGTTTGTCGCTGTGGTCGCGTTTCTGATTCTGGTCTCTGATCTGGGTTTTCCCACCATGTTCTCTTTTCTGGTGGGTGCATTCTGTTCTGCAATTGCGGGTTATATCGGTATGTTTGCTGCCACCAAGGCGAATGTCAGAACTACCACCGCTGCCCAGGATTCCGGGGCTTCCGGGGCATTGACCGTGGCATTTTATGGCGGCTCTGTGATGGGACTATGCGTCGCCGCGATGGGCTTGCTCGGAGTCGGTTTCCTCTACCTTATCTATGGTGGTGACCCGCATACCTCCCATGTCATTCATGGTTTTGGTATGGGAGCATCCTCAGTGGCACTGTTTTCACGGGTCGGAGGCGGCATATTTACCAAGAGCGCAGACGTCGGAGCTGATCTTGTAGGTAAGGTGGAAGCGGGTATCCCTGAAGATGATCCACGTAACCCCGGCGTCATTGCGGACAATGTTGGTGATAACGTAGGCGACGTAGCCGGCATGGGTTCGGATATATTCGAATCTTATTGTGGCGCCATGATCGCCTGTATTGCAATCGCCTCCACTTTACCACTGGCTACCCTTGAAGTAATGGGTTCTCAGCAGTCACTGATGTTTATGCCATTGTCGCTGGCGTCTCTGGGTATCCTGTGTTCCGTTGCCGGTATTGGCCTGGTGAAGATGAATACAGCTAAATCTCCAGAGCTGGCACTGCGTATTGGCACCATCGGTGCCACTATCATTTTTATTGTCGCAGCTTTTTTGCTGATCAAGTTCATTGGCGTCAGTACAGGCATTTACGGTGCGGTAGTGGTGGGCGCAGTGGGCGGCATTGGCATTGGTTTGATTACCGAGTACTACACCGGCTCCAAACCGGTTCGGGATATCGCCAAGAGTGGTGAAACTGGTCCCGCAACGGTAATGATATCCGGACTGGCAGTAGGCATGGAATCGGTAGTGGTGCCATTACTGATTATCGCTGCGATCATATTAACCGCCAGCAATATGGCAGGTTTGTACGGCGTCGGCATTGCTGCCGTTGGTATGCTTGCCACTGTTGGTATCACCATGGCCATCGATGCCTACGGTCCGGTGGCGGATAACGCTGGCGGTATCGCAGAAATGGCCGGGCTCGGTGAAGATGTACGTGCGATCACTGATTCCCTGGATGAACTGGGTAATACGACAGCTGCCATTGGCAAGGGCTTTGCCATTGGTGCGGCAGCACTGGCGGCGCTGGCAATCATTTCTGCGTTTATTGCCGAGGTGACGACCCGTAATCCCGAATTTATATTGAGAATTGACGATCCAATCGTGCTCGCAGGTATCTTTCTCGGCGGTATATTTCCTTTCCTGGTATCCAGTATCACCATGCGCGCGGTGGGCAGCGCAGCGTTTGATATGATTCATGAAATTCGCCGGCAGTTCCGTGAAATCCCTGGATTGATGGAGGGCACTGCGAAACCTGATTCTGATCGATGTATCGAGATTGCGACCAAGGCCGCATTGCGCCGGATGATATTACCGGGCGTTCTGGCCGTTGGTGCACCTGTGCTGGTTGGTTTTTCTCTCGGCGCTACTGCGCTTGGGGGCATGCTTGCAGGTGCATTATTGGGCTGCGTATTGATGGCACTGATGATGGCTAATGCCGGTGGTGCCTGGGACAATGCCAAAAAATATGTCGAGAAAGGCAATCTGGGTGGCAAGGGCTCTGATGTTCACGCCGCTACAGTGGTTGGTGATACCGTGGGTGACCCGTTCAAGGATACTTCTGGCCCGTCGATGAATATCCTGATCAATGTGATGGCAATTGTCAGCCTGGTTATCGCCCCGCTGTTGTCTGTTTGATCCCGCAGTCCGTACCATCACCATGAGATGGTGCGGACTTCCTCTTCGCCGCTGGCCAGGGAGAATGTAATCTCCAGCTACCGAAAAATTCTCCACGTAATTCCAGCCATCGCAACCCGTTATGGCGGCCCCAGTAAACTGGTACTGGAGATGTGTCGGGCACTGATTGCCAGAGGGCACGAGGCAGAAATAATTACTTCAAATGCTGATGGTCTGACCGAGTTAGATCTGCCTCTCAGCCGATTCATAGATTATCAGGGAACCAGAGCCATTTTTTTCCCTCGCAAGTTTGGTGAGGCATTCAAGTATTCCCCCGGACTGTCTGGCTGGCTACAGCGTTATGTTTGTGAATACGACCTGGTTCATATTCATGCGGTATTTTCCTGGTCTTCGCTAGCCGCAGCCAGGGCATGTCGCTTAAACGGGATTCCTTATCTTGTCAGGCCACTGGGCAGTCTGGATCCCTGGTCAATGGGTCAAAAACCCCTGAGGAAAAAATTACTGTGGCGACTCGGGGTCAGAAAAATGTTGCTGGGGGCAAGCAGAATGCACTATACCAGTGATCTCGAAATGGAACAGGTTGAAGCAAGTCTGGGGCTTCGTAATGGCGTGGTTGTTGCCAATGCAATCAACTTCGAGGCCTTGGAAGACACGTTGTCGGAAGAAGAGTTTGCTGCCGGGTTCTCCCCATTGGTCAATGCGCCGTATCTTCTGTTTATTGGAAGATTGCACCCAAAAAAGAAACTCGAAACAATTATCACTGCATTCGCCGGGTTACAGAACCAGAAAAAATTACAACTTGTGATCGCTGGTGAAGGGCAGCCTGGCTATGCGCAACATCTTGCTGAAGTGGTGGCAAACAGTACAGCAGTAAATCGTATCCAGATATATCCCTGGGTTCAGGGCAGGACGAAATCTGCCTTGCTTAAAAATTGCCGACTTTTTCTGCTGATTTCGGAAAATGAGAATTATGGTATTGCGGCAGCGGAAGCCATGGCTTGCGGTAAAGCGGTATTGGTGAATAAAGGGGTCTATTTGCATCAGGAGATTTCAGGTTCAGGGGCTGGCTGGGTCATCGATAATGAGGCCTCCCTCGGAGATAGTTTGAACCAGATTCTGCTTGATCCTGAAGAAATTGAGCGTCGGGGGGGCAATGGAAAATTGTTGGTGCAGAACAAATTTGGCTGGGATAAAGTCACATCGGAACTTGAGCAGGTCTATAGCCAGTGTTTGGGTGATTGATATGCAATGTCGAATCAGTGTCATGATTTTCACCCTGAACGAGTCTGAAAATTTACCCCATTGCCTGCAGTCCCTGGGATGGTGCGATGACATTATTGTGATCGACTCTGGCAGCACCGACAATACCATCGCATTATCTGCCGGGGCTGGGGCACGAACCTGTTCGCACGCCTTTACGGGATTCGGCAGCCAGCGAAACTGGGCCCTTGATCACGCCGAACCAAAATATCCATGGGTACTGATTCTGGATGCCGATGAACGAGTGCCAGTGGAACTGGCTGAGGAGATGAACCGGTTGGTGATTGAAATGCCTGCTATTGGCGCCGCCAGAGTAAGAAGACGATTTTATATGTGGGGCAAGTGGCTACGTTACAGCAGTCTGTATCCAACCTGGGTAATAAGACTGGTGCACAAGAACAGAGTGCGATATATCAACCGGGGTCATGCCGAAACCCAACAGGTAGAAGGTGCCGTTATTGGCCTCGAAAATGATCTTATTGACCAGAACCACAAAGGGCTTGATCATTGGACTATTCGACAGGAAAAATACGCAATGGATGACGCACGGTATGAAATCGAGCAGGAAACCAGCTCACTGCAACTGAAGGAATTACAATCTGATGATCCTCTGGTACGGAAAATGGCGCTGAAAAAACTGAGCTGGAAGCTTCCGCTACGCGGACTGATTTATTTTGCCTATAGTTATTTTTTTCGCCAGGGATTTAGGGATGGCCGCGAAGGATTCCGCTTTTGTCGAATGCGTGCGGGTTATCAGGCAATGGTCGTGCGAAACAAAAGAGCGTTGAGAGCAAAAACAAATGACTAAACCGTGGTTTTCGGGGACATGGAAATATGACAAACAGCGGTCACCACAGGCTGTGATAAAGGTAAACAGAGTTTGATGAAAACCATATTGGTCACAGGGGGTGCCGGCTATATCGGATCTCATGCCTGCAAGGCGCTGTCGCTGGCGGGTTACGAGCCGATAACTTATGACAATCTTTGCCGGGGGTTTGCCCATGCAGTGAAATGGGGCCCTCTGGAGCAAGGGGATATTCTCGACAAGGACAGGCTGTCAGAGGTATTAAAGCGCTATCGGCCAGACGCTGTGATGCATTTTGCTGCGCTGGCCTACGTTGCTGAGTCGGTACTGGAGCCAGCGAGATATTGGCGCAACAATGTTGTGGGTAGCCTTTCTCTCATTGAGACGTTGATCGAGCAGGGAATAAACAAAATGGTATTCTCCAGCACTTGCGCAGTATATGGTGAACCGTCGACAAATTCCCGGCCAATTACGGAAGCGTTACCCACCGATCCGGTTAATCCCTATGGCGTCACCAAACTGGTGGTAGAGCAAATATTACGGGATTGTAGTCAGGCTCATGGTTTGGGCTCGATATCTCTTCGATACTTCAACGCGGCGGGCGCAGATTCAGAAGGAGAGATTGGTGAAAATCATGATCCTGAAACTCATTTGATTCCGTTGATTCTTGATGCAGCGCTCAATCCGGAGCATCCGGTTACCGTATTTGGCAGCGACTATCCGACACCGGATGGTAGTTGTGTGCGTGACTATATTCATGTGGCAGATCTCGCCAGTGCACATGTACTGGCGCTGGAATACATTGCCCGGGAACATGGAGCGCAGCAAATGAATCTCGGTACTGGGCGAGGGTATTCGGTGCTGGAACTTATCAAGGTTGCGAGTCAGATTACGGCTACACCGCCAAACTTTTTGCCGGGTAAGCGTCGGCCCGGGGACCCGCCGATATTGGTCTGTGATCCTTCTCTCGCTGCACAGGAACTGGGATGGCAGCCAAAATATCCGGAAATTGATCAGATGGTTGATTCAGCCTGGAGCTGGCTAAAACACAAAGCTGGATAGTGTATGAGGCTTGTATCTGTGACCTGCCTGTTGTTCTATAATCTTTGTCTGTTATGCTAGAATCCGACCGGTTTTTCCGCCCTACTGAATTTGAGATCTGAATATGATTAAAACACTTAAGCTATTTTTCCGGGCTTCGATGGTGTTGCTGATGGCCCTTTCGTTAAGGGTTCAGGCTGATGCGCTGGATGATATTATGCAGCAAAAATCCCTGCGAGTAGGGGTTTCGCTATTCGTACCCTGGACCATGGAAGATAGTGCGGGACAATTGTCCGGATTTGAAATAGATGTGGCCAATGAGATTGCCCGGGATATGGGGGTCGAAGCGAAATTCACCGTTTATGAATGGGACAATATTGTTGCCGCATTGTTAAATGGAGAAATTGATCTTATTGCTGGCGGTATGGCAATCACTCCGGCGCGGGCGCTGAAGCTCAACTTTTCCCTCCCTTATGCAGATTCAGGTATCAGCCTGATTGCCAATACCGCGAAAACCCAGGGAATTAATGGCCTTGAAGACGCCAATAAACCGGAGATCAAGTTTGCTGTTGTTGCAGAATCAGCAGCCAGTGATCTGGCAAGTAGCCTGTTTAACAATGCCACAGTAATGACCTATAAAACTGCAGATGAAGCAGCTGCTGCAGTAGTAAGCGGTGCGGTCCACGCAATGCTGGCATCTTCGCCGCAACCGGAATTTCTCGCTCTCAAGCATCCTGAAACGCTGGATTTGCCTTTAACCAAACCGCTGCTCAGCTACAAGGCCGGGCTTGCGGTACAAAAAGGGCAGCAGGAATGGTTGAATTTTCTCAATGCGTGGGTGACCGCCAGAACTGCTGATCATTGGCTTGCAGCCACCCACAAATACTGGTTTAAAAGCGTTGATTGGCGTCCGGGTACGCAGTAAAAATGGTGTTTATCCCTTCTTTGCCTGATATGTACCCAATAGTCCGGCAGCTGGTTGGTCTGGTTTTGTTACTGGCTTCGGTACTGGTGCTGGCGCAGACCGTGGATCACTTCGAATCGAGACCGGAATATAGTGACCGTGTTACCAATGAGATTTATAACAATGCCGGGGC
Source organism: uncultured Gammaproteobacteria bacterium (assembly GCA_964403545.1). Classification (GTDB taxonomy): domain Bacteria; phylum Pseudomonadota; class Gammaproteobacteria; order Arenicellales; family Poriferihabitantaceae; genus VYFG01. Next base: position 22,363 of record CAYOGN010000052.1, read on the forward strand.
ATGGCGATTACCGCCAGCAACCGAAAATGAGTGGAGACCGCAGCCCGAGCAGAACAAGAGTCAGTCCCGATTCACTTTTGGCTATGATTCGGCCTATGAAGAGATGCAAAATCGGAATGACGATCAATATCGTACCGATCGAATTGAATTTGGCGGCGAGAGAGCAGGCTCGATTTTCAGATTCAATTTTTAGCTGAACGTTGTTCGAATCCTTATTGGCCAAATTTTTCGAAGCGAATTTTTCGAGCCATTTCACAGGCCTCTTCTATCTTTCCATTGCAGGCCTTTTCAGCAGCCACTATTGCCTTGTCAAATCTTCCCCAGTGGTTTTCAATCTTGGCAAGCACATTACAGGATTCAGGCCAGTTCAGCTCACAACCCCGAACGGCAAAGTTTTGTGCGCGGGAGATTCGGTGCAGCCGTGCTTCGCCAAGACTTGCCAAAACACAGGACTCTCCATGATTCAAGTCACAGCCGGTGCTGCCCGCACTGATCTGCTTTTGGTAATCGTTATCCGCCTCTGCCACTTTTGCAAGTAACGCACATCCCTCCGGTATTTCAAGCTCGCAAGCTCGCTCAAACGCTGACATTTCCCCGCTACGATTCCCTGCCATTGAGGCTATTTGGCCAAGTTGAAGACAGGAAGCACCAGAATCAGATTCGCAGCCCCGGGTGGCAAATTGTCGAGCCAGATCAACGTGCTTCAATCCCAGTTCCAGTTGCGCACCAATTTCACAGGCGGTAGTATATTTCAACTTGCAGCCTGTTTGTGCCGCTTCAATCGCTTTCGCCGTGTTTCCCTTTTGTTCCTGTATCTTTGACAGGATGAAACAGGAATATCCATCCCCTGATTTACAGCCAAGTGATGAAAGCCTGGAACCCAGATCCAGATCTCCGGCTTTGGAGGCTTCTAATGATGCCGGGGCACAGGATGCGGCTTTGCCATCCTCACACTGAAGCCTGAGTTTTACATTTGATCTGAGTTTTTCGGATTGAGTAGTGAAATCTACTTCCTGCTTTGCAACAAGATCAGTAATCGCCATGGTCACATTTCTCAAGCTGCCGGAATAGTTCCCGTATACTGCCGCAACATCAGTGTCCAGCCTCGTTGTATTGACCGCAAAATTCTTCGAGGCACGATCCTGTTCCAGTTTCTTTTTATACAACTTATGCGCGTCTTTTCGCCACGCCCAATACGTGGTCTCGCCAGTACCGACCCTGGCAGCAAATAATTTTGTTTGTGGGGCGAGCAACTGATCGGCTTCAATTTGTTGTAATTCCTGCGAAATTACCAGTGCTTTTTCGGTTGCCTGTTCCGTGGTTGCTATCTCTCCCGGTGTTCCCAGATGAATGCCTAAAATAGCCCTGTGGTTCCGATCGAGGGACTTTTTTGGCATCCACTTGATGAGTTTTGAAACCTTTTCGGCGACACCGACCCAGGCGTCTGCAAAAGGATCTCTCTGTTTTTCAATTTGTTTCTTTATCTTTCTTTTCTTGATCTTGAACTGGTACAGAAGCTTTTTGTCGCCGAGCAACGTTGAACCATCGGGTGCGAGAATATCAAACGCCAACTCGAGCCGGTCTGCTGTAGATTTTGAAATTTCACCGCTTACAATTATGTCAACGGTACTTCCGCCAGGAACCAGATAGGCACCGGAGATTCGCTTCGTTACCGAGAGCTTTTCAATGAGCTGTTTCGCAAAATAGTAACGTTCAAACCGGGTCAGTACATCGTCTTCTTTGTCCACCGGAATCAAAAAAGGTAAAACACCGACAGTGGCAGCGGTATCCCCTGATTTTGCCGCTAGCGGTGTAATTGACAAAGTGAATGCCAATATCAGCAGGGCAGCCTGGTACAAGGGGGATCGGAAAGTCTTTTCCATGGCGTATTATACTTCGTGAAAAGTAATTTTCTCCTGCCTGATACCGAACCGCTAAAAAATCAGGATCATCGGATCACCGACCATCAATTGGGCCAACTACCTGAAGTGCAGTAACATATATTCCGAGCCCACTCAAAGTCCCTGGCTGATACCAACATACTTATGCAGCAAGGCATGATTATCATCCAGTTGATCAACACCGACTATCTCCCCAACGTGCCCGTTTTCTATAAAGGCCACACGATCCGCAACCGGTAATACGGCTTCAACCCGTTGTTCCACCAGAAGAATTGCCACCCCCTGGTTCCTGAGAGTCAACACGACTTCCCGTATGGTCGCAATCATCGACGGCATTAATCCCTCGGTAGGCTCATCAAGCAAGAGTAATTTTGGTTCAAGGCAAAGGGCGCGTGCCATTGCCAACATTTGTTGTTCACCACCACTCAGGGTTCCTGATTTCTGGTCGAGACGCTCCGCCAGTGATGGAAACAGGGTGATGGCATCCTGTATGGTATGGGCAGTTCCAGACCCGGCCATCAGACCGATTTCCAGATTTTCCGCTACCGAAAGTTCAGCAAATAGCCTTCGTCCCTGAGGCACATAACCGACGCCGTGTCCGGGGATCTTGTGGGTCGGAATAGTTACAATCTCCACACCATTGAGCTTCACCGAACCAGTCCGGTGTACTAATCCCATGATTGACTTGAGCGCAGTGGTTTTGCCTGCTCCATTGCGTCCAAACAAGCAGAGCACCTCTCCCGCGTTCAATTCCAGGCTGAAATTCCTTAGCACCTGGACAGCACCGTAGTACGAATCAAGGTTTTCAATTTTCAGAATCATGGTTCGACTGGAGATTCCCCGAGATAGGCCGCCTGGACTTCGCTGTTTGCCTGGATTTCTTCGGCGGTTCCCTGGGCCAGTACCCGGCCACGTTCAAATACAGTTATTCGGTGGGCCAATGACATGACCACAGCCATATTGTGTTCAATTAATAGTACTGTGGTCGTTCGATTAATCTGTTGTACCAATTGGCAAAACCCATCTATTTCTCCATCTGAGAGTCCCTGGGTTGGTTCATCCAGGATCAGTAACATCGGATTCATTGCCAACCCCATAGCTACTTCCAGTAAACGCTGATGCCCGTATGCAATTTCTCCCGCACGCTCGTGTTGCAAATGAGATATTCCAACCTGTTGCAGCGCGATGGCCACGAATTCCTGTACCTCAACCGGATTTTTTTCATCCGGGTTGGCCTGAAATCGGTTTTGTACCGCAATGGCGACATTTTCGAATACGTTGAGGTTTGGAAAGATGCTGGTAATCTGAAAAGTGTAAGCAATGCCCCGGCGCGCACGCTGATAAACAGGGAGTCTGGTGATGTCCTGGCCGCGAAATTCAACGGTTCCGGCGGTTGCTTCAATGCGCCCGGACAAGAGACTGACAAAGGTAGTTTTGCCCGCTCCATTGGGCCCGATGATGGCACGAATCTCGCCCTGCGCGATATCGAAATCCACATTGTCCACCGCTTGCAGACCACCAAAAGTCCTCGATAAATTTCGCGCGCTCAAGAGGTTTATCGTAGCCACGGCCACCACCTGTCTCTGACTGTGCCAAGAATACCTTTGGGAAAATAAAGCACCAGGAAAATAAGAACAAACCCTGTAACCAGCAAATATGCAGCCGTATAGTTACTGGCAATATCAACCAGATAAAACATCAGGAAGGCGCCAAGCATCGGCCCAAGAACGGTGCCGGGCCCGCCCAGTAGAGTAAATAACAGGGCGTCAATAGAATATTGAATGGTAGCGAAGGAAGATCCGATATAGGCAAAAAGTAGTGCGTAGGTGGATCCGGCGGCGGCCGACAGGGTGCCGGAAATAACCAGCGCCTTCAGCTTGATCGCAAAAGTGTTATAACCGAGCATTTGGGCGCGAGGCTCATTTTCTCGAATAGCAATCAGGGCGCGCCCTGTTTTCCCTCTTACCAAACGGTAAATGATCACCATAGAGATGGTCAGTAATGCCAGCGACAGGTTGTAGCGGGTGGTTGGACTGGTGAGGTCGATGGTGTTGCCGAAAACAGCAAAACTTCTCGCTGCTTTTGGCAAAACCAGGCCCTCATCACCTCTGGTATAAGTTGTGAAATAGAGCGTGCCCAGGTAAGCGACCTGGGAAAACATCATGGTCACAATCATAAACGCCACCCCGGTAGTGCGTAAGGCCACCAGGCCCACAAGTAAGGACAACGATGCGCCTGCCAAAATACCGCTGAAAAACGCCAGCGGTACACTCCACCCCAGGTGATAGACAGTCAATCCTGCCCCATACAGTCCAGCCCCAAAAAACATCGCATGGCCCAGGCTAAGCAATCCGGTGTAGCCGAACAAAACATTATAGCCCATGGCAAATACTGCCAGGATCATGATTCGTGTCACCGTGAGTCGATGATATTCAGGCAACAGAAACTGGAGTAGAAACAATATCCCGATGACCCCGAGATGGATTGCAATTACCCTGGCATTTGAATAGTTGTCCTTACTCACCGGCATCATCGAGACTTGACCCCAAACAGGCCTTCTGGTTTGAACACAAGAATAAACGCAACCAGGGTAGTCGACACCATTTTTGCCAGGGTTGGGGAGAAGAACACGGAAATAATACCATCGCTCATGCCGATCAAAATGGCTGCTACCACGGTGCCCCGAATACTGCCGAGGCCGCCAACAATAACCACAATAAACGACAGTAACAATGGATCAAGTCCCATAAGATAATGCGCCTGGCGTATGGGTACTACCAATACCGCACCAATTGCTGCGAGCATGGCACCGACAGCAAACACCATCGCATAGACACGTTCCACTGGAATACCAAATGATTGGGCCATCTCACGGTCGTACTGGGTGGCCCGCATCATCAGCCCGATTCGGGTGCGGGTGATCACGTACCAGGCGCCGAGCAATATCAAAATAGAGGCGACGATGACCAGCAGCTTATAACCGGAGTAACCAAACCAGGGAAACTGTATCCGAAAATAAAACGGTGGGTCTACCGGCCTTGCATCCGGGCCATAGGTAAGTAACACCGTTTGCTGGATGACATACAAGATGCCAATGGTCGCTACAATGGTTGCTTCTGGGTCGTAGTCAAGACGCTTGAGTATGAACAAATCAGCGCAAAGCGCGGTGAAGCCGACCAGAACAGGAGCAATTAGCAAAGCCGCCAGGAAACCAAGGGCAGGGTTGCCGGATATCAGGCTGGTAATCCACCAGGCCAATACTGCGCCCAACATATAAAACTCACCGTGGGCAACGTTCACTACCCGCATCACACCGAATACCAATGATAGCCCGAGCGCAGTCAGGCAAAGAACTGCCGCTTGAACCAGCCCTTCAAGGCTGGCGAGAAACAGGAATGGGCCGAAATCCAAGAGTGTTTTTTAACCTGCACTAACAAAGCCGTAGGCGATAAACCATTGGTCTATCGCCCCCGGCTATTGTTTTTATAAAGACAAGCTAACTGAATCCATGGTGATCACATGGAGTAAGCACTGGCCTTGCAAAGGCTATTATGGGCTATAACGCCATCGTGGTGTAGTCCGCTTCCGGTTCATACATGCCGTCTTCGATTGCGGTGGTATGGACCACATTCAGCCTGCTACCTTCTACTTTGGAAATATATTGATGGCCGAAACACTGGTGTATCTTGCCATTAAATATTTTTTTGCCCTGAGGATGATCACGCCCTTCTTCGAAAGTTGTCAAGGATTCCATGGCTTCAACAAAGCCCTGTTTGTCGGCAGCCGTTTGTCCACTATAGCCACTCAATTCCATTGCCTGTTTGATTACAAATAGACTTTCCCAGCAGCCGAACATATGAGCATAGGTGGAAATATCCTTTGGATCAGCAATACTGGCGCCATTATTATCAACCCCTACGGCCTTGCGGTAAAATTTGTCATGGACGGTCTGATTGGCCTGGGCGTACCTCGGGTTGCCTTCCCAGAAATGGGTGCCTTCAAGGTATTCCAGCTGCGGCGTCGCAAGATCTACCGCTTCCAGTGAATCGATAAAGCCAAAAATTTCGGGCCGACTAGTGCCAAAGTGCTGGCCCAGCTCTTTGACAAAAGTGAGAACCCCGGGGCCCACCATCACGTGATAAAGCACTTCCGTAGCGCTCGGGATGCGTGGAAAATAGCGGGTGAAAGAGGATTCTGTGGGTGGAATAGGAATCAGTTCCAGCACTTCGCCGCCCTGGGCCTTGATCGCCGCGGAAAAATAATCACGGTGATCGTGGCCAAAGGCAAAATCAGGATAAATCATGGTGATTTTCTTGCCAAGATTCTGCGAAATCCACGGCGCCATGGAAATTACCTGGGATTTTACATCGGTAATTCCGGGTTGAAAAACATAACGATTCAGTTTTCCCGACGCAACGTGATGTCCCTCTGAAACAACCACATACGGCAATTTCAATTCGCCAGCACGAGGGGAAGACCCTATCACGACGTGGGAGAATAAGGTGCCATAGGCAACATCGACTTTGTGCAGGGTGGCAAATTTTTCCACCACTTCTGCACCACGCTTGGGGTCGGTGCCATCATCTTCGATAATAAGCTCAACAGGACGGCCATTAATGCCACCGTCTTCATTAATCAGTTTGATCCCGGCTGTCGCTACGCGCTCATACCATCTTCCATAAGAGGCGCCGATACCGGTGCGATGGAGCTGCATCCCGATTTTTATGGGTTCGCTGGATGCCGAATGGGCCACCCGGGCAATGCCGGGCGCGATTTGTGATGCAAGCCCGGCACCGGTTACCACACCAAGCTGTTTAAGAGTGGAACGGCGTTTCGGGTTAAACGTTGGTTTGTTGTCTTTAATTGTCATTTTAGTTTCTCCTCGTGAATGGAATTCCGGGTGCCCTGTAGAAGTACCCTGATATGTGAAATATCCTGATTAGTATATTCTATACGGGCTGCGACCGACAAAGGTTAGATTTATCGAAGGATTGTAGTGACTTTCTATCACATTGAAATGGTACTGGCGAGTCGATGGGCAGTCAGATAAAGTAAAAGCGCAATGACTGCAATCCCGACAAGCAAGGGTAGAACCAGATCATAGCCGCCAATTCCCCACACCACGGAACCGAGAAACGGGGCCGAAGCGGAGCCGGTCAGGTATAGCGCTGCCAGTGCCCCTGATTTGGCGCCAAAATTTTGATCACCCAATATTTCACGGGTGATCACAGGCCTGATTATGCTGACGATGCCGTAACTGCCACCATACAAAATAACAAATCCGACCAGTAACGCCGGTGTTGACGCGGATCCCATGAGCAGCAGGATAGAAGACCCCATCAGGATAAAGCAGGTAATCGCAATGCCATGATTGGAGACATGTTTTTCCGCTGCCATCATGGCCAGTCTTCCGGCTACCTGCATCGGGCCGATAAAAGATGCGGCCATTATAGCAACATCAATATGTATTCCCCGATCAAAAAGAATGGGTAACAAATGATGCAGGGTAACGCCATGCAACAATCCCCCCAGGGCAAATCCCAGGGCGAGAAACCAAAATACCGGTGTGGCCAGGAAGGCGTGGCGGTGTCTCTCCTGGCTGCCTGGCCTGGAAAAACTGGCATTGCCTGCCTGTTCTACCAGACTGGCTCCGATCCACATAAGTGGTGTGCCGACCACGATCACAATCAGCGCCAGGACCCGTAGTGAAGCGCGCCAGCCAAACGCTTCGGAAAGGGCATGTACAGTGGGAAAACTGATTGAGCTGGCAAAGCCGGCAATCAGAGTAACCAGAATTATGCCTTGCTTGGCATTGACGCCACGGGCGCGGGTAATCAGGGCAAAACAGGGCTCATACAGGCAACCGGCTAACGCCACTCCAATGGCTCCCCAAACCAGATAAAACCCGGTGAGCGTAGTAACGAAAGACAGAGTAAATAAACACAGGCCACCGAGCATGGTGCAACCCGCCATCATTTGTGCCCCCTTACCGCTGTCGATCAATCGACCGGCAAAAGGCGAGCAAAGGGCCGAAACAAAAACTGCCAGGGTGATGGCTGCAGTCAGGTCTGCTTTTGACCAGCCCAATGATTGCTCCCAGCGCACCAGTAGAGCTGGAAAAACATAGTAGAGCCCGGCCCAGACCAGGGTTTGCCCGAGGGCGAGAAAAATAATCGGCCGGTCTCTGCTCATCGACAATTAAATGGTTTGATAGAGATACCCCGAAAATTGAGCATAAACCTGCTATGGCTTTCAGGGTGATTCAGCGGGGACCCTTTGCGGTGACTGAAATTCTGCGATCCGTATAAGCCCCGCTATCTGGTATCTGTACTATTGCTGAAGTGACTACCGGGTTCCATAGATGCGGTCTCCTGCGTCGCCGAGTCCCGGCAGGATATAGCCGTTTTCATTTAACTGTCGATCTACTGCTGCAGTATAAATCTCTACATCCGGATGCGCTTCGTTAAAGGCATTTACCCCTTCCGGTGCTGCCAGCAGACAAACAAATTTCGTCCGCCCAACGCCACCTTCCTTAAGGCGGTTCAGCGCTGCAATGGCGGAATTTGCGGTAGCAAGCATAGGATCCACAACGATGGTAAGGCGATCGCCTATATCTTTTGGTACCTTGTAGTAGTACTCCACAGCTGTCAGGGTTTCTGGATCCCGATAGATGCCGACGTGACCCACCCGGGCAGAGGGTATTAACCGCAACAGTCCATCCAGGAGCCCGTTGCCGGCCCGTAAAATCGAAACAAAACAGATTTTCTTGCCCTCGATCACTGGTGCCTCCATGGTTTCCAGGGGAGTATCAATGGTCTCGGTCGTGAGTTTAAGGTCACGGGTTACTTCATATCCCAGCAACATGGCTATTTCATTGACCAGCTCGCGGAAGGTGCGGATCGAGGTGTCTTTGCGACGCATCAGGGTCAGCTTGTGCTGGATCAGTGGATGATTGACAATATTTATTTTCATTAACTTGAATTTGTGGAAATTATTGATTGGCACACAGCACCGGACTGTACATCAAACCACAACCATCTGACAGGCGAACAACTCTAAATCGAAAATCTCGGGCCATTGAACCTGTAATCGTCAGTTGACCGCAAAAACCGTCGAACCCTGGGGTAAAATAACCCTGTCGCAGTTGCGTTTCAATAGTCGCACCATATTAACAATATCTATATTCCACACAATTTGGCCTTGATTCACTCACTCTACAGCGCAGAACAGGCCAGGGACCTTGATCGAATTGCCATCGAGCAATATGGATATTCTGGCCTCTCATTGATGAAAACTGCGGGAGAAAGCGCGTTTTCTGACATCATGGAATTCTTTTCCGGGATCGAACCCATGGTGGTTTTGTGTGGTTCAGGCAACAATGGTGGCGATGGTTACGTGGTTGCGAATTGTGCCCAATCCATTGGTATCGATGTAATCGTGTTGCAATCGTCGGATCCCGGCACAGAAAGTGCAATAGAAGTTTGTAAGGAGTTTTTGCAGAACAATGGCCGAGTCGGAGCATTTGATCCGGCCATTATTCAAAATGCGGGAATCATTGTTGACGGATTGTTTGGCACCGGCCTGAATCGGGCGCCGTCCGGGGTCTATGCAGAATTTATCGAGGCAGCGAATCAGGCACCTTGCCCGGTTATTTCCCTGGATATTCCGTCTGGACTGAATAGTGATACCGGAAACGCTTTTGAACCCTGCATCGATGCCACCATGACGGTGACATTTATTGCCCATAAAATTGGAATGTTTACCGGGCAGGGGAAAAACCTTTGTGGCCAGATTAAATTCGAAAGCCTGAATTTACCTCCCGAGGTACAAGGTTCGGTCACCCCCCTGGCAACAATAATTAGACCTCCTTCTTTTCCCCTCAGAAATCCCGATTCCCACAAAGGCAGTTATGGAAATATTGTCATCGCTGGCGGTAACAGGGGAATGTTAGGGGCGACGCTGTTGGCTGGTCAGGCGGCACTACGTTGTGGGTGCGGGATGGTTACAATTCTGAGTACAAAAAAACATATTGATCTTCCGGCATTGGTTTGCCCGGAACTGATGAGTCAGCATATTGAAAACAAATCGGGTCTTGATCGCTTATGCGAGCGCTGCGATGTGATTGTGCTGGGGCCTGGTCTTGGTCAAAGTGGCTGGAGCGAAAAGGTTTTTGACCTTGTGCTTGACCTGGACCTGCCGATGGTTATTGATGCCGATGGATTAAACTGGCTGGCCAGAAAACCGGTGCAACGAAACAACTGGATTCTGACCCCGCATCCTGGAGAAGCTGGCAGATTACTTGGTTGGACCACCGCCGAAGTGCAGCGGGACCGGTTACGGGCAGTGAAGGCCGTCACTGATCAATATGGTGGTGTGTGTATCCTGAAAGGTGCAGGAACCCTGGTCGCAAGTTCAGTGGGTCACATCGCATTATGTGATAGAGGTAACGCCGGGATGGCCACTGCCGGAATGGGGGATGTCTTGTCCGGCATGCTTGGGTCGCTGCTCGGCCAACAGTCGGTCAATCAGTTATCCGATATTCAGGTTGCAGAAGCTGGCGTATGGCTGCATGGGACCTGCGCCGACAATGCGGCCAAAAAACTGGGAATGCCGAGCCTGTTAGCCAGTGATGTGATCGACAGGTTGCCTGATGTCATGTCAGATGAAAAATTGGCTCAAGAAAAGCAGGCAGAAAAATTATTCTGACACCATCTTTTGTCCTGTAATCATCTTCACCGCTGTATATGCCGAAATTGTTTGTTGGCTGAATGTCTTTGCACGCCCCTGATATCACTATAACGATTACTATTTCGGATACAGCAAGGTAAGTTGCAGACTTGCTTCCCATCACTCCGGCCCGCCTCCGGTATCTTCCTGGATCTACCGGATCCGGTATGCGGGCGATGATATCACCCTCAAATTGAATGGGCATCAGGGGGCGAATTCCAGCTCAAGTTTATTTATTGCGACGTCGATAAACCCTTCTCCGCAATCACCGCATCGGTAGAGTAGTCGTCGAATTTTTCTTTCGCATTAAGTACGTCAAAATTGCGTTCACCATCGTTAATTTTCAGCAGGCCCTTGAGCGCTTTATAGCGTACGAACAACATCCCATCGCGTGTTTCGTTGCTGATTATTGCCTTTGCACCGACGTCAATATTGTCGCTGGTGGCGAAAGCGTAGGGAATAATGATCTGATCGTTTTCGATTTGCAGATGCAGATCCCCCACCACATCGTCGATAGTGAGGGCATTTTCCAGCCAGCCATGTTTACCTTTCTGATTCGCCATCATGGAAACAATGGGAATGGAGTCGGTCATTTCAAGTTCGGCTTCAACATCAAGCTGAATCGGTTTTTTCCATATCGCATGGGCTTTCTTGAATCGGATCCCGGCTGCCCAGTCTTCTTCCCTGAAAGAGGCCTGCTCACCAATTACCTTTACTGCATCCAGGGCGAACGTCGACCCGGAGATATTAAAGCGCATATCCTGTGGACTGCCGCCAGCCAGTTTGATCTCGGCGCTTAGTTCAGCAGATATATCCTGCTCATCCACATGCGCACGCAGGTTACTTGAATCAAGCTGGACATAGCCCCTTGCATCATCCCGTTGGAGGACGATATCGGCCACCAGACTGGCTTCTCCCGCAATAATTTTCAGTGGCGAATGCTCCGGTAGGTATCCATTGTATACCGACATATCTTTTATCGTTGCCGAGGGAATTTGCAGGCGTAGCTCCGAGTCTTCACTCTGGACACCCAGTTTCACCCCTCTGGCCACAGCCTGCAGCAGGATATCTACATCCTCGATAAATGCCTGCTGCTCAAGCTTGCGGCGGAATTGTCCATTTTTTATGCTTGCCTGCAGCGAAAGATCGGGAAACTCTCCTCCCTCGATCACTTTGAAGTTAACGCTACCACCACCGGCAGCGACGTAATCAAGGATCTCCACCGATATTTCCTGCGGGGTAAGGTTCAGCCTGGTTCCCTTATCCAGCCAGCCCGATTTGATGACAATGTCCGAGGTAATTTCTCCGTTTCCATTGATCACAAGATCATATGGGGTTTTCAACAATACATTTAGCCATCTCAGGTCAGAAATTCGGCCTTTAATTTTCAGCTCTTCGTCGGCTGCTGCCAGCAATGGGCCTACATCCTGGTCTTTAAGCGCCTGAGCAACATGTCTGGCGCCGGATTCGTTGCCTGCAGCCGGTTCAATATCCAACTGGATCTTGCCTTTTTCTATATTGATAGAAGCATACCAGGGGGCGGATTGTTCCTCTTCGCTGGAGACCCGGGTTTCGTTTATTTTAATGTGCGTGCCGGATACCTCGAATACACCTGTTTTCAAGGAAGGGCTAGAGATGTTCAGACGCATATCCATGTTACTGCTAAAACGGTAGTCTTTTATCCCCACGTCGGCCTGTTCGGATTTAAGCGTGATGTCAGAAGAAAAGTGGGCATGACTCATCGAGATCTGACCCAGCAGTTCACCTTCCCCGCCATGCAGTTTGAAGGCCCACTTTTCGGGCAGAAAGCGTTGAAAAGCACTCAGGTCCGGTACCGTCAGTAACGAGATTGAAAGTCCCAGGCTGACGGCTTCAGGACGAGTATCGCCCAATGGAAGAATATTATTGGTGCCAACGCCGTTAAACGCGAGGCCGGTTCCTGTCAGTAAAGCGGGCTGGTCTGCGTAAAAAACTTCCAGATTATTAAATGCAATGGCGAAGTCTATATTGGGCCCGGCATCGGAACCCTGAACGCGTATTTTGCCATCGCCCTCAATGCGATAATCAAGCAATTCAACTTGCAGTGATTTCGCCGATACCCCAAGATCGCTTTGCGATAACAATTTTCCCTGCTCGAAAACCACGCGTCCCTGTAGTTCGCCACTACCGTTCAGTTTCATGCCTTCAAAGGCGTCCAGATACAGATTGAGGAACGCGAGACTTTCTGTTTGGGTGCCGAGTTCGACATCGAGCTTGAGAAAGGCCAGGGCCTTGAGACCTTTATTTTCTTTGACAACAAATGGAAGTAGTTCAACCTTGCCTTTAATTCGCCCTTCTCGTGATACCTCGCGGGTGCCATTCAGTACGATCGACTCCAACTCCAGGTCGACCTCGCCGTTAGACAATGACAGCGGGCCGCCGCGGGTCAAAACAGAGAGATTTGCCTGCGCTTCCCCTTTCAGGGTGGCCTGCATCTGATAGAGCCAGAGTGAATGCTCACCACGGACATGCATTTCGCGTAGTTGAATGTTCCAGCCTTTCTTTCCTTTTTTCACAGGTGTCAGCTGTGGTGGATTGAGCTCAAGTTCGCGATCGGTTATGGGTGGAAAGTATTGACGAATTGCGGAATGGTCCTTCTCCGCCCGGGGCCTTGGGCGCTGGAAGTAAGTGACATCCTCCGCTTCGATGTGATTTAAGTTAACGGATTTAACGATCAGTGGTAACAGTGAAATCGAGGCGCTGGCTTCGCCAGATTGAAATTGCCATTGCTGGCTCCGGGTCTGGCCATTGGCAGCTACGTCAGTGGCCTGAATACGGAATGGATACAGTGTCCAGGCGCTGTTCCAGCTGACCGAGAACTTGTCTGGCTTGATCCGGTTAATCAACTCCTGAGTAAGCGGTACATTCAGGGCAATATTGAAGATCACCAGGTAGAAGACCTCAACAGTAATGATAAATTTGAAAACACGTGTAAGCAATGACATTAATTTGAATTTTATTGTAGGGAGGTTGGCAAATCATACGCAAACCTGAATTTCGCAGTTATTGGCTTGACGTGAAAGTTGCGGTGCAAAACTAAAGAGGTTTCTGCGGGAAAGCAACTCTTTTTGAAGTTAAGGCTGCCACGAGTTTTCTTGATTACCTTGCCGCTCAAACGATCGCCATTTTTCATGATTACCTGGTCGGCATGCAGCTCCTGCTGCAGGGATATCAACAACCCCGGGATAACAAGACAGAAAATAAGGCCTCTAAAACTCTTCATATTCTTCGCCAGAATCAATTTGCAGACAAACTTCACATGTCGATTTTCGATGACAAGGGTTTCCGGCCTCGCAACGTTTCCGTGAGTCTGTCAGATTCATCGTGAGGAGTTTGTGTTTCGACTTAACGTCTGTGAAGGCAGTTCACCAAAGCAACTTTTATAGGCATTTGAAAATTCCCCAAGATGCCAGAATCCCCAATTCACCGCTACCCTTGATACCGTCGACGATTCTACATTCGCCTTTTGCAGGTCCCGGCGTACCCGGTGCAGTCTCAAGCGTATCAGGTATTCAATAGGCGTCATATCCAGGGTCTTTCGAAACGCATATTGAAGTGTTCGTTCGCTGGTGTTCGTTGCTTCGCACATATCGGTAACGGAATATCCTACGCCCCGTTGTTCCATTACATACTCCTGGGCAGTTTTAACGATTTGGCTATATCGCTGGCGCGTCTGATCAAGACGAGTGGGTTCAGATTGTTTAACTATTTGAAGTGTCGCCAGCAACCATTCGAGCAGTTCGATATGGGCTACCGCACGGAGTTCAACGCTATCATTCAGCATCGCCGGATCCCTTGCCGCAGTTTCGGTTAATCGTTTCCCCAGGTTAAACAAGCCACGTAATCCTGATGGACTTGATTTCCACATCTCGGTCCCGCACGGCATGTGAAATGATCCATCGCGCCCCCTGTGACGCAGATGCCGCTTGAGGTCATCCGGTGCGAGAAAGAATGCGACGCTTTGGTAACCGGCTTCCACCACGATTTCTCTTTCTACCCCCGGTTCGCCGGCCAGTAGCAAGTTCGAATCCATGGCCAGCCCGTCAACAGTTGCTCGTGATGTTGGTCCAATAGTGAAAAACACCATTAAATCCGGATGTACTCTGGTACGTGTGCGTGTGCGATGGCTGGAAGAATGGAAAACCAGCAAACTCTTATCGAGATGAATCACAATTCTCTTTGCACTGAATGGCGTTGAACCCAGGTGCACAATATCCTGATCGAGAATCTCAATATTTTCCCCAGCGGTACCGGGGTCAGTAAGCTCATAAACAGTAACTGCCACCCCGCGCTCAGGTGGATCACTTTGCGTGGAAATAACAGAATTAGTGGTTTTCATAATTGCGGAATTCCGATAGCGGACCTTATAATTCAATAATACTATAAATAAAAATTGTCAATTCGATTTTCATTGGACGTAATACTATAGAGGAAGATTTATGGCACAGATTAAGGTGAAACATATCGCTCGTCTCCTGACGATACTGGTGTTTCTGGTCTTCCATGACGTGTCACTCGCCAACAAACGACCCAATATTGTCATCATCCTGGCGGATGATATGGGCTACTCCGATATGGGTTCGTTCGGTGGTGAAATCAAAACCCCGCACCTGGATGCACTGGCCAACGAAGGAGTTCGCTTCACCCAGTTTTACACCCATGCCAGTTGTTCGCCGACTCGCTCAACCATGTTGTCCGGAGTCGACACGCATCTCAATGGGCTTGGCAACATGGACGAATGGACCGCACCCAACCAGATGGGGCAACCAGGTTACGAGGGCTACCTCAATGATTCGGTGGTGACACTACCCCGGTTGCTCAGACAATCCGGCTATCACACCTATATGACCGGCAAGTGGCACCTTGGGAAATCGCCTGACAAGATACCGCGCGCGCGGGGATTTGAACGTGATTTCTCACTGCTGGATGGCGGTGGCAATTACTGGAACATGACCAATGTGACCGCGCTCAGTCCCCGCTTGGTGTTCACCGAGGACGGCCAGTACCTCAGTGAATTGCCAGAGGACTACTATGCCACCCGTACTTACACCGACAAGATGATTGGGTTTATAGAGGCCAACCGCGCAGATGGCAAGCCCTTTTTCGCTTATGTTGCCCACCAGGCGCCTCACGACCCTTATCATTTGCCAAGGGAATGGCGCCACCGACATGTCGGCGAATATGACAAGGGTTGGGATGTGATCCGGCGTGAGCGCCTGAAGCGGCAAATTGAATTGGGCATAACCAAAGAGAACACCGCGTTGGCCGAACGAATGTGGTTTGTCCCGGATCCCACCCAGTTAGCGCCCGCTTCTCGTGCAGTGCTCGGAATGAAGATGGAGTTATACGCCGGCATGGTGGAAAACATGGACCATCATATCGGTCGCCTGGTTGACTATCTGAAATCTGTTGGTGAATATGAAAACACGATCTTCATCGTCTTCGGTGACAACGGTGCTGAGGGGACTGATCTGTTCGAAACAATCGCTGGCACACCGGGCTCCCTCAACTACCTTTTCGCGGCGAAGCATTGGTCCAACAACGATCCCAAAGCCTGGGGTGAACCAGGTTCCTTCATCGGTTACGGCCCGATGTGGGCGCAGGTATCCATGACTCCCTTCAGTCAGTACAAAGGCTGGCTTGCAGAAGGGGGCATTCGCAATGCGTTAATCGTGAGTGGTGCCGGGGTCAAGCGCCCCGGTGGCAGCATTAACGATGCGGTCATGCACATTTCCGACATTATGCCCACCTTGCTCGAAACCGCTGGAACGACCTATCCGGCCAAATATAAAGATCGCACACTGCCTCCCATCAATGGTGAGTCCTGGCACCCTTTACTCACCGGCGAGACCGATTCGGTACGGTCCGGGGATGACTACCTCGCATGGGAGATTTTCGGAAACCGGGCCCTGCGCCAGGGCAACTGGAAACTGCGTTGGCAGTACAAGCCGTTCGGAACCGGTGAATGGGAACTCTATGATCTCTCTACTGACCCCGGTGAGCGCAGTAATCTCGCCGCCGAATCGCCGGAGAAAGTTACCGCCATGCTCGGATTGTGGGATCAGTACGTAGTGGAAAATAACGTTATCATTCCCAACCGTTCACCCTATGAAACACTGGAAGATCAATTACCCCCAAGGGTCCCGGATGATCCGGGTTTTCCGCCCTTGCTCAACAAGCGACAGTTTGTTCCACCCACCGAAATGACGAAGGAGACTGAAGAATGAAAAATAACCGAAAAATTCAATGGGCCCTCGCGATTATTGCTTTAGTGGCTTTCCCGCTATGCGCGTCTGCCCAGGTACCGCCCCGCTTTTACTGGAAAAGTCTGGAGGGTGGTAATGCGGTACCTGTTATTTACATGGATATGAGTGGCAACGCCAATCCACTTGATCCGTCGCATCTGGTCATCCCTGGGTCCAGCTTCGATGCCCAGGTTGCTCTGGGTGGATACGCACGCACCTTTTCCGTTTTTGGCCGCTCAGCAATGGCAGCTGCGCTGCTACCCATGGGTCGCGTGTCCGGTAGCGCCAACGTGCTCGGCAGAACATTTAACCAAACCGCCACCGGTCTTGGTGACCCGACCCT
Organism: uncultured Gammaproteobacteria bacterium; assembly: GCA_964403545.1. Classification (GTDB taxonomy): domain Bacteria; phylum Pseudomonadota; class Gammaproteobacteria; order Arenicellales; family Poriferihabitantaceae; genus VYFG01. The sequence goes on from CAYOGN010000052.1 coordinate 39,618, forward strand.
CGAATTTGTCGTCAACCTGGTTGGACCTGACCCGATCAGGAACATCCCTGATATGTTGCGCTATGAGCCCGGATTCTCTCTCGATCTCCTGTTCGACATTATCGTTCCCATCGGTGAGTACAACAATGATCAAGTGCTCAACCTGGGACAGAACCGCTGGGTAGGCAAAATCGGCACACCCATTGTATGGCAAATCGGAGAATGGGTGCCGGGCCGCAGGACCACGCTCGAACTCCTGCCGGCATTGCTGATATACGGAGACAACGACGATTTCGTTGGTCAGAATCTGTCCACCGACCCGAAGTCCATGATTGAGGCACATCTGACCCGTGATTTTCACCAGGATTTGTGGGGCTCCCTGGACCTGTCCTGGATGTCCGGCACAAAATCCACCATCGATGGCATCGAGAGCGAGGCTCAGGATTCAATCAACGCGGGATTCACACTGGGCTACCAGATCAATGAAAACATGCAAATGACGGCCAGTTACATGGCCAGCGCCAATGACAGCGAACCCACTGACTTGCGCACGGATGTCTTCAAGTTATCCCTTGTCTTTGGCTGGCACCCGCTGGTCGAAGGGATTAATCGGCTGGAAAACGAGTAATTACTGACTCCGGGTATATCCATTTAGTACACTAGTGGAGCCAGATCTCAATCTGAAGGTGTAGTTCTGTTTGCCTACGATAGAGCGGTCAAGGAAGTCATTCGCAGTCAATTGGGACGCAGTAAATTTGGTATCGAAGACGCCGCCTTCTCTATGGTGTGTCAACCGGGTCTCTCCAAAGGTATCTCGCCAAATACGGCAAGTCATTTTCCGAACTAACCCTACCAGTCAGGTTTTAGCTGGCCCGTGAGATGCCTGCCGGCACAGATATGTCTCACCAGGATATTGCCAGGGAGATTGGATGCCAGCACAGTACACATTTTTCGAGAGCATTCCAGCGGGTGTGTGGGGTTATCCCCCGCCAGGTTCGCGGCATCAATTGAAGACACTGGCTAAATATTTGTTCTCAACTATCCGGTGGAAACTCGCCATTTTGTATCTCGCGCCAGGTTTGGGCGATTTCAGCACGGGTATTCATCACAAACGGGCCTGCACGAGCGATAGGTTCATTGTTTGCCATTCCGGCAATAAGTAGTAGGCGCGCCTGCGATCTGGTTTCTAGCACCAGTTGATCGCCCTGGGTGAGAATCGCCAGATTGGGTGCTGTGATGGTGCGCTCTTTCCCACCATTATTTACCAGCTCAAGCTCGCCCCTGAACAGATAAATAAAAGCATTGTGGCTGGCTGGCAAATCCAGCGTCAGTGTGCCAGGGTTGAGCGTAATGTCGGCATAGGTTGGCTGGGTACTGATGTGCCTGACTACGCCCTGATGGCCAGCCAGGTCGCCACTGATCAGTCGAACAAGGTGGCCCTGGTGCTCGAAGACGGTGATTTCTTTGGCTGCATACTCTTGGTATTGGGCCTTCTTCATTTTGTCTTTGGCGGGCAGGTTTACCCACAACTGGAAACCATCAAGCTTGCCGTCGGCAACTTCAGGCATTTCTTCGTGCATGATACCGCGACCCGCGCTCATCCACTGCACATCACCTGCTTCGATGGTGCCGCTATGCCCGGTGCTGTCTTTGTGGCGGATACGGCCATCCAGCATATAGGTGACGGTTTCGATACCGCGATGGGGATGGAGCGGAAAGCCTGCGATATAGTCATCGGGATTGTCGGAACCAAAATGATCCAGCAACATAAATGGATCCACATTGTCGAGGCCAGCAACGGGAAAGAATCGCTTGAGTTTTACCCCGGCGCCGTCCTGTGCCAGGGTAGGGGGGTGAATGGAATGGATATCACGGTTCATAATTTGCTCCGATAGTCAAAAACTTGTCTCGATTGTGTGGGACCAGTCAGCCTGATCATGCCTTAGTGCCACGATGCCATAGGGGCCGATTGTAAGATGGCTGACAAATTGCTGGCGCTGAACAGGTCTCTTAATGCTTGAGAAAATCTACATTCACTATACTTTACCTGTTGTCCAGGCTCAATTTACCTGCACCCGTTGAGGCCAGAATCAGAAAAGCGCCTGCCAATCCAATGTTCTTCATAAAAATAATCATCTGCATCTGTTCCGCTGGTTGATAGTGAAAAATAAAGGCCGCAATTGCGCAGAATCCCGCAAATGCCAGCGCGACCCAGCGAACCCTGAACCCGGCAATAAGCGCAAGGCTGCCGCCAATCTCCAGTAAAATTACCAGTGGTAGTAGCGCGCCGGGCACCCCCATTGCCTCCATATATCCCTGGGTACCCGCATAGCCGGATATTTTCTGAATTCCCGCGGGTAAAAATAAAACGGCCAGAAGAAGTCGACCGATAAGATTGAAAAGGCTGTTTGTGGTTTCGTTAAACATTGTGTTTTCTTGTTATACGTTGTGTGGATGGTTGCCTAGCTGCTCGTACGATTATCTTTGTCAGATCAGTCTGGATGAAGCGTTCAGATTAAATAGTGCTTTACAAAACGGAGTATACATGCAAAATATAGAATGAATACTGAATTAAATAACACTAATCATTCGAAAATGACGAACATTAATCTTGAGCATATCCATGCCTTTGTAGCGGTTGTCGAATACGGGGGGGTGAACGCAGCAGCGGAGAAGTTATTCAAAAGTCCATCCACTGTTAGCCACGCACTGGGTAAGTTCCAGGGGCAACTGGGCCTGGCCCTGTTTGAGCAAAAAGGGCGTAAGTTATATTTGACAGAGGAGGGTACAACCGTACTCAGGCAGGCAAAGATTTTGCTCGATGAGAAAAAAATTCTGATAAAACTCTCTCAGCATTTGAAGCAGGAACATCGCGGCAAAATTTCACTGGCAGTGGATGCCATTTTTCCCCATGACATTTTGCTGGACTCCCTGAAAAATTTTTCCGAACAGTTCCCCCTTTGTCACATTAATTTGCATGAAGGAATATTGTCCGGCGCAGAAGAGCAACTGCTTAGCGGCAAGGCTGATGTCTGTGTGACGTACCGTATTCCACAGGGGTTTCTCGGCGAGAAACTGATTGACATCACTTTCATTCCGGTGGTCTGCGCCGCGCATCCACTGGCACAAGAGCGGTCAATTTCATCGCGTACTTTGAAAGCGCATCGTCAGGTTGTGATCAGTGATTCGGGCACTCAGAGTAATGTCGATTCGGGTTGGCTAAAAGCGACATTACGCTGGTCGGTTTCAAATATGTATACCGCCATTGATGTTATCAGTGGCGGCATGGCCTTCGGCTGGATTCCCAGGCACCTGATCGAGAACGAGCTTGCATCAGGCGAATTGATTCAGCTGCAACTGAAGTTTGGCAGCGAAAAAACAAACCCGTTGTTTATTATCTTCGCCGATGAGCTTTGTGCCATGTCTCAGGCTCTGGTGGGTATTTTGAAACTTAAGAGCAGCCGTTAAGCGCGTTAAGGGGGACAGCGCGTTAAATGATGAGGGGGACAGAATTAATTCTGTCCCCATACCGTGAGAACGCTCCCAGGTAAATAATCAAAGAATCTGACCAATATACTTCTCCCTGGCGAGGCGCCAGAGAACAACGAGAAATGCGGTGAGGGGTATCGCCAGAATCATGCCGATGATGCCATTAAGCGCTGCGCCCCAGAAGAAAATGCCGACGATAATGGCCAGAGGACTTAACCCGGTGGCGTTTCCCATAATTTTTGGTGTGAGGTAATAACTCTCGATCAACTGTACCAGGGAGAAAACAGCAATCACCATAATTAGCAAGGTAGGTCCGCCACCCACCTGGAACCAGGCCATGGGCAGGCACACGCTCAGGCCCACCATACTGCCCAGATAGGGTACGATATTCAAAAACCCCAGCATCAGGCCAAGTACGGCGCCATATTTGAGTCCCGCGAGGCTAAAACCAATGGCGAACAGTATGCCCTGGAGCAGGGCAATCAGGATTTGTCCACGAAAGAAAATAACAACCAGCTGGACAAATTCCCGGAACAGGAATATCACGTCCTTTGCAGTTTCTGATTTAAGAAAAGGCAGGTGCTCTTTTGTGAGCGAATCCGGTCGTAGTCCGGGCATCATGAGGAAAAATGCCAGGTAAACCGGCAGGATTATCCACCCCAGCACAGATGCAATAGCAGAAGCCATACTGGAACCTGCCGCTACAAGGCTGCTGACGATGTATTTTAGCAAAGCTGCTACCAGTCCCCCGGGCGTTTCCAGTGCCTTGTTGATTTTTGAGCCAATTTCATGATCCTGGAATACGCGCTCAATATTGGGTCTATGTTGCTGGAACCAGTTTTCCATGCTTCCCCACCAGGCAGGCAGCTGATCCAGTAATTCGGATAGTTGGCTCAGAATCAGGGCGCCAAAAATTATGCCAATGGCCGCCAGGGGGGCAATAATGGAAACAAAGGCCGCAATCAGCGCGACCGGAACAGGCAGGTGATTCTTGAGCCATTCATACCAGGGATCCATCACCATGGCTATTACTGCGGCTACGGCCAGCGGCAAAAAAACCTGGGAAAATGTTCGAAAAAATGCGGCAAAATAAAATATCAGCGCAAACACTGCGACAATCACTAAAGTGGCGGCCAGGGTCGTGAACCCCGCTGCTACAATATTCTGCTGTCGGGGACTAAGATGCAGCTTCATTAACGTTCTCCTTCAATTTTCTCGAATCTGGTGACGCTGATTCTTTTTCGTCTTTTCCTACATCCTGAATGCTTTTTCCAACTACCCGAAAAACAGCTACAATGGCTATCAGCAGAGTCAGCGCCAGCCCGATGATAAGACCGGTAATGCCAAATATGATGGGCCGATACCAGTCAGAACTGGCGATGATAAAAGGTGGTTGAATGATCAGAGTGGAATCAATGTAGAGGTCACTTGCATTCAGCATTTCTCTCTGGTCAAGTTCCTTTCGTATTCCGGATTGCCGACTGGCTGCGTTGTCGATACCCTGCTGCAAGGCAAGCAGCGCCAGCGAATCAGAACCGGAATCCATTTGTTCGGATAGCAGGGCACGCCTTGCTGTAAGATCCTGACTGGTTTGCTGTAAAAATTCCTGTCGCTGTTTGTCTTTTCTCAGCAGTTTTTCCAATCGACCATTCTGGAAGTCAATCTCGGGCTGAATAAGTTTCAGGAGATATTCTTTGGTTTTAAAGTCACCTTTGTCAGTGCCAGTTACCGTTATCAATTCGTTATCGATAACCGCAGTTACAAACAGGGATCTCGGGAATTCAGAATCTTTCAGATCCCTGGCGCGCTGGCGTATCCGCGCCTTGACCTGGCCAGGACTGGCTAACAACACTGGCTCCGGATTATCTGGAGTAGCGAATGATCCCATTTTAAAGACTACGGTTCCGAGATTACGTTCAGAGGTAACAGTTTGAGTAAGTAGAGCGCCAACGACACAGATGATCGGGATACCTACCAAAAGGAATTTGAGTCGACCAAGGGCCGCGACAACCCTGGGTGCAGTCCCCACAACGGTTTCTTCTGTTTTAGCGATGATGCCCAATTTTTATTATACTGTTTTCTGTATTTTTACCCCGTAGGGTACGATGGATTGATCTTAAAAAACAGAAATTTATTCAATCCCTGTCCAAATTCTGGACATTGATTAGTCCGTTTAAAGGGTTTAAACCCCCGCCTTTAAAGCGGGTAGCTTTCAGCTAGCAGCTGGTTTAATGTGTTTGGACGATGGAGTATAGAGCAGTCCCGCATAGGAAGTACAAAGTAGAGGTCCATTTTGTATGGATCACGAAGGTTCGGTATCAAGTACTGAAAGGGGATAGAAGAGTATTTGGAGCATCATTTTGAATCAAAAGAGAACCCGATTTTTGAGATTGAGGAATAACCGGCTTCAAGTCGGTATATGGTGGGACTTTCAGTCCCATAATCTAACCCATCGACTAAAGTCGGTGGTTGCTGAGGCGGACAACTTGTACTCATGACTAATTCGTCTACAGATCATCATAGTGGTGGCCTGTGTGGTGAGAACTGATACACCTTCCACGGTGTCCAGATTGGTCTGCGCCGCGCTTGTCCCCGTCTCGGGGCTGCCGCAGGCCAGTTTGCTGGCATGATACATGCCAGCAATGCGCTAAATACCTGCAGCTGTGATATCGACGAAGCAACACGGTCAGCTTCGTGACCAGGGTCGAGCACCTCAAGAATCAGAACTTTCCTAAATCACTTCAACCTTGATGCCAATCAAGGTGCCATCAGCATTCTTCCAGGCCTTGAACTCCAGCTTCTGACCGACCACAAATTCTGATGCATCATTGAACTTGATGATTGAATCGGCATTGAACCAGAGGGTCGCACCTGAAGAAAGCACCACGTAGTTATCGTCAATTGACGCTATGGTGGCTTTTTTCTCGACTTTACTGGCACTGGACTCGACCATCGGTACGTCAACAGCAACGGGGGCAGGATCTGGTGCTGGTTCAGGGGCGGGCGCCACGATGGGATCCGGCGCCGGCGGTGTTTCCGTTACGGGCGCAGGTTCCGGAACGACAACCGGCACGGGTTCCGCGATTACCTGAGCGGTCTGGTAACGAATAGACGCCCATTGACCGCTGACAGTCACATAGTCAACTCTGCCATCGTCATTCATATCACCGAAATACAGACTCCCGGCGGGTAGCTGCTGCGGCACGTAATGATAGCCATCATCACCATTAGCGATATACAGCAGATTGCCGGTGCCGCCGATGGTCACCTTATCCACAAAACCGTCGTTGTTGAAGTCCCACTCGCTCTCAAGTAAGACGCCTTCGGTGAGTGTATTGAACTCATCACCATAGTATTTAATCTTCTTGTCAAACCCTTCCTCTCCCAGGTAGAGAATGGTTTTGCCCGGTTCATGATAGATCAGCAAGTCCCTGGTGCCACCGCCGTCGAAATCACCAATTCTGACATTCAGCGCCCGGTCGCCGCTTAGCTCAAAACTGTCACCGCTGCCAAATACAATCGTCTCGGCAACGTCTTCCCTGGGTACCAGGGAACAGTTGGAGCGGGTATTAATATAGTCCGGCGTCGCGATAAAATAGCTGGCATCGGCAATGCCACTCACTGAACCATAAATCACGCCGTCGTCATCAATTTTTGCCGGCAATGTCCATGAAGAACCTGGTACATCAATTACGTCAAAGCCACTATCACAGTCATATACAAAACCCTTGCGTACCGCGCCATTGCTGTTGATTGCGGTGCCGACAAGCTGGCCCTGATTGTTGATATCAGCCATACTGGTCCATTGCGTATTCGGTGCAGTCAGCGTGGTATATTGGTCATAGATCAGGTCGTAGAGGAAGCCTCTACCTGCCGCATGACCACCCAGCACGTAGTAGGTGCCCAGCGCGATACGCTGATCGTTCACCGCATGCAGGTTAGTGTGCAGAATCTGTACCGCGGGATAGACAATGGTTCTTTTCGGACCATCATAGGGATCAACAAAGGCAGTTGTGCCGCTGCCATAGATATGGTGGACTGAACCGACCACATCACCCAGCGCATTCGCTTCGCTAGAATAGGTCGGGGTATAAATTGCCATGGAGCGATAGCTAATCGTGTTGCTACCCGGCACATAGGATCGTACGGTGACGGTCTGGCTTGAAGTGGTTGTTGATCCGCCATCAGACCAGGGTTGATCTGTACTCAACTCAAAGGTGTAAGTTGTTGCCTGGGCGATACTGCTACATGCTGTTAACAGGGCCCAGAGGAAAGTTAATCTGGTTCTGGAAGGCGAGTTCATATCTAAAAATCTCCTGGTGCGATGCGGTTTCAATGAAGGCCGAAAAGTAAAAACGTATGTGAGTTCGGGCTCTTGACTATAAGTGGAAAATATTCCCACGTCGTATAATACGTGGGAATATTTTCCACATCAAGTGCCTGAAGAAAAATAATCTGGATTTTTAGTCTCTTCCGGGAGATCACGCCTACGGAAAAGTGGCTAGGTAATAAAAATATCAGCGGCTCCCGCCGGGCGCGCGTTGAACCTGGTTTGGTCTGTCTGGTGCGGGTGTGGGAAGGTCAAAAGGAGGGATTTACGGGATATTCTATTGGTTCGGCAGATTTCTCAATTGTCCTGTGAGGGCAAGTTCCAGGAGATTTATCCAGAATTGTTAACGTCCGTATAAGTATGCTAATTTCAGGTAAGCAGACAATTTTATGCTCATGCTAAACTTCGGCTCAATACTCATAAGAGCCATTTAAGCAATCCAGCCCATAGGCAGCACTCGACCCGTTCCAGATACCCGCCAGTATGTTCACTTATTGTTTGACGACTTACAGTCAGCAGCATGAATCGAACAATTGCTCAAATCTTGTATGGCCGATAAGGCGTCTTAAAATACCAGAATAGTGAAATCAAAAATACGACCAAAGATATCGGTATTGCTTTACGCCATCCGTTTTTATATTGTTTTAGAATATCCACCTGATTCACAAATATCGTTTCACATGCGCCATTGCCAGTATCATTTCGAGTGATGCTGGTATCACGAGAATCACCTTGATCGTTTCGATATGTTGAAAGCCAACCCCTGATTCGAATTTGATCACCAATATGGATATCCTCAAGTTGGTCACGAACATAAGAGTCTGCAGTTAGAAGATGGTTATTGGAGAGTTGACTCATATTAAAACTCTCCCACGCTAGTTGGTTCGTAGTTTTGAAATTGCAGGTAAATTGACCATTACTGAAATCAATTTTATCAAGTTGTGCTTCAAACGCGTTATTACGCCATACCACACAAAAGTCAGCCACGTTCAGATGATCGCCCCAGAGTTTGTGCAGTCCATAACTGCTATTATGATGCCGGTAGGATACCACCATACCGTAAATATCGTAGTCGTATAGTGGCTGAATTTGGTAGACGATATCGTTAACTTGAATAGTAAATTCTTTTTTCTTTAGTTTAACTTGGTTCGGCTCCTGCATCATGTCTTCGATAACAGGCATATTTTCGGAAAGATTGTTTCTATTCCAATAACTAATAATAAATACGGTCAGGCTTATTAGCACCAGGTATTTAGAAATCAAAACTCACTCCTCTTTAGCCCAGATTGCTTTCATGATTAATAGTGTGCTCTCATAATACATCAACTCCCAAGGGCTAAGCAGCCATCCCTTACCGTTATTGAACGAATTTGGTGCATAGCAAAATACTTGAGATTTTCAACATCCCTCAATGATTGGGGCACAACCACGGAGAGTGGGCTAATATGCGCTTTTCAGAATCGAGGAATCGATGTAATGAAAATTGAAATCCGCAGGGCGCGGCCTGATGAAGTGGAGCTATTAACTGTTCTATCCATGCGATCAAAGCAATCAAACGGTTACGATGATGCTTTTATGGCTGCGTGTCGTGAGGAGTTGACTGTTACACCAGAACGGTTGTTAGACGGGGAATATTGGGTGGCCGAGTCTGACACAATTTGTGGACTTGTGTGCCTTGCCATAGACTCTGATGGAGCATCTGGCGAAGTACACGCATTTTTCGTTGAGCCAGATTGGAAACGAAAAGGGATTGGAAGTTTGCTTTGGCGGAAAGTTGTTGAACGAGCACGAGCTAACGGGGTATTAGATCTTCGCCTTGATGCTGATCCAGGAGCGGTTCCGTTTTATGAAAAACTAGGATTCAGAGTGATCAAAGAAGTACCTTCTGGTTCGATTGAAGGACGTAGTCTTCCTCATATGACTATTGCACTTACTAGCGATGTAAAATAGTGGTGAATGGCTGCGTTGGGCAACTTTCTGCCGGATGGGGTTTACTTGGTCGACTAGCAGTACCATACTCAGCCGACATTCGATTGAAATGGTAAAAAGCCTGAAATATGCCCATAGCGCACTCGTTTTCCAATACCTTTGTAACGAAGGATGAGGTGAACTCATGAAAGAAATCGAGACATCGCCTCTGGTTTCTACCGAGTGGCTTAAGCTAAATCTCGGCAATCCAGAGATTCGTATTATTGATGTACGTTGGAGATCTCGGTTTGAAAATGGCCGGTGTCTTGGCCTTGAAATTGCTAGGATATGAGAGCGTCAAACTATACGATGGATCTTGGGCAGAATGGGGCGCCGATACTAATCTTCCAATTGAAACAGAAGAGTCCTCGGCCCAAATAATACAACATACATTTCCTTGAGTTTTGACTAA
>CAYOGN010000053.1:0-5113 GCA_964403545.1 uncultured Gammaproteobacteria bacterium
GTCATCGAGTTTAATTGCCGCTTTGGAGACCCTGAGGCGCAACCGGTTTTGACACGCCTGCAGTCGGATTTGGTGGAGCATTGCCTGGCTGCGGTTGAAGGTAGATTAAATAGTCAAATAGCCCACTGGGACTCACGCCCATGTCTCGGCGTGGTGATGGCTGCGGAAGGATATCCAGGACAATACGAAAGCGGTTTTACCATTACCGGACTGAACAGGTTGCAGGACAATACTCGTGTATTTCATGGTGGTACTGCAATGAAACAGGGGAAAGTGGTAACCAGTGGAGGGAGAGTACTATGTGTTACCGCGATGGGCGATACCATCGCAGACGCACAGGAAACTGCCTATCAACGAGTGGAACAAATTCACTGGTCCGGAGCCTGGTACAGAAGTGATATCGGGCACCGGGCTCTTGATTGATATTTCCGGGTTCATCAAACTCTTATGAACTACGGGCAGATTGAGTGTGCGGCGAATACATTGCGTCGCGGAGGAGTAATCGGCTATCCGACAGAGTCATGCTTTGGTCTTGGCTGTGACCCGAGAAATACAGACGGCGTCAAAAGAATCCTGAAACTGAAAAAAAGGTCACGTGAAAAGGGTTTGATCCTGATCGCAGATCGATTTTGTCGATTTGTCGGTTACATCAAAAAACTGGATCCGCAAATTCAGGAACAGATTTCCGCAACCTGGCCAGGTCCGATCACCTGGTTAGTTCCCGCTGGAAACAGTACCTCCCAATGGCTGATCGGTGACCGGGATACCATCGGTATTCGGGTCACCGGACACCCGTTTGCAGCTAAAATATGTAGCCAGGCGGCAATGGCAATTGTTTCAACAAGCGCTAACAGGGCTTGCCGGCCACCCCTGCGAACCGCACACGCAGTCAAACAGGAATTTGCCGGGGATATCGATTTTGTGGTGGATTTGCCGATCGGTTCACAGGCAAACCCATCGGCCATTGTTCATGCAATCACTGCAGAAGTAATCAGAACATGATCATTTCGAAACATTCCCCGGGATCGCCGCAACTGGCTGGCGTAATTGCATATTTACGGCGGTTGCAGGACAGCATTTGCAGCTGCCTGGAACAAACCGATGGCGGTACCGGCTTTCGCGAAGATACATGGGACCACGCCAATGGTGGCGGCGGCCGGTCACGGGTTCTTGAATCCGGAAATGTATTTGACAAGGCTGGAGTCAACTTTTCGCATGTAAAAGGAGATCAATTACCAGCGTCAGCGACTGCCGGCCGGGAGAGCCTTGCCGGAAAGCCATTTGAAGCCACCGGTGTGTCACTGGTAGTGCATCCGGTTAACCCTTTTATTCCTACTACCCATATGAATGTGCGGTTGTTTATCGCAGATCCTCGGGGGGAACAGCCGGTGTGGTGGTTTGGTGGGGGTTATGATCTGACCCCATACTATGGTTTTGTCGAAGACTGTCGACATTGGCACCAGGTAGCGAAGCAGGCATGTGACCGCCTGGACAAGGATTACTACCCGAGATTCAAACAGTGGTGTGACCAGTATTTTTATATCAAACACCGGAATGAAGCCCGAGGCATCGGAGGGTTATTCTTTGATGATTTTGCCGAAGGTGATTTCGAGCATGGATTCAGCTTGATCAAATCAGTAGGGGATAGTTTTACCGAGGCGTATCTGCCCATAGTAGAACGGAGAAAAAAACATGTCTGGGAGGATCAGCATATTCAATTTCAGCAATATCGCCGAGGGCGTTACGTTGAGTTTAATCTTGTCTACGACCGCGGTACCATTTTTGGACTCCAATCCGGCGGCAGAACCGAATCAATTTTGATGTCATTACCGCCCACGGTACGATGGCAGTATGACTGGCAACCCGAACCAGGCAGCGAAGAAGCGAACCTGATTGATTACTTTCTTGAACCGCGAGACTGGTTGCATTGCTGATTCTGTACCGGATATTTGGCTACTGCATTTTACCAATTCTATTGGTCAAATTAATCCTGAGAGCATTGCGTAACAAAAGTTACTTTGACCGGTTACCGGAACGATTTGGTTTTACCCGAATAAATCCACCCCATGGTGGATTCTGGATTCATGCTGTTTCGGTTGGAGAAGTCAATGCAGCAATTCCACTGGTTAACAAGATTTTACAATGTTGGCCAGACAAGGCAGTTACTGTCACCACCATGACGACTACTGGTTCAGACCGGGTTCGAAAAGTATTTGCGGGCAAAGTTTTTCATTGTTATTTGCCATATGATTATCCTGGTGCGGTAAAAAGATTTATTACATTGCTTGAACCTCATATGGCCGTTATTCTGGAGACTGAAATATGGCCTAATTTCATTGATTATTGTTACCGAAAACATGTGCCGATGATCTATGCAAATGTGCGATTATCAGAACGTTCCTGGCATGGCTACAATCGATTCAGAAAACTGGTTGAGCCAGTACTTGAAAAAGTTACCTGGTTCGCGGTGCAATCCAAAGCCGATGCGATGCGTCTGAAACGGCTTGGTGCGCCAGACCAGCGGGTGACAGTAACCGGAAGTATTAAATTTGATATTGATCTGCCACCAAGTATTCTTGAGGCCGGAGAATCCATAAGACGCCAAATCGGTTTGCATCGACCCGTAATGCTCGCTGCCAGCACCCATGAGGGCGAAGAACAACAGGTGCTTGAATCATTTCATCTGGTTCGCCAGCAACACCAGGATCTATTGCTCATCATCGTTCCAAGGCATCCAGAGCGATTTGGAAGTGTGGCGAAGATTTGTCAAAACCAGGGGTTGAACACTGTTTTACGCAGCGCAATGCTGCCTTCACTGGCTGATTCTACCGATATATTGGTCGTCGATACGATGGGCGAGTTACCGATGTTTATCGCTGCCGGAGATGTTATTTTTATGGGCGGAAGTCTGGTCCCAATCGGAGGCCACAATCTGCTCGAAGCAGCAGCATTGTCCCGACCAGTGGTGTTTGGTCCGCATATGTTTAATTTTGCAGAAATATCAGAAATGTTTTTACAACATGGTGCCAGCATTCAGGTGCAAAATGCCAGCGAACTGGCAGAGGCAATCATACGGTTGTTGGCCGATCCGGAACTACGTGATCAATATGGTATGCAGGGAGAGAAATTAGTGAAACGGAATCGGGGAGCACTCACTAAAGTGATGGAAATTGTAGAGCGTGTCGATTCCACAGCCTGCTGAAATTACTCCTCCAGAGCGCGTTCTGTCAGTTCACTGACATCAGAAGACAAATTATGCAGGTTAGATATTTTTTCAAGTTCCGCACGCATTTTCAACCCTTGCTGCGGAATATAGTTACGCCAGCCAACCAATGCGGATACCAGCCTTGCACTCACTTGAGGATTGACTGGATCCAGGATAGTCACCCAATTAGTGACAAAGCTGTAACCGGCTCCATCGGGTCGATGAAAAGCAACAGGGTTTGCATGGGTAAATGCCAATATCAATGCATATACCTTGTTGGGGTTGGTGTAATCGAAGGCAGGATGCTGACACAACAGTTTGACCTGAAAAAGGGTGTTGCTATGGGGTACCGTAGCCTGGATTCTGAACCATTTATCGACCACCAGGGGTTCCTGCTGCCAGAGCTCGTAAAAATTATGCAATATCTGATCCCTGTCAGGTGCCGTTGAACTGGCGATTGCGGTAATCGCAGATATCTTATCAGTCATGTTGATCGCCTGTTCAAGCTGGCTTTCAGCCAATTGATGTGTCTGATTCAGATCAAGTGACGCCAGGTATTGAAGGCAAACATCCCGTAAACTACGCAGCCCCATTTGCTGAGGGGTCAGTGACCCATCATTGGATTGCTGGAGAGCAGTATATAAATTCACAAGCGCTTTCATATGGGTCGCCGCGATTTTTTGTTGTAGTGCCTGCCTGGCATTAAAGATCGCCCACGGATTAGCCGGTTTGGTCATCTCGGCTAACCAGGATTCACCAGGCAGGGAAATTAATTTAGCCACAAGTGCGCTGTCTTGCTCGGGATTACTTATTGCAGTACCAATCAGTTCAATTAGCCAGTGATCAAATCGGCATTCTTTACCTGCCACAATTCGTTGCGTATTTTCCACAATACAATGTTGAAACAATTGCTGGCCTGCTTCCCACCGATTAAATGGATCATCGTCATAGCTGAAAATTATCTTCAGTTGTTGAGGAGTAATGTTGGTATTCAGCTTTACCGGGCTGGTAAATCCGCGCAACAATGAGGGTACTGGTGGCGATGAAATATCATCGAATACAAACGTTTGTTTTTCCTGATCCATCAATAACACCGTAATGCCATTTTCTCCATCAATGGAAAATTTTCTTCCCTCCTGGTTGAATAGAGATATTGATACTGGTATCACGAAAGGTTCTTTTATCGCCTGATCCGGTGTGGCAGGGCAGGACTGGCTGCAATGAAGTTTGTATTGCTCTCCAACCGGGTCGAATTCGCCAATGATGTTCACCACCGGCGTTCCTGCCTGGCGATACCAGTTTTTGAATTTCTCGAGAGAAATACCGGCGACATCACCGATTGCGGCAACAAAATCGTCGGTAGTGACAGCGTGTCCATCATGTCGGGCAAAGTAGAGATCGGTGCCCGCACGGAAGTTTTCTTGCCCGACAATGGTCCGTAACATGCGTACAACTTCAGCGCCTTTTTCATACACCGTTGCGGTGTAGAAATTATTTATTTCTTTATATGACTCAGGTCTGACGGGATGTGCCATGGGGCCTGCGTCTTCGGGGAACTGCCGATTTCTCAATGTATTTACATCGTTGATTCGTTGCACTCCAGCCGAGCCCATATCGGCACTGAATTGCTGTTCACGAAATACAGTAAACCCTTCTTTGAGACTTAACTGGAACCAGTCCCTACAGGTAACCCGGTTCCCGGACCAGTTGTGGAAATATTCATGTCCAATCACCGCTTCAACATTGTGAAAATCCTGATCGGTGGCAGTGGCGAGATTCGCCAATACAAACTTTGAATTAAAAATATTGAGACTTTTGTTTTCCATCGCCCCCATATTGAAGTCGCCTACAGCGACAACATTAAACAAGTCAAGATCGTATTCGCGTCCATAGACGTCTTCATCCCAC
>CAYOGN010000054.1:0-22139 GCA_964403545.1 uncultured Gammaproteobacteria bacterium
CGCACCTTGGTACAGTAGGTACTTAGTGGCAGGGCATAGAATGTGAGCATTTTCTATCCGTGGTTTATTTATACGTGGCTGGTCTAGTGCCCTGAGCCAGCAGCACCGCCCAATCGTTCATCTGCACCCATATGTCTTTCCAGTTTCCTCACCCCGGCAGAAACAACCAGAACCAGAACCAGGTACTCAATCGCAACCAGGGTATAGATCTCAAGAGGCCGGTACTCGGTAACCGCCAGTTCGTTACCCCGACGCAGGACTTCAGAAACGCCAATCACCGAAACCAGCGAAGTCATCTTGAGCATAATGACCAGTTGATTACCCACCGCAGGTAGTGAACGCCTGATTGCCTGGGGAAAGATCACGAAACGCATGGTATCGAGATATGAAAGCCCCAGTGAGTCCGATGCTTCAAACTGACCTTTGGCAATAGACTGCACGCCACCGCGAAATATTTCGGCCATAAAAGCGGAACCATACAACGATAGAGCCAGCATTCCGGCAGGGAAAGGTTCAAGAGACAAATCAATGAGGAGCGGCAGACCATAATACACCCAGAATATCGATACCAAAGGCGGTATCGAACGGAATATTTCCACATAAACTCGGTAGATTAACTGCAACGGCCTGCTCTGGGATAGCCCCATCAGGCTAACGACAAAGCCGACAATATTGGAAATAGCCACACAACAAAGGGTCAGTGCGATGGTCCATGGAACCCCGGAAAGCAGAAACACGAGATTTATTCGTCCGCGCTTGAGGGTGGGGTCCACAACATACCATCCCCATTCCTGGGAACTGGCACAGCCTGCTAACAATAACCCGAGGAGGATAACGATACCAACTTTAGTTCTATTGACCATTGATGCTTTTGCTAAATAAACACAGTCGATATGGTGTTAATGGGCAAGAATCTGGCTGAGGAATTTTTCTGTCCGCCGCTGCTCCGGTGACGAGAAAAACCTGTCCGGTGCCGAGTTCTCAATTATCTGACCTTCATCCATAAACACCATCTGGGTGGCAACACGTTTGGCAAACCCCATTTCATGGGTGACACAAACCATGGTCATACCGTCCTCTGCGAGCCCTATCATTGTGTCCAGCACTTCGGAAATCATTTCCGGATCAAGTGCTGAAGTAGGTTCATCAAACAACATAATCCCGGGTTGCATACATAAGCTTCGAGCAATGGCGACCCGTTGTTGTTGCCCTCCAGAAAGTTGGCTCGGGTATTTATCGGCCTGCTCGGGGATGTGTACCTTTTCCAGGTAGTGCCGGGCCAGACTTTCTGCCTCACTTTGCGACATCTTGCGGGCCCGCATCGGTGCCAGGGTCAGATTGCGAATTACGGTAAGGTGGGGAAATAAATTGAACTGCTGAAACACCATGCCGGTTTCCCGCCGAACCGCCTGAATATTTGCCGTATTGTCATCAAGTAAAACGTCGTTTATCCTTATTTCACCTGACTGGTGCTTCTCCAGTCTGTTCATACATCGAATCATGGTGGATTTCCCTGAACCCGAAGGGCCACACACCACCACCCGTTCGCCGGAATCTGCATTCAGGTTAATATCCTTTAGCACATGGAGGTCGCCAAACCATTTATTGACATTGTGTAACCGGATCATTGGAGGGGCATTCATAGTGGGGAGAATTATTGACCAAAGCTACAGAAATCTGCCTTTCAATCTGAACAAAATCAGAATATAACCCTGATTAGGGTACTATACAAAAGCTATTCCCCATCAAAACGTAATTACTGAGGTAAACCATGAAATTCAAAAAAACCATCGCACTGTTGGGCAGTGCAACTGCACTACTGCTTTCTACCAGTGTTCTGGCACAGGGAAGTTCTATCCTGAACAAGGTGCTGGACAGCGGCACACTCAAAGTCGGCACTACTGGTGATTTCAATCCAATGTCATTCAAAGACCCGGAAACCAACGAATACAGGGGTCATCAGATCGATGCAGCCAGGCAGCTTGCCACTGATATGGGGGTAGAACTTGAATTCGTCCCCACGGACTGGAAAACGCTGATCAATGGCGTAGTGGCTGGAAAATACGATATCGTTATGACCGGCACCTCCATGACGGTAGGACGAGCCAAAGCCGCAGGCTACACTCTGCCCTGGGGGCGGACGGGATACTTGCCGCTGACGCGTGGTGAAATCGCCGGCAAATTTAAAACCTGGGATGACCTCAACAAACCCGATGTAACAATCGGTTACAACCTGGGCACTTCCTTTGCCGACTTCGTCAAGACAAATTTGCCAAATGCCAAAGTCAAAGAAGTAGAATCGCCGGCTCGCGACTGGCAGGAATTACTGGCTGGCCGCGTGGATGTTACTATTTCCAGCACCCTGGAGGCGGGCAAACTTTCCTCAACCCACGATGCATTGGTTATCCCGTTTGAAGACACCGCCAATAGCCTTCCACTTTCATTTATTGTTCCGCAGAATGACCAGGTGTGGCTGAACTTTGTCAATAGCTGGATGTTAATGAAGCATGAGGTCGGTTTTTTTAGCGCCTTGAACGAAACCTGGGGTATTCAGGGGCAAAACTAGTTTCTTCCACTCCAGTGAGCAGTCCGGCATCGGATACCTTCCATGAATAGCCAGATACCCTCGATCCCCCTGCTCAACCTGGCGATTGCTTTTATTCCGGCCCTGATCATGGTTGGTGTGATGCTGGTCTGGTCGTTACGTGCGGGCAATGCCCTCTACGCCATGGCAAGAATGCTCGGTCAGCTACTGCTGATCGGGTATTTCCTGAGCTACATCTTCGAATCCAACAATATGTGGATTGTGCTGGGCGTACTGAGCGTGATGGTATTTGTTGCCAGCTGGATTGCAGTCAACAATATCACCGGCAAAAGCCGGCAACTATATATTTGCATCCTCGGTGCAATCGTGATTGCTGGCGGCACCACGCTGGCAATTGTCTCTGCCGGCGTACTGGAACTGGATCCCTGGTATCAGGCCCGCTTTATTATTCCACTGGCAGGAATGATCTTCGCCAATTCCATGAACAGTGTCAGTTTATGCGCTGAGCGACTGTGTGCAGAAATGCAGCGTGGAGACGACTGGCTTACCGCACGAACTACGGCGTTGCAGGCCGGCATGATACCAATGGTCAACTCACTATTTGCCGTCGGCCTGGTTTCCTTGCCCGGAATGATGACCGGACAAATTCTCTCCGGCGTATCCCCGTTAATCGCGGTCCGCTACCAGATCGTAGTAATGTGCATGATCTTTGGAACGGGTGGTCTTGCGGCAGTATTGTTCCTGATTTTTTCGCGAAAAATATTTGACAAGGATGTCGTGCGTTAAACAGCGAAATTCTGCCATAGAGCCATTATTTGACAATAACATGCAATTGCTGGACGGGCGGAGGTACATCGTAGTGCCATGTTGGCGAGGACGGTCTGGCTGAAATTGTAACTCGCTGAACCAGACCGGGATCTTTTTGTCCGGTAAAATTGACAGCACATTGAGATCAATTGGACTACTTTTTTTAGGTGCGATAGCCGGGTGGCTGATTCATGACTACCAGCGACCGGAACCTACTCAATCCGGGATTGCGAACGAGTCACCCGGAGCAGAACTTTCTGATGGTTCGGACCCCGTGCAACTCGTTCGCAATCCTGTAATTGCTTCATTTCCTTCCCTGCCGACTCCGGTCACAGATACTCTCAATCCTGATCCACAAACACAAGGCCCGGATCAGCACAGTGAAAACGTGATCGTGGCATTGGCATCTGCAGACTATGATCGTGCGGTCAGCTTGTGTATTCAGCTTATTGATCAAGGTCGCAGGCAATGCAGAGCACTGATACTCGAATATTCGGATTCTCCAGCGACCACCAGAGCCGAAACCAGATTTCTGCTGGAACTATGGCTGGCGGAAAATCCTGATGATGTTGAAGCTGGGAGTATTCTGGTTAATCAGGCAATTGCGGATGAGCGATTTGTTGACGCGGTTGAGAGACTGGCGATGCTAAAAAGCTACCAGACGGATTTTGCAGAACTGGATAGTATCACCCGGAAGGTTGAACATCTGGCACGGGTGGCAATCGTAAGATTAACCCTCCAGGAAGACTTTCTCAGTTTGAAATCTGTGCTGACTACAATGATTGATATACAGCCCGGGCGGGCAGTCTGGCGGTATGAACTGGCCAGGGTGCTCCAGGACCTGGAGCAATATAACGAGGCAATCAGTGCACTCACATATATACTATACGATACTGACTATGGTCATCGAGCAAACAAGCTTTATGAAGAAGTTACCCGCCGGGTCAACCTTGCAGATTATACTGAAGTGCCATTGCAAAAATCCGGATCTCAACTACTGGTCAAAGCGTTGCTGAATGGAACTCATGAAATTACTTTGCTGGTGGACACCGGGGCATCACTAACCGCAATCAATAGTGAGGTATTAAGTCAGCTGGGTATTAATCCTGACAGGGGCCGCGTGGTAATCCTGAATACCGTGGGCGGAAAAATTCAATCACCCTTGATAAAGCTGAATACATTTAGTATCGGTGGACAAGGCATACAGGGAATTGACGTCGCCAGCATTTCGTTCAAGGAAAATCAGTCCGATGGGCTTCTGGGGATGAACTTTCTGAATCACTTCAAATTTATCATAGACCTGAAGCAGCGAAAGTTGTTTCTCACACCAAAATAGAATATCAATTCTGATCCCGCCAGGAGGACAGAAAAAAGGGGATTGCTATTGAGACATTTCTCAATGCTGCTCAAAATCAATCTGTTGATATACTGGCAGGTGATAAAGGAAACGGCGAAGGCAATCCAGACCCAGTTCGGTTGCACCGAGCCTGACCCAGTGTTCGCTGCCGGGTAATCGAGCCTCACGGACTACCTGTTTGTTTCCGTCGGATACTGCTATAAAAATATCCGCACCTGATTCACTTTGGGTATCCGGTAAATCCATCCGGATCAGAACCACCACCCCATGGCTGGATCCGGTTATCGATAGCAGTGCGGTTACCAGTTGAATGGCCAGTTGACCGCAGAGCATATTGCTGTTTTCGTCCGAACCCAGATCTGTCGCAATCAATAGTTGCTGTGGATCCATTGAAACCAGCCCTCTCCTGACGCGTTGATCATTGTCCGCAGCCTTCTGTAATCTCGCAATCAGGCTACCACCAGTATGCATCTCCATAACAGAAACGGTTGCATCCAAATTGGCAAGTGCTTTAACGATCACACCTTCAAGAGTTTCATCATCCTCGGCAATAATGAAATGACCAAACCGTTCGCGGATAAATGCAGCGACCGGCAGTAACTTGCGGTCCACTTCTGATTGGGTTTTCCCCTGTGCCGCCAGCTTGGTTTCAAGCTGTGGATAATGGGACTGAAATCCAAGTTTGATGGAACGATCGGGAATGATTGACTCTATGCCTTTCAGTAACTGGTCGGCACGGGATTCGCCAATGCCAAATGTATGTAAACGCTTTAACCGGGTCACCTGACTGATGCCACGTATTTTTTCCAGCCGGGGAATAATCTGCTGGTCAATCATCATTCGCATTTCCACCGGCACTCCAGGGGTAAAGAAAAATCTGGCCTGTTGTATATCAAGGGCAAATCCACAAGCGGTCCCAATGGGATTATCGATAAACTCGGAGCCCACTGGCAGCATAGCCTGTTTGGTATTGTTTTCCGGCATAACACGACCCCTCGCCGTATACCAGGAACGAATTCGCTGCAACCAGTTCTTGTCCAGCACCAGGTCCACACCGGCCGCTTCCGCAGCGACTTGCTGGGACAGGTCATCTACCGTAGGTCCAAGTCCACCATTAACAATGATTACGTCAGCCCGCTCTGCGGCCTGGTGAAACGCCGATACCAGGCTGGCCCGATCATCCCCGACGGTGGTTCCCCAAAGCGGTGTAAAAGCGGTATCTACCAGCCGCCTGGCAATAAAACTGAAATTTGTATTCACAGTTTTTCCAGAGAGAATTTCATCTCCGGTGCAGAGAATTTCTATTTTCATTAGTGGGTTAACAGCGCTGGTTATGAGTTCTGTATTTTATTCGAAGCATAACAGGATCCGGGAATTTCCCGATAATTTTGATCCATTTGTCCACCCAATCCATGAAGTTGTTGATCTTGATGGCAAATGCGCGTAGCCTACGAGGTGTTGTTTACGATTAACACAGTCTACCGGGTTTTCCAATGTGACGTTAATCGGAGGAGTTGTACAGGGGATGGTCAATAATAATAAAGAAGGCCCAGCCGGCTGCATTAATTGCGGTTCGGCTTTTTTTATGGCCGATCAGAAAATAGCACGTGAAAATTGATCTATAACCATTTCCGATGGGGGAAATCATGGAATATAAAACTGTCATATTGCTCATTCATTTGATTGGCCTGGCCCTTGGTGCCGGCGCCGCTTTCTTTCTTGATCTGGTGATCATGAAATTCTGTATCACCCACAGAATTTCTCGAGGCAAGTTCCAGTTTATCGAGTTTGCGACCAGGATTACGTTTGTAGGGTTGGCACTTTTATGGTCCACAGGATTGATTTTTCTGTCGTATCTGGCTGCTACTGGCCCCGAGGCCCTGGCCAACCCGAAGATCTGGGCCAAGCTCTCCATTGTTGCCATTCTTACGATAAATGGAATCTATATCCACAACGCGATCTTGCCTGCGATCAAACGTAACATTGGAAAAACGATTTTTCAGGGAATCGGTATTGGTCGGCAAAATTTAATGCTTGCCTCCGGAGCCATCTCTACCGTCTCCTGGATCACCCCGATAATCCTTGGTGCACTCAGGGACATTGATCTTGGCCTCCCGTTCGTCGAGTCTTACGTTATGTTTTTCGGCGTCTATATACTGGCACTGGTCGTTGGGATATTTTTTGCCCTGCTGTTTGGGCACCGGCTTCGTATCGAACTGGCGGAGAAAAACCTGCGTAGATCAATTGAGACTTCTTATCATTTAAACTAGCGCTCTAACAATGTGATATTTATATTGATTAGGTCGATATCGACAAGAAATATTTTTATCCATGATTAAATCACTCATCTCCAAAGACCAGTTTGTCGGCCTCGAAAAAATTGTTCATCTGGCAACTGGCGGTGAATCGCCTGTGCTCAAAACCCACCAGCAGGCTGTTACCCGATTTTTCATGGATAAAAATTTTTCTTATCGGCCGCGCCTGACAGATTCAAGATGCCGCGGGAAATCATCGCTTGCCATTAAAATTTTACAGCGCTCCAGGCGACCCGTAGCGTAGGCCCAGAAATCCTCAGCCGGATTTTCATTGGTATGCTGAACCACTCCCCACAATGTCCACAGCAGATCACACATCGCCTTGTACATTACCATTCTGCCAACATCAAAGGTACTCGGTTCGTGACCAAAATAAGCGAGCAAAAACGCAGCATCCTGCTCTGCGGTAAAGTCTCCTTCCACAGAAATATCACCCAGATCCCACATCGGATCATTGTTACCAGCATACTCAAAATCGATAATATATACCTTGTCCCCGTTATCGATACAGTTCTCTACCATAGGATCACAGTGACAGGGTCTACTCGGTAATTCATGGGCTGATAATGCAGCACGAACGTGTTCCGCATCTGTCTGTACCTGGCGGTAGCCATCGGGTAAATTTGCCCCCAGGCCCTGAAGCACACCCAGGTATTGATCGATCTGTTGAAACAACTCAAATTGACCCCGGAAATCGCTGCCGCATTGATGCAATTGCCTGAAAGCCTGGCCGGTCCGTTGAAGGGTATCAATATCGCGCAATTTTGCAATATCAAGGGTCACCGAATTTTCGATGAATCGACAAATCATGGTGCCGGAGCTCTTGTCAAAATAAACAAGTTCGGCATTCACCCCGGCTTCGGAGGCAATAGACGCGTTGTGAAATTCTGCGCTTCGATCAATATAGTCCCCGGTTCCCTCTCCCGCCAGTCGCAACACATAGCAACCATGGACACAATGGATCTTGTAATTTCTGTTGGTTAAACCGCCAAGTCGTTCGATAGAGACAGATTCAGGGCGCAGGTCACTGAATCCACTGATCGATGACAAGGTGTCAAATACTTCTTTAGTCAAAATTTCTCCTCACTATATAGTCATTCTGAAAATTCATTTTCCTTACCAATGATGAGGCCTGGATAATTTATTTTCTCATCGCATTCACACTAAACGGCGACGTTAACAGAGCTGGCAGGAAAATCAAATCAGCCAGTAAAGCCAGGATCAGGGCAATACATGAAAGTAAACCCATCAGGGTTACAACCGTAACCGAGCTAAACATCAATGAAAAAAAGCCGGCCCCTAAAATACAGGATGTAAAAATCAGAACCAGCCCGATATGCCGGATCGACTGATCCAGTGCCTGGGCAATATCATCAGAGCGGAAAAGCTCAGAGCGATAACGCAAGATAAAATGAACCGTATCATCAACCGCAATACCCAGACATATGGTAAACACCAAAACGCTGTTATATTGTAACGGTACCCCGGCCATTGCAAGCAGCGAAGCAACGCCGGCAATGGGCAGGATATTTGGTAACATACAAATGAGGCCGAGTCTTATGGATCCAAGTGAAATCGTAATTACAATAAAAATAGCAATAATTGCATAGGCCAGGCTTTTCGCCATTTCGCGAATATTATGCTGACTGCCGTACATCGCAACGGGAACGATCCCGGTTAATTCCAAAGAAAGGTTCGGGTATTGGCTGGAAAGTTTCACCAGCTTAGCGCGAAATGAATTGAGTTCAGGTATCAACAGTCTGGCGCCAATATCAGGCAGTGGTATTGTTATCAATGAGCGCCGCTGATCGGAATTGATAAATCTCTCCGCGATATAATCCGGAACATGTTGCTTCAAATCGAGCATAGAGTCTATTTGTGTTCTCAACACACTACTAAACAGACTTGTGTAGCTCAACACTCTGCCGGTAGCAAAACCATCTCTCGCCAACTGGTCTACTTTATTTTCAATATCAAACAGATCGGCACTTTCAAATTTGTTGTCCTGACTCCAGTCGACAACAACATTCGCTGTTAACAAACCGGAAAATTTTTTGTCCCCTGCCTCAATGGCACGATAAAAATCATTGTCGGGCGAAAAGTTTTCCTTGAACTGATAGTCAGGGACCACCTGAAATGCAACAATAACAAGCAGACCGGAGCATATTATTCCAATCTTTGTAATGGCAGATTTACGCTTCCACACCCAGTTACCCAGCAAGCCAAGCTGGTTTACACCGATTCGGGTAATACGGGTGCTATTCGCCCTGTTTCCAATATCGAGCAATGCCGACAGAGCTGGTGTAACCAGTATGACTGACAGAAAAACCAGCATAGATCCGAGGGCGCAGTAAAAACCGAACTGGGCAACCAGGTCTGATCCTGACAAAGTTAGTGATGCGAATCCGATGCCTGTAGTAACAGCGGATATAAAGCAAGCTTTGACAACAGATGTGATTGAATACCAGGATTTTTGCCACCTGGAGGCTTTTTTATCGTAGCCCAGTACTCTGAAAATTATGTGTGCTGCGTTGGTATATCCAATAACAAACAGGAGCGGAATAAGGATCGATGTGAAAACGGTCATCTTGTCTCCGGCTAACTCCATTATTCCCAGGGTCCAGATTGTTCCCAGGGTCGGTCCTGCGGAAATTACAACGAGAACCCGGATTGAGCGAAATAAAATCAGGGCGACAATGGTTGCCAGAATGGTCGCAATAATATTGAGTCTCACGGTATCCAAAGTCGCCTGATCATGCAATGCGACCTTCATTGCAGGTGCGCCTGCGATTAAGATATCAGTAGCGTCAGCACCATATACCTGGCCCGCAGCGAACTCTATATCCAGCTTGAATTGCTTCAACCGCGCAGTATCACTTTGTAGCCCGGGATTCAGCCGAATGATGACCTGTTGGGCATCCTGGTTTGCTGAAACCAGAAACTCAAAAGGCGCCGGGTCGATTTTGTGTTGCGCTTCCAGTTTCTCAACAATGGCGGAACCAATGGGAGAAACCCTCTCCAGGGTAAATGGATCGGTGATCAACTCTTCAACCACCGGGAGAGATACCATTGATAGCACATAGGAAGCACCAGGTAGTCCGGAAAGTAAATCCACCAGCGTCACTACTCTGGTGAAATTATCGGGGTCAAAAATACCTCCCGAAACGATCAGAATAAAATCAGATTCACTATCAGGAAATAACCGCAGCATTTCCTGATAGTTTTGATATACCAGACTATCGAAGCGAAAAATATTCCTGTATTCGTCGTCAAAACTCAGCCTGGAAATTCCCGGAGCCAGAAGTACGGATAAAACGATCGCCAAGGTCAGCATAACAAGCTGATTCTTTTTATGCCCGGTGTACCGGCTATTCACGATTTTCCGTGGAAAATAATTCAGGGACTCTACTACGTCACCAGTTAACCTCTGATCCAGGGTTCATGCACGCAGGATCTATCAACCTCGCAGGAACTTCGTCCTAACCTTGCTGTGCCAGATAGCTTCCTGCACCGACGTAGTCCAAATTATCATTAATCCTCACCTGCCCGGTTACCTTTACTTCCCGGGTAATCGTATCCAGTAGTGGACACTGTCGCTCCACCACGTCGACCAGTTCTTTAAGAGCCTCATCGGAAGCAGGACTCTTGAGGTGCACTTTGTAATCCATCGCCAGCAGGCCTGGCGGCACATCTGCATCGAGACCCATCAGTCCCTTAAGATCAAGGTCGGCAGTCACTTCCACCTTGCATTCGTCAAGTTGAATATCCATGGTTGAAGCCAGGGCTGCGTACATGATTTCCTGGCAGGTTCCAAGTGCGACCAGAACGACATCTGCTGGACTCATGGCCGAGTCGCCACCGCCAAAGGCTGCCGGTTCATCGATCACCATCGGTTCGAAGTCTCGCACCCTTGCGGTACAACGAACGTCCTCTTCCCATCGTGTTTGCGCACGGTATTGAACCTTGCCAGCATCGGCATCGGCTTCCACCGCTGCAACCGTTTCCAATACCGCCTGTTTAACAGATTGTTGTGACATTATTTTCATTCTCCTATTTGAGTTTCAGATCGTTCTGGTAGTGGTTCAAACCGTTTCTGATTCGAATTTACCACCAACAGGGTTTCGAGTAGCGGGTGGAATTATAAACCCCCACTTTTCAGATGATAAGGTCCAGATTGATCAGACCTGGTTGCTAATCAATTTGTGGGCGCCTGAAATCACCGCTCTCGGCATCCATCACCCACAGCTCGCCCGTGGAAATATCAAACCAGGCACCATGCAGGGCAAGTTTTCCACGGTCATGCAATATTCTTATGCAAGGGAAAGTTAGCAAATTGGCAATGGAATTTCGTACTGAAATTCTTTCCAGTGCAGTTTGTCGTTCGGCTTCAGTTAGCGCCGCAGATCCTTGCATCTGCTTGATCAGAGGTGCCAGCATTCCCATCCAGCTACCAATAAAATCTCCCGGGGACAGGGGTTCGGCATTGGGATCCAAAGCCGCCTGAATGCCACCACAATGCCCATGCCCCATAACCACGATATGCCTGATTCGCAAAGATTACACCGCAAATTCAAGCGCTGCAGAAGTAGCGTGATAGGCCCCGTCTGGTGCATATGGTGGAACCAGATTCGCGACATTTCGCATCACAAACAGCTCTCCCGGGCCACAATCGAAAATCGTTTCAGGGGCCGCCCTCGAGTCACAGCAGGCGACCACAAGTATGGTTGGCTTCTGGCCCGAGATTGCCAGTTCCGCATACCTTTCGCGCTCGGAAAAGTATCGACCATCCATAAATCTATGGTAGCCGCTTATTAAATTATCCGGAAATCTACTCATTGAACAAACACAGAAATTGAACCCTGCAACTATACTTACCACCATGAGCATTATCTGGTTTCATCCTGAACTCCATCAAATCTTTTGTGTTGGTAGTCTGGGCGGTAACGAAAATTAGAGGAATCACATTGGCTAATATTATTGATGCAGCAGATCGTTATATTACACTATCGAATTTCCTGATTGGCAATTACCTGGCGTACACAGCATAATCTCACTATTCAATAAAATCTGTATAGAGACAATATCATGCGTATTATTCTTCTGGGTGGCCCGGGTGCGGGCAAAGGCACACAGGCGGCATTTATCACCCAACACTATAGTATCCCGCAAATTTCGACCGGTGATATGTTACGTGCACAAGTTAAATCTGGTAGTTCGCTCGGTGTCGCAGCGAAAAATATTATGGACCGTGGGGGCCTCGTATCAGATGATATCATTATGGCAATGGTTAAAGAGCGTATAGTGGAGGGGGATTGCGCGAACGGGTATTTATTTGATGGATTTCCCCGCACGAAACCGCAGGCCGATGCCTTGAAAGAGGGTGGCGTTGAAGTAGATGCGGTGGTTGAAATAAGCGTCGAAGATGATGAAATTATCCGCCGTATGAGTGGCCGCCGGGTGCACCTCGCTTCGGGTCGAACCTACCACATAGTTTTCAATCCACCCGAAGAACAAGGGTTAGATAATGAGACTGGCGAGCCTTTGATTCAGCGAGACGATGATCGGGAAGATACCGTTCGGGCGCGCCTGAAAGTGTATCACGAGCAAACCGAGCCCCTGATATCGTATTATACCCGCTACGCAAATAGCGGCAGTGCTGGCGCACCAAGGTACGTGAAAGTTAACGGTATCGGTAGCGTAGAAGAGATTCGTGATCGGATTTTTGCCGGTCTGACCTGAGGCGGACTTCAGGGTTCAGCCACAAAGACCCGACCCGGGGATCACTATTCAGCGAATATTTCCGACTTGATTCGCTCATTAATCGCCTCTTCTTCGCTACGGAATTTGGCCAGTTGTTCAGAATCAAGCAATGCCTCCAGGCGCTTTCGGGTCTCCCTGCCGGTCTCTTCAAGCTCGATTTTAAACTTCTCGAAGTCTTTCTCCGCACTGGACATATACTTGCTTAACGTTTCCATATAACGTTCGAAATTCTCCTGGAGCAGCGGTTTCAGGTCATTGATCTGATCTTTGGTTAATTCCAGCAAAGCAGCCAGTTGATCTACCAGGCTCTTCAGAGAAGCACTGATCACATCTTTATCCAACTGACTCAGGAAGGATTTCAGTTTCTCCATTTCTTCACTGGTAAGAGCTTCCTGCAGTTTGTCCGCAACTTGATCTGAGGCCGCATGAAGATCCTTGTTGATGGATTCAAGCTCTACAAAACCCCGCTCCATCGCTTTGTCGATGTCCGCGCTAATACTATTACTCTTGTCTTTCAGAGCAGCACGCAATTCAGGTTCCAACTCCTCCATCCGCGCCATGGACTGATCCAGACTACCTTCCAGACTGGTCACCATTTGATCGAGGTCGAATTCATCGGAAAATACCGGTAATGGTGCGGCCAGCAGTGCAGTCAGTAGAATAACGAGGCTTGGTTTTTTCATGAAAATCATAGGACAAGAGGGACAATCAAGGTCAGCGAAGGGTAAAAGAAAGTACCACAATAAACAGTGGCCAGTGGATTTATCCCCGATTTTAAACCAATCCGGGGCAGGATAGAATCTCCATTTATGCGACCGGCCAAAATTGTGTCAGCGACCTCGAAACAAGTCAAAGTTGGCGACGCGGTAACTGAGAAAACTCCTGGCCCAGCGGATTTATCAAAGCGTAACCAGTTCCTCTGCAGATGTCGGGTGAATAGCCACTGTCCGGTCAAAATCCCTCTTGGTCGCGCCCATTTTTAACGCCACCGCAAAACCCTGTATCATTTCATCGGCACCATCTCCAATAACGTGACAGCCGATCACTTTCTCTTCGTTGCCAACGGTAACAAGTTTCACTACTGTTGCCGGTTTATGTTCAGAAACTGCATATCGCATATTGATGAAACGGCTCTGATAGATTTTAATATCGTCACCATATTGCGCCCGTGCCTCGATTTCCGTTAACCCTACGGTGCCAATCGGGGGGTGGCTGAATACAACGGTAGCAATATTCTCATAATCCATTTTCGAATCAGGTTGATTGTCGAACAATCGATCCGCCAGATGTCTACCAGACGCGATCGCCACCGGGGTTAACGGTGCCTTTCTGGTGACATCCCCTACCGCGTAGATACCGCTAATATTTGTATTCTGATAATCATCAATTTCGATAAATCCACCTGCATCTACGCTCACACCCGTATTATCGAGTTCCAGAGCGACTACATTTGTATGGCGTCCAACCGCCCAGATAATACAATCAAAGCCTGTTTGACGATCACCATTCACACTGCAATACCCGATGGAACCATCTTCGTCTCGCACCAGGCTATCCAGCAGAATATTCTTTAAAATCCTGATACCGCCTGATTCCATCTGCTCCATCAGCAACTCATGCAGGGTATGGTCAAAGGTTCGAAGTAATTTTTCCTTGCGTAACAACATCGTGACATTGCTGCCGAGGCCGTGCAATACCCCGGCCAGTTCCGTGGCAATATAGCCGGCACCAATTACTAATGTATTGTCCGGCTTTGTAGCAAGATCAAAAAAGCCGTCGCTGGTAATACCCAGATCAGCACCAGGTAAATCAGAAACCGTGGGTCGTCCTCCAGTGGCGATAAGGATATGCGGCGCCTCAACCGTTGTACCATTGACCTCAACCACACGATCTGCAACGAATCGGCCAGTACCATTGACCACGCTGATATCTGAATTGATGAGGTTGCGCTCATAGATCCCGTTCAGCCTTTCCACATAAGCATCCCGGGATTGTTTTATGTGGCCCCAGTTGAATCCCCTGGTTTCGATATCGAAGCCATACTCTTTGGCAAGGTTCAGCGATTCATGAATTTGCGACGTGTTCCACATTACCTTTTTGGGCACACAACCCACGTTAACGCAAGTACCGCCCAAAGGGCCATGCTCGATTAACAGTACCCTGGCACCATATTCGGCTGCACGTCTTGCACTGGCAATTCCACCACTTCCGCCGCCAATCACGATAAAATCAAATTGATTTGACATATTTTTTAAAATTCTGTTCTTGATTTATGATTCAAAATAACCCACTGCTTGACCTTGCAGGCCTGCCAAAGTTCGATTTGATTTTACCAGAGCATGTCGAACCTGCCATCGACCACATACTGGCACGCAACCGGGATCAAATCCAGCGCCTGATTGAGTCCACAATCAGTCCAGACTGGGACAACTTTATGGCACCTCTTGAGCAACTGGACGATGAGTTGGAGAGAGTCTGGGCGCCAGTTTCTCACCTAAATAGCGTATGCGATAACGAAGAATTACGCCAGGTTTACCAGGCCTGTTTGCCAAAGTTATCCGATTACGCTTCAGAAATGGGCCAGAATCGCCCCTTGTTTGAAAAAATATTAATGCTTGAGCGTGGCGCGACGATGGACAAGCTGGATCAGGCCAGACAAAAAGTGATCCATAACGCAATTCGTGATTTTCGTTTGTCCGGCGTCGATCTCGATCCCGGTGATCAACAGCGATACAAAGAAATTTCCAGTGAATTGGCGCGAATTTGCAATCAGTTTTCGCAAAACGTGCTGGACGCTACTGATGCCTGGCATATAGATATCGACGACCCGTCCGGGATCTCCGGTATTCCACAAAATGCACTGGATCTTGCTCATCAGACCGCCTGTGAGGAGGGTCTCAGAGGATGGCGATTTAATCTCCAGGCGCCTTCTTTCCTCGCGGTAATGTCCTACGCTGACTCGTCAGATCTGCGCCAGCAGATGTATCGCGCTTATGTTACCCGGGCAAGCGAAATCGGGCCCCATGGCGGGCAATGGGACAACAGTGCCGTGATGGGGCAAATCCTGCGACTCCGACAGGAACTTGCGAAGCTACTGGGATTCGAAGATTATGCGGCGTTTTCGGTCACCACAAAAATGGCAGAATCCAGTACCGAGGTGCTCGACTTCCTGCATCAGCTATCGGAAAAATCGCGTGCGGCGGGCCGCAGGGAAGCCAGTGAGTTAAAACAGTTTGCCAGTGACCACCTCGGGATAGAGGATCTGGAGCCATGGGACTATGGCTATGCCAGTGAAAAACTCCGGCATCATCTTTATGATTTTTCCCAGGAAGCGCTCAGGCCTTATTTTCCCCTGCCCCGAGTGCTACAGGGGATGTTCGACATCGTCGGAAAATTGTTTGGCATCCGGGTCGAGTCCGCAGAACCACCGCAAATCTGGCACCAGGATGTCGATTTTTTCAAAATTGTAGATGACCTTGGAGCAACCAGAGGATTTTTCTATATTGATCTATACGCACGCAAGCAGAAGCGGGGCGGGGCCTGGATGGCAGAATGTGTGGGAAGACGAGTGTCTACCGATGGTATTCAACACCCCGTCGCCTTTTTGACCTGTAATTTTTCGGCGCCGGTAAAACCAAAACCGTCACTCCTGACCCACGATGAGGTAATGACACTGTTCCATGAATTTGGCCACGGCTTGCATCATATGCTGACAAAGGTGGATGTTTCCGGAGTATCCGGGATCAATGGGGTACCATGGGATGCGGTCGAACTACCGAGTCAGTTCCTCGAAAACTGGTGCTGGGAGCGCGCAGCGCTGAACCTGATTTCGGGTCACGTAGACAGCGGAAAGACCCTGCCCCAGGAATTGCTGGAAAAAATGCGTCTGGCGAAAAATTTTCATTCGGCGATGCAGATGTGCCGTCAAATTGAATTCAGTCAATTCGATATGCAGCTACATAGAAATGTCGATATGAATGCTGAAGTGGAGGATCGCCAATGGATACAGGACACACTGGACCGGGTGCGGCGGCAAGTGGCAGTTGTCCCGGCCCCTGATTTCAACCGCTTTCAACATTCATTTGGACATATTTTTGCCGGCGGTTACGCCGCTGGCTATTACAGCTACAAATGGGCTGAAGTGCTTTCCGCTGACGCCTTTAGCCTGTTCGAAGAAAATGGAATATTTGACCAGTCAACCGGCCGCCGGTTCTTGCATTGTGTCCTGGAAAAGGGCGGGTCGGAAGAGCCAATGATCCTTTTTAAAGATTTTCGGGGTCGAAAACCCAGCGTGGATGCATTATTACGCCACTCCGGATTGAGCTTGCAGGGGGTTGCAGCGTAGAATGGCCAGATGAAACCTGTTTTTCAACACCTCTTTTTCAGTCTGGTTACCCTGACCATAAGTGGCGTACTCACGACCACATTCTCAGCCAGCCTCTACAAATGGGTGGATCAATATGGCAACGTGACTTATCAGGATACACCGCCTCCCGACAATGTAGAATTTGAAGAGAGCGAGTTGCCAGACCAGACACGGACATCAGCCAATACAGTGGAAGAACTGATGGAGGAGGCGGCGGTGGCCAATCCGGTTTCTCTTTACACCGTTCCTGGCTGCGATGGTTGCGATCTGGTACGTCTTTTCCTTGAACGCAATTCGGTCCCGTTTGCCGAGATAAATGTCAGAAACAATATTCCCGGACAGGGAGAACTGGAGAAGAAAACCGGCTCATTGGAAGTTCCAACACTGGTCATTGGCGACAAAATTCTTGGTGGCTACAGCCAGTCTTTAATCAAGACTTCGCTGATTGATGCCGGATTTCCCGTTGATCGGGTGACCGACAACGCATCGCCGAATGATTTACCCGATCCGGAAGCGACGGAGAGTGAGAAAATTTCAATTCCAGGATTGGATCAGACTGGTAATTCGGAGTCATAATCAGTGACTACGGTATACTGGACCAATGAATATCGACCCAGGCAATTGACAGGTTTAATCCGTTAGGAATGGTAAAAAAACGCCGGGTCTGGTCAACAATCGTTTCAGGGTATCCGGGTTTACCTGGTCATCGAGAGGAATGAACCATGAAAAAAATACTTGTAGTTAATCCCAAAGGTGGATGTGGCAAGACCACTCTGACCACCAATCTTGCCAGTTATTATGCCCTGTGGGAGGTTCCGGTGGCCCTCATCGATCTTGATCCCCAGCAATCCAGCCAGGAATGGCTGGCGCAACGCAGCAAGGATCTTAACCCCATTGAAGGCGTCGACGGTAGCCACGGCAGAATGAGTGTATCCGATGGCATCCAGCGGGTAATAATCGACGCGCCGGCACGAACCACCACGGCGCAATTGAAACGTCTGTTTGACAAGGCCGATGAAGTAGTGATCCCGGTATTGCCATCGCCAATTGATATTCGTGCCGCTGGCCACTTTATAGGCGAGTTGATGCTGGACAAAGTTTTATCCAGATCGCGCATCGGCCTGGTGGCCAACCGGGTGCGGGAAAACACGCTGATTTACAATAATCTGGAAAAATTTCTGAATAAATTAAAAATACCACTGGTCACTCATCTCAGAGATACCCAGAACTATATCAGGGCAGCTGAAGGCGGATTCGGAATATTTGAAATGCCGCCCTATCTGGTGGACAGGGACATGGACACCTGGAAACCCCTGATCCAGTGGATTGAAAAAGATCACAAGTTATAATTTGCGGAAAGTTCAAAGAAAATCTGTTAATCCTTTCTTATTGTCATAGCTGCATATTGTGAATATATTCTCTTTGCTTTATTTTTGATCCCAACAAAATTTACCTGGACAAACCAACCTTAGGAGAAATTACTCTTGGAAACACGCGCAGCAGTTGCCTATCAGGCAGGCAAACCCCTTGTAATCGAGACGGTACAACTTGAAGGCCCGAGACACGGCGAAGTTGTTGTAGAAATCAAGGCAACCGGGATTTGTCATACCGATGAATTCACCCGATCCGGGGCCGATCCCGAAGGATTATTTCCAGCGATCCTGGGCCATGAGGGTGCTGGCGTTGTAGTGGATACCGGACCCGGGGTGACTGGATTAAAAAAAGGTGACCATGTCATTCCCCTCTACACACCCGAATGCCGTCAGTGTGAGTACTGCACCAGCGGAAAGACAAATTTATGCCAGGCAATCAGGGTCACCCAGGGCCAGGGGTTAATGCCGGATGGTAGCAGTCGGTTTTCGATCGGTAAGGACAGATTATTTCATTATATGGGTACCTCTACATTTTCCAATTTTACCGTAGTGCCTGAAATTGCACTGGCGAAAGTACGTGAGGATGCGCCTTTTGACAAAATTTGTTATATCGGTTGCGGCGTAACCACCGGCATTGGCGCAGTGATCAATACGGCCAAAGTAAAACCCGGAGACAATGTAGTTGTATTCGGACTGGGTGGGATCGGGCTCAATGTTATTCAGGGTGCGCGCATAGCTGGAGCCAATATGATTGTCGGGGTCGACCTCAATCCTGCACGACAGGCCCTCGGCGAGAAATTTGGCATGACCCATTTTGCCAACCCCAAAGAAATAGAGGGCGACCTTGTGCCCTGGCTGGTAGATCTCACCAAAGGTGGCGCGGACTTCAGTTTTGAATGCGTGGGTAATGTGGATTTGATGCGACAGGCACTCGAGTGCTGTCACAAAGGCTGGGGTGAAAGCATCATCATCGGCGTCGCCGGCGCGGGCGAGGAGATCAGCACACGTCCATTCCAGTTAGTCACCGGGAGAGTGTGGCGCGGCACTGCTTTCGGCGGTGCAAAGGGTCGCACTGACGTACCAAGAATTGTCGATTGGTATATGGATGGCAAGATTTATATTGACGATCTGATCACCCATACCATGCCCCTTGAAGAGATTAACAATGCCTTTGACCTGATGCATTCTGGAGAGTCCATACGTAGCGTAGTGCTGTACGACTAGTGGTCCAACACACTTAAGCGCCACCATGATGGAAACATTGTCCGAGCAACGCTGCTTTGGTGGTATCCAGGGAATTTACCGGCACCACTCAAGGGAAACCGGAACACCGATGCAGTTCTCGGTGTATGTGCCGCCCGGGGCACGTAAGCCGCGGGCAGCTCAGCCCGGGGCACTCCAGCCCGGGGCACGCCAGCCCGGGGCACGCCAGCCGGGAGCACACAACCCGGAGGCCAACATTACACCAGTACCGGTTCTCTGGTATCTCTCAGGCCTGACCTGCACCGAGGAAAACTTTACCTTCAAGGCGGGCGCCCAACGATACGCAGCCGAACATGGCATCATATTAGTGGCACCGGACACCAGTCCTCGCGGCGCAGGGGTAGCAGGGGAAGAGGAAAGCTACGATTTCGGTACCGGCGCCGGATTCTACGTCGATGCGCTGGTTGACCCATGGAAAGAAAATTATCGGATGTATAGCTATATTGTCAAGGAGCTCCCCGATCTGGTGTTTAAACATTTTCCCGGGGACAGGATGCGTCAGGGTATTAGCGGACATTCCATGGGCGGTCATGGTGCTTTGACAATCGGATTGAGAAACCCGGAAACTTTTCTTTCTATTTCCGCATTTTCTCCCATATGCGCACCGGTCCAATGCCCCTGGGGACAGAAAGCATTGAGTGGATACCTGGGCCAGGATCAGAAAAACTGGCATCAGTATGATGCCAGTGAACTGGTGGCATCCGGACACCGAAGTGGTGAGATTCTGATTGACCAGGGCACGGATGACGACTTTCTATCCAGTCAGTTACTGCCACAGAAGCTGGAACAGGCATGCCAGGCGGAAAATCAGTCATTGCGGCTTAGAATGCAAACCGGCTACGACCATAGCTATTATTTTATTGCGAGTTTTATTGGCGACCATATCAAATTCCATGCCGAGCGCTTGAAAGTAACTTGACGCCCTTGATTGATAACCGTTATCGGAATCACGTTGCGGAATTGTGCCGGGGAACCGATTTATACATTTTGTCGCCGCGGTAATCCATTGGCTGACGCTTGAATCGTTTGTATTCCCATTGATATTGTTCAGGCGCCTGCACAATACAACTCTCTATAATCTCGTTGACTGCCGTTATTGAACTTAGTTCATCGGCATCATATATCCTGTCACTGACTGGATTAAAAACAATTTTAAACCCTTCAGGGACCCGTTTGGCAAAACCACTGATCACAACTGCATTGGTTTTTCGCGCCAGATTACTCACCAGAGTCATGGTTAAAGCGGGATGACCAAAAAACGGCGCGAACACCCCGCTTTCCGGCCTCGGTACCTGATCGGGTAATATCCCGGTCATATGTCCCGCCTTGAGCGATTTCACAATTTTGCCAATGCCCCGGTTATTGGTCGGCACAACTTCGATCCCACCGGCACTGCGACATGTTTTCATCAGTGTGTCCAATGCCGCCAGTTTGGGCGCTCTATACAAACAGGTTGTTTTTGATATTTTCGGAAAATACCAGCTAAACAGTTCCCAATTACCCAGGTGCGGCATCACCACAATCACACCTCTGCCACTAGCGGCAGCAACTTTAATGAGTTCTTCATTTTCCACCGACAGGATCAGGGCCTGGTTTCTTTTTTCTGACCACAACAGGATTGCGGCAGACTCCAGAATTGCTTGCGCCGAGGCAGTCAGGCTTTTTTGTGCCAAATTGGTCGCCTCACTATCAGATAATTCTGGCAGGCAGTATCTGATGTTGGCCTCTGTAACAAAACGCAGGCTCGAATGACTAAACCAGAGTATTTTTCCTGCCATTAACCCCAGGCCGCGGAGGCAGGAAAGTGGTAATAACGCAAGTATTTTGAGCAACCCAACGGCTATTTTTCCCTTTAATGGTTCAAGCATCCTATAGCAGCTGCTCAAGTATTTCATCGATGAAGAGGTATCCTTTTTCACTGCAGGTAATTCGGGTTTTCGATTCAACCAGCAAATTTTTCGATACTCTGCTTTCAAGTTTATTCCTGATATCATGTGACGATAATCCGGTCCTGGCTGCCGCCAAAGATATATCGATCCCGGCCCTCAATCGCAATGCATTCATCAGAAATTCCAGCAAGATCTCACTGCTGTCGACCACCCTGTTTTCAGCAATAGATTGCTCTGTGCCTGCCGTTTGCAGATAGGTCCCCGGGTGCTTCTTGCGCGATCGTCGACATACCATATTATTCCTCGTGACCTTGCCATGCGCGCCCGCACCGATACCGATATAGTCGCCAAATTGCCAGTAATTCATATTGTGCCTGCATTGCATGGCAGGCCGGCTATACGCTGACACTTCATATTGTTCAAAACCATTCTTGCTCAGCGTATCCTGCAATGCCTGCTGGGTC
>CAYOGN010000055.1:0-30216 GCA_964403545.1 uncultured Gammaproteobacteria bacterium
GATCAAAGATATAGTGCCAGTGCGAGGAATTGGCAGATACTGCCACCGAGCACAAACAGGTGCCAGATGGCATGATTGAATGGTAGCCGACTCCAGGCAAAGAACACTACGCCGCCGGTGTACAGCAGGCCGCCGGTTGCCAGCCATATCACACTGCCCATTGGGGCGGCAGCGAGTAGCGGTTTCATACCCACTACTACCAGCCAACCCATCGCGATGTAAGCAATCGTGGAGGCGATACCGAAGCGACCGGTGTAAAAGAGTTTCAAAATGATGCCAACCACCGCGATGCCCCATTCAAGGCATAACAAGGTCCAGACCCAGCCACCATCGAAATAGATCAGGACAAATGGGGTGTAGGTGCCGGCGATCAGCAGATAGATAGCGCTGTGATCGACGATACGCAGAATATGCTTGAGACGCGGACTGCGGACGCTATGATAAAGCGTGGATGCCGTGTACAAAATGACGAGGCTGATGCCAAAAATACTGCATCCAACCAGCAGATTGATCTCACCCTGGGGTACCGCCAGAATGATCAGTGCGGACAGTCCGACCACGCTGAGTAACGCCCCGAAGCCGTGGGTGACGATGTTCGCCCACTCCTCCGCCCTGGTGTTTATGGGTTTATTAATGTTCATAACTTTCACAACCAAAATTCTATATCTGAATTAATCCTGGAATCACATATCGCTGCCGGCGAAATAAACAGGTGAGCCAGACAAATTTGTTGTCAGCAGGCGATGAAAACCCTTATCCTGAAAACAACAAGGGCCGGGCTGCGAGTTCTTGAAATCTGATGCTTATTGTATAATGAAACGGTCAATAACAAATCAAATAATAAATTTGTCAAAATTCAAACTGGTTCAAACGTCCTGCTTTTTACTCCTGATAATTATCCAAAGTGTGGTTTACGGGGACATCATCGGCGCGGTAAAAGTGGAGGAACTGTACCATCGCGTTAAATCTTCGCTCGATCGCTCCACCCTGTCGGAGCCATATTATTTAGAGACAGAAAAAAATAAAGATATTGAATCAGGAGAGGCGGCTTATTACTTGCCATTAAACCTCGGCGAAATTGCTACTGAGCTATCTTCCGTCAAAAACTGGTGTGAAGTCATGTCACTTCATATTAATGTTAAAACATGCACCTATGATGAAGAAAATAACGCCATCACCGTCTACATGGGGCGTAAGTTCTATCAGGCCCCCGAAGAGGCCTTTGACCTGACCTACGATTTTAAAACAATCAGCAACGACGGCTATTTCGCTGCCATAGCCATTGCCAAAAATGGTCCTCTGGGAACATCAGACTACCATATTGAGGTTGAAATAATTCCAGTGGATGAGAATAAATCCTTTGGCCGCATCTATGTGTCGAATAAACGAAGCTGGATCAGTTCGGTCGCCATGAAGCTATATCTGGCCACCAAGGGAAAAAACAAGCGGGGAATCAGGGTTGTCGGCCAGGATGCCGAGGGAAACCCGGTCTATTCCGGGGGTGAATCCGGCGTAGCTGAACGGAATTTGCTACGCTACTATTTTGCGTTTATAGCCTTCTTTAGTGAACTCGAAGAAAAAGATCAGCAAAAACGGCATGACGGGCAACTGACTTTCTGGTTTGACCAGATTGAGAAATATCCGCAACTTTACGAAATGAGTAGAGAGAAATACCTTGACCAAAAACGAAAAGAGCGGGTAAATCAGATTGCCCTGCAGGGATCGCAACAATGACAGAAGTTTATATTTGTGATGGCATTCGTACCCCTGTGGGGCGATATGGCGGTGCACTTTCCAATATTCGTACAGATGATCTCGCCGCTATTCCGCTGAAAGCATTAATGGAGCGCAACCCGGATGTTGACTGGTCTACGGTGGACGACGTAATGCTTGGCTGCGCCAATCAGTCCGGGGAAGATAATCGTAATGTCGCACGTATGGCTACATTGCTCGCGGGCCTACCCCAGGAAGTACCCGCCAGCACCATCAATCGGCTCTGTGGTTCGGGAATGAATGCGGTCGGCCTTTGCGCCAATACTATCAGGAGCGGGGAGGCTGACTTGATCATTGCAGGTGGCATTGAAAGCATGTCTCGTGCTCCCTTTGTCATTGGCAAAGCGACTTCGGCGTTTGATCGGTCGGCGAAAATTTATGACACCACCATGGGCTGGCGATTTATTAACAAACAACTGGATAACCTGATCGGTTCCGAGGCGATGCCAGAAACTGCTGAAAATCTGGCTGTGGAATTTGCAATCAGCCGTGAAGATCAGGACCGATTCGCCCTCTGGAGCCAGAC
Organism: uncultured Gammaproteobacteria bacterium; assembly: GCA_964403545.1. Lineage (GTDB taxonomy): Bacteria > Pseudomonadota > Gammaproteobacteria > Arenicellales > Poriferihabitantaceae > VYFG01. The sequence goes on from CAYOGN010000055.1 coordinate 2,300, forward strand.
TAAAGCCGCCCGGGCACAGCTGGAGGGCTGTTTTGCCAGTGAAATCGTCCCGGTTAATATTCCCCAGCGCAAAGGGGGCCCGCGGATCGTTGATCAGGATGAACATCTTCGTGCTACAACAATAGAAAAGCTGTCACTACTTAAACCACTATTTGAACAGGGTACGGTTACGGCAGGAAACGCTTCGGGTATTAATGACGGTTCCGCTGCCATGCTTTTGGCGTCAGCAGAGGGTGTTAAACGTCAGCATCTTGAGCCACAGGCACGCATACTCGGCATGGCGGTAGCCGGTGTTCCCCCGCGTATTATGGGCATTGGCCCGGTACCCGCTACCAACAAACTCCTTGAGCGCCTGGGGTTGACGATGGATGATCTGGATCTGCTCGAAATCAACGAGGCATTTGCCGTTCAGGCGCTGGCCTGTACCCGACAACTGGGCCTGGCTGACGATGATCCGAGAATTAATCCTCAGGGAGGCGCAATTGCGTTAGGCCATCCACTCGGTATGAGTGGTGCTCGACTGGTCAATACTGCTGCGCGTCAGTTACAGCGTACGGGTGCAAAGCGCGCACTCTGTACCATGTGTATTGGGGTAGGGCAGGGCATCGCCGTAGTTCTGGAAAGGGTATGAGTTTGTGAATGTTTTGCATTATTACCTTGACGGAGCACTAGCCCAGAACAGAAAAACTACTCTCTGCGTTAATTTCACGTTTGCGCGAATAAAAACCAACATTCGTTGAACGGTCTATATAGGGAAGTTGAAACTGTAGCGGGTTCTGATCGTGATCGTTGTGGTTTTCGCAGTATTCGATGAGTGATGCCATCATCTTCCCCGCGATCGGGGCATTTTTATATTGATTGCCACTTGATCCACAGGCCATGTAAAAACCGGGAACCGAAGATTTGTCATAAATGGGAATCCAGTCGTCGGATACATCATACAGGTCGACCACTCCACGCATTTCACTGGGGATACCTAAATCTGGAACGCGCTGTGCATAACGATATGCCTGATGGGTCCATTGCTCGGTAAAATTTCGGTCATAGTTTTCTGCATCCACCCATTCCCGTGGATCACATTCTGGATCTTCACTGCCAATGAGGATGAAATTGCCTTTTTCCGGGCGACAGTAACAGCCGATGTCACTATCAGAAACGATCATTCCGTTTTCGTAAAAATCAAAACCCCGAGGTGCCGGTAGGTGCACAACTTCCTGTTTCAGCGCTCTGGTGGTAATGGTCATATCGTCCAGAGCACCTGCCATGGCGTTGACTTTGGCAGCGAATGGTCCCGCCACATTGACGATGACAGGCGCATGTATTTCAGTTCCGTCATCCAGCCGCACACCGCAAACCCGTTCACCGTTTTTCAATATTTCAACCACACTGCGGGAAAAGATAAATCGCCCGCCACTGGCTTCGGTAGCGCGCTGAATATTGTGGGTGGATAGTTGGGGATCGGAGACGTACCCCGCAGTTGGGAAAAATATCGCGTTGTCAATTGCTCCCTTACCCGGTTGACCAAAATTCGGGTCATCCATTCGTTTTGGAGGCCAAAAGCTGGTCAGGTTATAAACAGGAAGTTTCTGCAAAATTTGTTCGGCATCCCATTTTTCATAAGGAATCGATAGTGCGTCACAGTGCGCAGTGTGGCGTTTTAACTGGTTATTGTGATCGGTGCACATGACCAGACAACCAATTTCGCGGAACTCCGCGAAACCGCGTTCATCTTTGACACCCAGATACTCTTCCCAGTCACGCCAATAGTGATACCCCTCATAGGCGAATGCGGTGCCGTCCAAAGTGGAATAGTGAACGCGAATAATTGCGCAGGATGCGCTGGTAGGCCCATATCCGGATGCGGGATTCTTATCAACCGAAATGGTTTTCATACCGTTCCGATTGAGTTCCAGTGCAATTCCTGCGCCGATTACGCCGGCACCAATAATGATTGTATCAGTAGTTTGAGTCATGCCATCCGGTGGGTTAATTGTAGTTGGTAATTTTTCTACGCTTGATTACAACCGCATGGATTTTCCTTCGGGATCATAGGGCGACGGCGCAACTATTTTTGCCGCGCGCTCGACACCGACCACGTGACAGGATAGTTCAGTCCCGACTGCAGTAAAATCTGGTGCAACCATTGCCATCGCCAGGCTTTTGTTAACCGTATGGCCATAAACCCCGGAAGTAACATATCCAACCCGCTTATCATGACTCCAGACCGGTTCATAGCCGGAGGCGTCGGCGTCAATGGCATCAATTTCCAGGGTAACCAGCCGTTGTGGCGCCGAGTTTTCCTGTTTTTCTTTCAACGCAGCTTCGCGGCCAATAAAATCTTTATCAAAATCAATCCATCGGTCCATGCCGGTCATCCCCGGGGTGTAGTTCTGCATAAACTCCGCTGACCAGATACCGAAGCTCTTTTCCATTCGTAGTGAATTCATTGCATAGAAACCATATTCACGAATGCCGAATTCTTCCCCCGCCTGTAATAACATTTCCCGCAGGGAAATATGTTCCGATCCATGACAATTAATTTCGTATCCCAGCTCTCCTGTCACTGATACCCGACATACTTTTGCCCGGATTAATCCAACATCCAGGGTCATACAGCCCATAAACGGCAGGGACTTCTTGTCGATATCCTGATGGGTCAACTGTTCCAGTACTTTTCTCGAGTTTGGCCCCGACAAAGAGAAGCCAACGGTATTGTCAGCAATATCTCTTACCTGCACATCTGAAAATCCCTCAGAATCAATACAGTCGTGAAAGCGACGCATATGCCAGTTACGGAGATAGTAGGATCCCATCAGCCACCAGGTTCCATCGCCCCAGTTGAGCACTGTCAGGTCGCCTTTGAGCCGACCTTCAGGAGAAACCATCGGTGCCAGTCGAGAGCGACCTGGTTTGGGTAACGGACAGGCCAGAATACGATCAAGCCAGGCCACGGCGTCTTTGCCGGATATTTCGTAACGGGAAAATGCCGTGATATCCAACAGACCGACCTGCTCACGCACTGCCCTGCATTCCGCCGCGACCAGTTCAAATGCATTGGAGCGTTTCAGGGTCGGTATTTCCTTGAAATTCGGCGGGGCGAAGCAAAGTGGAATCTCTAATCCCCATAGCTCTCCCCAGACAGCTCCTTTTTCTGCCATCGCAGTATAGGCGGCAGATTTTTTAAGCGGGCGTCCCGCGGGCAATTGTTCATTGGGATAAGTCATGACAAACCGGCGGGAGTAGAACTGCCCGGTGGTTTGCTTTATATATTCCCGATTGGAGGTAAAATCGCCATAACGAGCAATATCCATTGGCCAGGCATCGGCCTCGGGTTCGCCATGCATCATCCATTCAGCCAGTGTTTTCCCGACCCCACCGCCCTGGAGGAATCCCGCCATCACACCACAGGCCAGCCAGTAGTTCTTAACCCCGCGAACCGGGCCCACCAGTGGATTGCCATCCGGGGAGAAGGTGAAAGCACCGTTGACCCAGTTCTTGATCCCTACTTCCTGCAGGCAGGGGTAACGATTAAAAGCCAATGTCAGTTCATCAGAAATTCGATCAAGGTCTTCGTTAAAAAGTTCGATTCCATAATCCCATGGCGCCCCGTCAATTTGCCAGTGTTCATGGTTCAACTCATAGATGCCGAGCAACACCCCTTTTTGATCCTGACGTAAATAAGTGAAGCCTTCGAGATCCACCATCATTGGTACTTCGAAGTCCAGCGCTGCCACCTCTGGAATGGTGTCGGAAACCAGATAGTGATGTTTGAGCGGAGACAGCGGCAAATCCAGTCCTACCATACGGCCCACCTGCTTTGCCCATAGACCACCGGCGTTCACCACATGTTCCGCGTTGATCGTGCCGTGTTCTGTTACAACATCCCAACTCAAATCAGGTCTTTGTTGTAGTTCCAGTACCCGATTGTGTTCTATGACCTCTGCGCCTCGTTTCTTCGCCGCAATGGCGTAGGCATGAACAGTGCCGGTAGTATCAATATAGCCTTCTCGATCGGCCCATAGTCCACCCAGTACACCCGCAACATCCATAATGGGGCATTTTTCCCTGATCTCGCCCGGGGTCATCAAATGACAGTCCTCAATACCGATGGTTTGAAAAATTCGGTAAGTTGCCTGTAACCATTCCCAACGCGCTGGCGCCGAGGCGACGGTGATGCCACCGGTCATATGGAGCCCGATATCCTGCCCGCTTTCTTGCTCAATCTCGGACAGTAAATCGATGGTATAGGCCTGTAGTGCGGCCATATTCGGATCAGCATTGAGCGCGTGGATACCACCAGCCGCATGCCACGATGAACCCGCAGTAAGCACATCCCGCTCCAGCAGACAAACATCGTTCCAGCCAAATCTGGCTAAATGATACAGAACAGATGCACCCACTACCCCACCGCCGATCACTACAACACGATAATGAGATTTCATTAAATCAGATTCTCCTTTGTAAAATTTTTAAACTATTCCGGGATATTAATATACAGCAATCAATCATGATAGTGCGTTTGCTGACCGGTTTGGCTATGATGGAGCGTATGGGTCGTAAAATACTTATCATCGAAGATGATCCGGACATTGCGCAATTGATCTCCATGCAGGTAACTGAAGCGGGCTATACGGTGCTTCATGCAGGCGATGGAGAACAGGGGCTGGAACAATTTGCGCGATCCTGTCCCGATCTGGTTGTGCTGGATGTAATGTTGCCGGGTATTGACGGACTTGAAGTATGCAAGCGTATTCGCCGGCAAAATGAACGGATTCCGGTGTTGATACTGACCGCAAAATCTACCGAACTGGATCGAGTGCTGGGGCTGGAATTGGGTGCTGATGACTATTTGACCAAACCGTTCAGTCTGGTTGAACTAATGGCGCGGATCAAGGCGCTATTTCGCCGGGTTGATGCGTTGAGTGCAGCCCAGAAGCCGACACAATCTCCCGCCCTGATCAATTTTCACAATCTCACTATTGATACTGCACGGCACAAAGTAGAAACACCTGAAGGGGCGATCGATCTGACGGCGCGGGAATTCGATTTATTGTTGTATCTGGCTTCTTCCCCGGGCCGTGTATTCAGCCGTGCGCAGTTACTCGATGGTGTTTGGGGATATGACCACGACGGATACGAGCATACGGTAAATACCCATATCAACCGCCTGCGAATAAAGATCGAAAAGGATCCGGCGAGGCCAGAATACGTGCAGACGGTATGGGGAGTGGGTTATAAGTTTGCTGAATCGTGATCGGTTTTAATTCCCTTTATACTCGCCTGGCCACGGTGCTGGTATTGTTGTTACTGGTTATCGGGGTATTTTATACCGCGCTCAATACCATCGCTACACAGAGAGTTGTCGCCCGGCTCAATCAGGATCTGCATCGCACGCTGGCACAAAATCTGGTCGCGGACAAAAATCTTGTTGCCCAGGGGAAAATCAATGAAGCCGCGCTTAAACATACGTTTGAGCAATATATGGTGGTTAATCCAAGTATCGAGATTTACCTGCTTGATCTGAAGGGCAAGCTGCTTTCCTATTCGGCCGACCCCCAGTCCGTGAAGCGCAGTCACGTAAATCTTGGCCCCATCAGGGCTTTTTTGAGCGGTGAAGAAAAGTATCCTCTGGGGGATGATCCACGCAGTCACGATAAACGGAAGGCGTTTTCAGTGACCGAAGTACCATCTGCTATTGCGCCGGAAGGCTATTTGTATGTAGTGCTACGGGGTGAGCAGTATGAAGCGCTTGAATCTATGGCGTATCAGGCGTTCTGGGCCCGTACGGGGCTGTGGTCAATGGCGTTGAGTCTGGTTTTGGGGTTGCTTGCAGGATTGGCTGTTTTTTATTGGTTGACAAAACGCTTGCGGCGAGTTTCCCATCGCATAGAGGCGTTCAGTGACAGTGATTTCAGGCATTGGGAAGGATCAGGAGTGATGGTCGAAGGTGGAGACGAAATTGCTCAGATTGAGCATATTTTTGAGCAGATGGCTGGCCGGATACGAAGTCAGCTTGCTGCTCTGACTGACAAAGATAACGAGCGTCGTCAACTGGTAGCCCAGGTATCCCATGATCTGCGAACGCCGTTGGCATCCATGCTCGGTTATATAGAATCTTTGAAACTGAAAGGTGATAGGCTTTCTGCCCGGGAACGGGCGGATTTTCTGGAAATATCGTACACCCAGGGACTTCGTTTAAGTCACATGATTGAAAGTCTGTTCCAGCTTTCAAGCCTCGAGGCGAAAGAAATCAAGCCCCAACTGGAGCCTTTTATGCCGCTCGAGTTATTATTTGATATACGTCAGAAATATGCCATTCGCATGCAGGAAGCCGGTCTGTCACTTGAAATTGATCATAATCAACCCGGCACTTTTGCAATGGGAGATGTATCGTTATTTGAGCGGGTGTTGGACAATCTGATCGACAACGCAATGGTACACGCCGATCCTTCGAGTGTGATCACGTTGTCCCTGGAAGACAGAGTCGGGAACATTGAAATTTCGGTGGCCAATGTGGGTGAATCAATAGAGGAAAATGAACTGGATGCGTTGTTTGCTCCCTTCTATCGAGTGGGCTTGCAATCTGCCAGTAAGCGCCATGCTGGATTGGGATTGGCAATCTCAAGGCGCATTATGGAAAGTTTGAATGGGGAAATTCGAGTCAGGAATACTGTCGACGGGGTGTCGTTTACGGCCTCCCTGCCAGTCGCCGGAAACGATTCTGTTTAAGGAATTTTCATTGTTCATCTTGATCAGGAATTTGTTATAAATTTGTTATGAATATGTGAATTTCTTGTAATAGGCTTGTCCTACCATAATCCATCGATTTAACCGGAGATGAGTATGAACACACGAACAAGAAACAGGCTCGGCCTGGTAGGCATAACCCTGGCTGTCGGTCTGGCCTATACACAGTTGAAAGCTGAGCAAATGCCAGCAAAACCGAAATTAATGGATGAGCAGGGTTTGGTCATCGCAACCTTTGCGGGGGGGTGTTTCTGGTGCATAGAATCGGATTTTGAGAAATTACCTGGTGTGGCTGACGCCGTTTCCGGGTATACCGGAGGGCACACGATGGACCCGACCTACAAGCAGGTTTCACGGGGTGGTACCGGGCATACCGAAGCAGTACAGGTACACTACGACCCCGCGATTATTACTTATGGCGATTTGCTGGAGGGGTTCTGGCGTCAGTTTGATCCTACTGACGGCACAGGTTCTTTTGTTGATCGTGGTAGTCAGTATCGACCGGGAATCTATTACAATAACGAAATAGAAAAGAGTGCCGCGGAATCCGCGATCAGCAAGCTGGAGGCATCGGGTCGATACGAAAAACCCTTCGCAGTTGAAGTGGCACCACTGGATGTATTTTATCCGGCTGAGGATTATCATCAGGATTATTACATCAAAAACCCGGTTCGTTATGAGTACTATCGATATGGCTCCGGGCGCGATCAGTATCTTGAAAAGTTCTGGGGGGATGAACTTGAATACGTTGTTAGAGGTCCAATGAAAGACGAGGCGGAACCAATGGTAGAGAAAAAAATGAATGAAGATGTGAACAGTGAAGATACGAGTATGGTCTACCCGAAACCCAGTGATGAAGAACTGCGCCAGCAGCTGACCGAGTTGCAGTACAAAGTCACCCAGGAGGAAGGAACGGAACGGCCTTATAGCAACGAATATCACGATAACAAGGAGCCGGGAATTTATGTGGATATTGTCTCTGGAGAACCATTGTTTTCCTCAAAAGACAAGTTTGATTCGGGTACTGGTTGGCCGAGTTTTTCCCAGCCCATTGATGCTGCGTATGTTGCCACCACAACAGATTACAAATTACTCTTTCCACGTACCGAGGTCCGTAGTGCCAGTGCAGATTCCCATTTGGGGCACGTCTTCAAAGATGGTCCAAATCCTACTGGTCTTCGCTATTGTCTGAATTCAGCTGCGCTGCGATTTGTCCCCCGGGATGAGTTGGCTGCCGAGGGGTACCAGCAATTTGTCGCATTATTCACCGAGTAGTCAGTAATGTTTATATGGACAAAAAGTGCGGTATTGCTGAGCGTTTTCTTTGTTTCCATAGCAGGGTTTGCGGGGCAGCAAATAAAAAGTGGGGAATACAAGTCCTCAGTGGTGGAACTGTATACCTCGGAAGGTTGCAGTTCCTGCCCGCCGGCAGACGAATTCCTGAGTCGTTTGGGTAAAACCGAAGAAGCTGATCAGATTATTCCATTGGCATTCCACGTCGACTACTGGGATTACATAGGATGGAAAGACCCTTATGCCAGGGCCGGTTACACCGAACGTCAGCGGGTCGTCGCCAGAGCCAATAGTCAGCAATCAATTTACACTCCGGAGTTTGTGGTTGATGGGGCAGAAGCGAGGGGGGGGAGTAAAATCGCTGGAAAAGTCAGCGCTACACACCAGAGTCTGACCGAAGCGGATATCACGCTATATCTCGCAGACGTTGATGACGGAAAGTTGATGGCCAGGGTGAGTATTGAGAATCTCACTTATACCGGGAGCGATACGCCAGAAGTCTATTTGGCAGTGTATGAGAATAATCTGAGTAGCAGCGTCGACGCCGGAGAAAATAGGGGCCGTTCGCTAAAGCATGATTATGTGGTGCGCTATATTAGCCCACCTGAACAGACCTTGTCTGGGCAACGCCATCAGTTCAGTGTGCCGCTCGAGGCCGGTTGGAATCACTCCGCACTCGGTGTGGCGGCAGTGGTCAAACTGCAGCAAAGTGGCAGAACACTGCAGGCTGTGAAAGGCATGTTGTGATTGTTGGTGCGTCCAGAAAGCTACATATCCAGTAAATTGTAATTAAGCCGCCTGTTCGATGCATTAAACAAAAATTCAACTCGAAACAAAATACTGAAGGTCTCGTCATAGTCACGGTCCGCTGGCCAGCCAATCGCTGGCTGAACTTCACCAAAAAACCAGGGTCGCCAGAAATTTTGTCGATAGCGCACTCTCAATTCAGTACTTTCAAACTTCTCTCCGGACACTTCATCTGGTTCCGTTTGATAATAAGATAACGACTCGATCGCCAGCGCGCGTTTGTTGCTGAGTTGCTTGTAGGTACTGAACCGCTGTTCAAAAGTAGAAAAGTCTTCCACTTCACGCCATCGAATTTTAGAAAATGAACGGAATAACCAGTTTTTATTCCTGCCAAACAATCGATCAAATTCGAATTTGATATCGTCTTCAAACCCGACCGTGGTAAACAGCCATAATCGATTGGTAATTTGACCCTTCCAGTGTTCGCCCAAACTCCATCTATAACTATGTCGGGCACTGACATTCAGTCTGTACTTTGATTCCCGCTTGTGTAACCCGATCGCATATTTTGCTGAGGACCTGGCGGTTTGAGTTTGGATGTATTGTAATGCCAGTGCTGGATTGTCCTCTTCGTCGCCGAATCCGCCGTTACCAAAACTACCACTGTCATCATCATCGGGATCAAAAGAATCATCGTCATTGTCACCAGAAAACAGGAACTGAACCCTGCCTTCTGACTGCGGCAATACTACTCTCGCCTTTATCTTGATATCGTAGTCAACGTCGTCACCCTCCCTGAACAGGGTGTCCAGTCTCAGACGGCCCCAGGAAGTGTTGCTTTTTTCAGCATATCTGTCGTCACCATAAAATGAATCAATCCGCTCAACGGTGTCAAGATACCGGCTAGTGATCTTGTCATGAACCTTTTCTACAGTACTCCCGATTTTATCACCGGTCTCTCCCACTTTATCTTTTACAGCTCCAGCCACAACAACATTGCTTAGCAGACTTAGATACAGGAAAAATACCACCATCGTTAACGTGATTTGCCCGGGTAATGGCTGTGGAAGCTGCATTGATATATTAATCATCTCAATAGGAATAGAGCACTAGTGCATAAACGATAAAGAAACACATCAACAAAGTTAATTTCTAAGCCTCTTTGTCGAAATTCAGCGGATGGTCGCGGACCGAGAATGCAACTTCGCGCGAAACCTTCTGAACAGCCATTTGACGACTGTTTTTGGATGTTTGAATAGTCGGGTAAATGTAATGGAGTTCCCCGGACTAATATTGTAAAAACCATGCAACCACCACTGCGGTGGATTCAGTAAATATCTGGCGCGGTCCAGTAATCCCTTGTGCAACGCCAGGGTATGGGTCATTGGTGGAAAGCCAAGGCCGACACCCTGTGGGGGTGGCGCCTGGGGAACTGTTATCCAGCCCTGCAGTTTCTTCGGCAGCGGACTGACGTAGTGCAGGATGGAAAATATGTTTGCTACAAATGGATACTGTGTGGCTAAATGTTGCTGGTCGATTTCGTCGATATATTTATCAGCATAACCGTATAAATCCGCCACAGCGCCCAGTTTGAGTTCTTCCACAGGTTCGAAAGTATGATGGCAAAGATGTCGAAGCATATCGGTATGATCCAGTGCATAACCGGTTTGTTTGCCCACAGAAAATGAACGCGGATTCCCGTTCATGTTGTTAAACGAAATGGATGCATCAACATCTCCTGATAGCGCGTCATGATGAATTTCGACATGTACCCGTATTCCATCCATGGTTCTGGTGGCTATTGGCAGGTGATGATGATCTACCAGGTATCCGGTCTTTCTCGCTTGGGCGGTGTAGCCAATTCGCTTCAGGCATTGTTGGGCGAGATCAGCCTGCTCCGGTTTCACAAGGATATCAATGTCGCTCATCGGCCGCAGCTCCGGGGAATCATATAGCACCTTCACCAATGCAGCGCCCTTTAACAATATCGACTCAATATGCGATTTGGAAAAAACTTCGAGGATTTCTTCCACTGCGTTGTGCCGTATCAGGTTGGCCTTTCGGTGCCGGGCTTTTAAAGCGATAAACTGGTGTCGTGCCGGAGTGGGAATGTCGACGCCCAGGTCCGTTAAATGCTGGTAAACGAGGTTGGATAAACCATGTTTTTCAGCTTTGGTGATCAAGTCAATCCAGTTATCAATGGCATTGACCAGGTTTAGAACCGATAATCTGGCATCAACATCAATCTTGACGGTTGCCAGGCGTCGTAGTAGCGCTAAATCGTTGGGGACAGAGGGCTCCATACAACAATTCTGGTCAGGTCGTTACCACCGCGATCAACTGTTGGAGGTTGTCAAAATGTTGATAGTGGAGTCGGTATGCGGGTAGGTTTCTGACCAGCCGGATGACATTAGCAAATCCGTGGCCAGGTAAATTGCGCGCTATTACATTGCTCCGCATCATTTCCAGGCCGGCTTCAGCTCCGGAAATTTTCTGAATGCCGGGTTCGGTGTCGGTGGAATACTTCGGGAAAACCACCGCACGAAGTTCTGGTATTTTCGTCTTGTAGGTCGGGTTCACCAGCCGGTGAGGAATCATGGTGACCATATTCGAGCTTCGGATCTGCTCTTTGTGTTTCTCAAGATCAAAAATTTTGCCGATAGTGTCCAGTCCGGCAGCCTTGATATTCAGTGGGCGGGTAAAGGCGTTGATTTTGTCGGAATCAAGGTCAATCATTACAAGTTCATCGGTATGATAATTCCAGCCACGGGTTAGTAGCCATGTGGTGACAGAACTCTTGCCTGAACCACTATCTGCAGGCAGCAGTAATGATCCTTTCTCATTTGAAACAAGACCGGCATGGATCGCCATACCTTGCTGATTGTTTTCAATCAAGTTAAACAACACCTCTCCGGAAAGAATGTTGCCAAGGCCATTTAAATCACCACCCTGAAACAGGGTTGTTTCGTTTCTGGTGAGAGTCCATTTACTGTTCTGTGAAGTCTGGTCAATGGTGAAACCAGCATCTTCGGTGGCAACTGTTTCCCGGTTGAGGTCACCAAACAGAAAATCAAGCAGTGGATCTACTTCTTCAGCCGCATAGTCGATCACTATTTTGTGGCCATTGAAAGTGATGGCTTTGGATGACATATTGCTATGGCTCTATCTATTTGATTGTGAAGCGGTCAGCGTGACCCTATCAGCATGAACCAATACAGGCCTGCTCAACAGGTTCTAGTCAGGGTGAGATTTCCAGGCTAATTGCCTGATTGTCAACAAAGAGTTGAATTGACCGCGTGACATCATCTTCGATGGAATCCTTTGCATCGGGAAACGCTTTTTGCAGTTGTGTGATTATTTGCTTGATGCTTTGTTTGCCATCGCATAGTTGCCATATAAGAGAAGCAGTAGAATTGAGATAAACTGAGCGGGTGGAAGATGGAGAGTAAAGCAGAATCTCGCCATCGATCTCTTCAAGTTCGAATCCTTCTACGGATTGGGGTATTTTTTCTAACATTTGTCGAAGATTAATGAATCAGCCAATAAATCATGATGACCACCGAAAGCTGTCCGGCGGTACAATACCAGGACGCCAATTATATCGTTTTTTAGCCCGACAATGATCGCTACTGCTTCAATGAATGAATCCGTTCCAGATGCCGTTCATGATTGCGCGTCGTGGTTGCAATTAAAGGACACCATTGATGCCGGCAAAATTGAACAGGGGTTGGAAACCGTTGCTATCCTGCGAACCCTTGGCATGGATGATATTGGATGCCAGGCAGCACTATTGCATTGCGCCGGGCCTTTCGATGATGGTTTGAAGGTTGCATTGGCAGGGCAATTTGAGCCGGTAGTGTTGACTCTGTTTGAGAGTGTCGGTCGTCTCGACCAACTTTCATCACTCTCTCGACGTGAGGACAAAGTTGTTGACGCCGAGACCAATGAAGACAATCTGCGAAAAATGTTGATAACCATGGTGGATGATGTGCGTGTGGTGCTGATCAAACTCGCGGATCAAATGCGTTTGCTGCGTGGTGCCCGTCGTGGCGACCGCCAGCGTCAGCAGGATTTAAGCCAATTGACACTGGATGTTTATGCTCCGTTGGCGAATCGTCTTGGCATCTGGCAATTGAAATGGGAGATGGAAGATTTTGCGCTTCGCTACCGGGATCCGGAAGTTTACCGGCAACTGGCCAGTCAGTTAGATGAAAAACGACTTGCACGTGAGTTATACATTCAATCTCTTATCGATACATTACAGCAGGCGATGACGGAGTCAGGCATAGCGTCCGATATAAGTGGTCGACCCAAGCATATTTACAGTATATGGAAAAAAATAACCCTCAAAGGTACTTCCTTTGAGAACCTGTGGGATATTCGGGCGGTCAGAATTGTCGTGGAGTCCATCGCGGAGTGCTATTCTGCGCTTGGCGTAGTACATACCATGTGGCGTCATTTGCCCGGGGAGTTTGACGACTACATTGCCACCCCCAAGGTGAATGGATATCGATCCATTCACACTGTGGTTATTGGCCCCGAGGGAAAGAGTGTTGAAGTGCAGATCCGGACCCATGAAATGCATCGGGACAACGAATTGGGGGTGGCGGCACATTGGCGTTACAAAGAGAATCGCCGCGCTGATATCAGCATCGACAATAAAGTGCTATGGCTTCGTCAGTTACTTGAGTGGAAACAGGAATTGTCAGATTCGGATTCGCTGGCAGACGCATTCAAGGAGTCCATCGAAAGTCAGCGAGTATATGTTTTTACCCCAAAAGGTACCGTGATCGATCTTCCGGAAGGCTCTACTTCCATTGACTTGGCGTATTCCATTCATTCCGAAGTAGGGCACCGTACCAGAGGCGCCCGGGTCAACGGTAAGATGGTGCCCCTTAGTTATCGATTGCAGACAGGAGATCAGGTCGAAGTACAGACTGCCAGGCTTGGATCCCCCAGTCGTGACTGGCTAAGGCCAGAGCTGGAATATGTAAAGACCAGGCGGGCCAGAGTTCGTATCCAGCAGTGGTTCAAGCACCGGGACTATGATCAACACGTCAGCGATGGACGCAGTATGCTGGAGCGGGAACTGGATCGCCTCGGTCTGGAAGATATCAGCTATGACCGGATTGCCGAAAATACCCCGTTTCGCAAGACCGAAGATTTTTTAGCGGCCCTTGGTGCCAATGACTATAAAATCTCCCGCGCATTACTCCCTTTTCGCCGTGAACTGGAGCGCAGAAATGAACCTTCACTGACGGTTCGGGGACCGAGGCCCGGTTTAAAAGGTGGAGCCTTCCAGGTGAACGGTGTCGGCAATCTGTTAACCACCATGGCCAATTGCTGCTCACCGGTTCCGGGAGATCAGATTGTGGGTTACATTACCACGGGTCGCGGGGTTACCGTACACAATCAGAATTGTAATAACATTCGGGGACTTGCTGAGGAGCGACAGAACCGACTTATTGATGTTGAGTGGGGAAACCAGGATTCAGCCTCTTATCCAGTCGAGGTGCAGTTGTCGGCGTATCATCGTAGTAGCATCTTGCATGACGTATGCCAGGTGCTGAAAGATGCGAAAATAGAAGTGCTGAAAGTGAATATGGAAACCGATGATGAAAACCTGGCTCAAGTAAGATTGCGGCTGGAGGTTTCCGGATTAAAATCTTTAAGTAAGACCCTTGGCCAGCTATCGAAAATCCAGAATGTTCTGGATGTGAGAAGGGTCACTAAATAAACTTTTGTGACTGGTCAATGGGTTAACAGTTAAGAGAAATGATAGATCGGGAGATTGGGTTAATAAATCAGGCAGTATGACGAGCAAAGAAACTTTATGAGCAAAGTAAAATTGTCCAGCCGGTTGTCGAAAGTCCGGGTATCTCCTACGGTAGCGATTGCCGATCGGGCCAAGGAACTTAAAGCACAGGGACGCGATGTTATTTCTCTGGCTGCCGGGGAACCGGATTTCGATACCCCGGAAAATGTCCGGATCGCTGCCCGAACGGCGATGGAGAATGGACAAACTCACTACACAATGGCTGAGGGCATTGTCGAGTTACGTCAGGCGATATGCGGAAAGTTCAGGGTCGATAATCACCTGAACTACCAACCGGATCAGGTCATCGTTGGTGCGGGAGGGAAGCAGGTCATTTTTAACGCTATGATGGCGACTCTGGAAAAGGCTGACGAAGTCATTATTCCAGCACCGTACTGGGTCAGTTATCCGGATATCGTACTTTTGTTTGGTAGCGAGCCGGTCATCATCCCTACCACTGAAGCAACCGGTTTCAAGATGACCGCAGAGCAACTGGAGCGAGCGATTACCGCTAAAACACGTTGGGTATTTATAAATTCGCCTTCCAACCCCACCGGTTCCGTCTATACAGCTGAAGAATTTCGGGCCCTCGGTGAAGTTCTTTCACGGTATCCCGAGGTCTGGGTAATGGCTGATGATATTTATGAAAAAATTGTCTATGACGATACCCGATTTGTCAGCTTTGCCGAAGCGGTGCCGCAATTGGTGGATCGAACCCTGACCGTAAACGGGTTGTCAAAATCACATGCGATGACCGGATGGCGCATCGGCTATGGTGCGGGAGACCCTGTATTGATTGCTGCAATGAAGAAAATTCAGGGGCAGTCCACGCTCCATCCATGTTCAATTTCACAGTGGGCAGCGGTGGAGGCATTAGATGGACCGCAACAAATCCTGTCCACTATGACCCGGAGTTTCGACAAGCGGCGCAAATCAACGATGAAAGCGCTCGATGCTATAGCCGGCATTCGCTGTTTCCCTCCAGGTGGCGCATTTTATCTGTTTGTTTCCATTGTGGATCAATTGGGTAAATCCTCATCTGCCGGGAAAAAACTGACAACAGATGCGGATTGGGTAATGGCGTTGATGGAGGAGCAAGGTGTTTCACTGGTTCCAGGTTCGGCTTTTGGCACCGATGGATACTTTCGTCTGTCTTATGCCGCGTCTGAATCAGATCTGGAAGAAGCCTGTAGCAGGATTGCGCGTTTCAGCGACGGTCTTTGCTGAACCGGTCAATCTTTGCAAGTTGGACTACTCGACAAACTGGTTGGGGAGTAGCGAATGAACAATCTTGAATTTGGCAGGGTTGTCGATGGTGCCGAGAGATCAGTGGGGTTTTATCTTGCTGATTCATTTAACATGTTGCCATTTATCTCTGCCCTGGAGCCTCTTCGGATAGCCAACAGACTATCGAAAAGCCCGCTTTATCAATGGCGGGTGATTAGTGATGAAGGCCAGGAAGTGAACTCATCCAGTGGTATGATTCAGAAAGCTGACCTCGCGGTTGAAGAAGCCAATGACTTCTCAATGCTGGTTATCTCCGGAGCCTTCCATCCGGAAAAATCCGACAACAAAATAGTGATCAAATGGCTCGCCCGGCAAGGCGCAAAAGATATTACCATCGCCGGGCTTGAAACCGGTTGCCATTTACTGGCCCAGGCAGGGCTTCTCGATGGACTCCAATGCACGACGCACTGGGAAAATATGACCCAGTTCAGGGAATCATGGCCAAATCATAAAGTCTCCTCGGATGTGTTTGAGGTCGATGGCGGTCGCCTGACCTGTTCCGGTGGTGCGGCCGCTTTGGACATGATGCTATACGTCATTGAACAGCATCACGGACATGAGTTGGCGGCATCGGTGGCAGATTGCATGATCCACCCCCACGTTCGCCATTTAGGTGATCCCCAGAGAATGGATATTGAATCTCGGACCGGTGTCACCCACCCGGATCTGCTCGAATGCATTGAACTGGTTGAAGCGAATATAGAGCAGCCCTTGACACCAGCGGAACTGGCAAATCTGGTGGGAGTTTCCAAGCGCCAGCTTGAGCGATTATTTCGCCGATATCTCAATACAACGCCTGCGCGCTATTATCTGACCCTTCGTCTGAATACTGCCCAACGTATGCTTGAACAAACATCGCTTAAAATTATTGATGTAGCCATTGCCTGCGGTTTTAAATCTGCCGGACATTTCAGCAGTCGCTATTATTCCAGTTTTGGTGTGACCCCCAGGGAAGCGCGTAAAACCTGACACAGTGCCATATTCAGGCGCGAAATCACTATTTACAGTCGCAAATTATTCGACCTGTGTATCTCGATTAATTGATACTTCGCTGTTCAACACCTTTCGCTAACCAATATTATGTCCACTAGAAGAGCCGGAGGCAGAGAAGCGCGCAAAGCGCTCAGGGCAGCCCCGTTAACAGAAGAAAACAAACCCGTGCGCCCGGGTATGGAGGGCGGCCGCTTTATGCCGCTGACCGGCGCGGATATGGACAGTATTCACCAGACAATTCTTGATCTGCTGGAAAATGTCGGCTTTTCACGCTCTATTCCAAGCTGTATCGAATACGTTACCAGGGCTGGTGGAGTCTTCAAGGATGGGCGTCTGAAAATCCCCAGGAGCCTGGTGGAAGACACCATAGGAAACGCGGCCAGGGATATTACCTTATATGCCCAGGATCCAGCCCATGACCTCAAATTAAGCGGCAACAAAGTATATTTCGGTACTGCGGGGGCCGCAGTACATGTTGTTGACGACTGGAAGACCCATGCCGCTTATCCTGGCAAGGGTTTGTATCGCGAGTCTACCGCTCAGGACTTATACGATGCAGCGCGGTTGGTGGACAAGCTGGAGCATTTGCATTTCTTTCAGCGTTGCATGGTAGCCAGGGATATTGAAGATCCCGCGGCTATGGATCTGAATACCACCTATATTTCGGTTTCCGGTACTACCAAACATTGCGGAGTGAGCTATGTGGACGCCGCCCATGCGGAAGAAGGATTGCGATTACTGCACGAAATCGCCGGTGGTGAAGATCAATGGCGTGAGCGACCGTTTGCTAGTGTTTCGAGTTGTTTCGTGGTGCCACCGATGCGCTTTGCCCAGGATGCCTGTAGTGTGATGGAGGTATGCATCAAGGGAGGAATGCCGGTGTTATTGCTCGCTGCCGGGCAGGCCGGGGCGACAAGCCCGGCTTCCCTCGCCGGGGCGATTGTCCAGGAGTGGGCCGAAGCATTGGGTGCATTGGTTTATGCCAATGCCATTGTACCCAAACACCCCTGCATCCTGGGGCCGTGGCCATTTGTTTCCGATCTGCGTACTGGTGCAATGAGTGGTGGTAGCGGGGAGCAGGCTATATTAATGGCCGCCTGTGGACAAATGGGGCGTTTCTATGACCTTCCAACCGGGGTCGCCGGCGGCATGGCAGATAGCAAAATCCCGGATGCCCAATCCGGTTTTGAGAAAGGTTATACCATAGCCATGGCCGGACATAGTGGCGCCAATATGGTCTACGAAGCGGCCGGTATGCAGGCAAGTTTACTCGGGTTCAGTTTCGCCGGGTGCGCCATCGACAATGACATGATGGGGGCCATTAACCGCAGTGTCCGCGGAGTGGATATCGATACCGAAAATCTCGCCCTGGACACGATCACCGACGTATGCCTGAATGGACCGGAGCACTTTCTCGGTCATGATGCAACCCTGTCGCGGATGGAAAGGGACTATGTCTACCCGAATTTGGCGGATAGATTGACCCCCGCAGAATGGATGGAACTGGGTGCCAGTTCGATATACGACCGGGCTAAAGGTTCAGTACAAAATATACTGGCGACCCACTTTCCATCTCATATCCCGGAGGCAGTAGACAAGCGTATCAGGGAGAAATTTGACATCCGGTTGCCACGCAGCCAAATGAAACCTGCAGAGTAACAATACGTATAATCAGAGAATTCTTGAGAGACTCCCTGGTAATTGTCAATCCATTGAGTCAACTTATTCAAAAACTACATCGTTAAAAGTACATCATTAAAAGAATGGCAGAATCAAAAGTACCTTCACAGGCAAAGGTTGTTATCGTCGGCGGCGGTATGATGGGAGCAAGTTTGTTATACCATCTGGCAGAAGCAGGCTGGACTGACAGCCTGTTGATTGAAAAAGGAGAGCTGACTTCAGGCTCTACCTGGCACGCTGCCGGTCAATGCCCCAGTTTTATCGCCGATTACAACATGGCCAAGATCCACGATCATGGAATCAATCTGTATCCTGAGCTGGAAGCTTTGACCGGTCAATACGTTAGCTGGCATGGTTGCGGCGGCATTCGGTTTGCCTTGAACCCGGCAGAAGTAGAGTGGTTTCAACGCGTGGCCAGTGTCGGCAAGTTAATTGGATTTGAGTGCGAAATCATCGATCCCGCCAAGATCAAACAACTGGTGCCCTATGCAAATATCGATGGTGTTTTAGCCGGGGCCTGGACGTTGAATGACGGTCATGTTGACCCTGCCGGAGTGTGCAATGCAATGGCAAAAGGGGCACGCCAATTTGGTGCCAGCATTGTAACCAATAATCGAGTGCTGGATATCAGGCAAAGACCTTCCGGAGACTGGGAGATTATCACCGAACAGGGTAATGTGATTGCCGAGCATGTGGTCAATGCGGCAGGATGCTACGCCCGCCAAGTTGCACAGATGGCAGGAACAGATGTGCCCATCATTAATATGAAGCACACCTATATTGTTACCGATACGGTGCCGACTTTCCTCGAAAGTGACCGCGAAATGCCGGTTTTACGGGACCCCTATCCTTCATCTTACTACCGCCAGGAGCAAAAATCGGCGCTGATCGGTATCTATGAGATGGCCAAATCTGAAGAGTGCTGGACCCATCGCGACGGTTGGCCGGAGTGGGATTCCGTCAATGAGCTGTTCGATCCGAATTTTGACAATATCATGCCCTATATTGAACGGGTCATGGAACGGATACCGATGTGGAGTGAGTTGGGTATCAAGCGAGTAGTGTGCGGCGCCATTCCCCATACGCCGGATGGTAATCCATTCCTTGGCCCTGCTGCGGGACTTCGAAACTACTGGCATTGTAACGGTGCCTCCATCGGGATTGCCGCCGGGGCAGGTTCCGGCAAGTATCTTTCCCAATGGATGATGTATGGCGATGCGGAAATCAGTATGGCGGGTGTGGACCCCCGGCGCTTCAGCGACTTTGCGCCGGGCAAATATACCAAAGCCAAATCTCATGAAGACTACGAGCATATGTATAAACTGCATCTGCCCGGGGAAGAGCGGGCGGCAGCGCGCAAGCACCGGACTACACCGCTATATGATTTGCTGGCGTCCCGAGGTTGTATATTTACCGAGGTCAATGGCTGGGAACGCCCCAAATGGTTTTCCCTCGACGGGCGTGCTGAAGATATTGGTTTTCGGCACAATAATACGTTTGAGGTCGTGGCCGAGGAGTGCCGCGCGGTGCGTGAACGGGTAGGGGTGCTGGACCTGTCCAGTTTCGCCAAGTATGACGTCACCGGGCGGAACGCAGAGCAATTTTTGAATCGTATCTGTGCCAACAAGATGCCGGTCAGAGAAGGAGGAATTACGCTGGCGCACTATCTGTCACCGGAAGGCAGGTTAAATGGAGAGTCAACGATTACCCGGATCCGCGAAGGCCATTATTACGTTCTGTCTGGTGCCAATTGTGAGGAACGGGATTTGGCAATTCTTGAACAGGGGGTTGCTGACGACGAAGATGTCAAGGTTAAAAATATTACCAATGACTGGGGGGTAGTGGTAGTGGCAGGTCCACGGTCTCGGGACTTGCTGGTAAAGATAACCGATACGGATTTATCAAATGAGAATTTTCGCTGGTTAACCGGCAAGGAAATCACAGTGGCCGGGGTCGCATTACGCGCCCTGCGGGTTAATTACGCTGGAGAACTCGGTTGGGAATTGCATTGTCCGATGGAGCGCATGCTCGAAGTCTACAATGCCGTCTGGCAGGCAGGGGAAGAATTCGCGATTGCTAATTTTGGCACTTATGCAGTCAATTCCCTGCGAATCGAAAAAGCCTATAAAGGCTGGGGAGCGGAACTCACTAACGAAATCACACCAGTGGAAGCAGGGGTTGAACGATTCTTTAACGAGAATAAAGGGGATTTTATCGGTCGCGAAGCGACCCTGAAAGTGCGTGTCCAGGGCCCGGATATAAAAATTGTCTACCTTGAAGTTGACCCGGGGGATAATGACATTGTTGGTGGTGAGCCATTGCTTGATGGAGATAAAGTTATTGGCGTAACTACATCCGGTGGCTATGGCCATTACACCGGAAAAAGCCTTGGGTTCGGCTACGTTGAATCGGCGTATTCAGCAGCAGGAAAAACTTTTGATGTTGAATTGCTGGGGCAACGTCGCAAGGCAACAGTGATCAGTGACCCCGTCTGGGATCCTGCCAGTGCGAGATCGAGAGCCTGACGAAGAACGTTTCCTAGTCGATAGAAAGAAAACTGGCGTGATGTGCATGTGCCGAGTTCAGGGAATTGTCTCCCCGATCCAGAAACAGCCACTGAGAGAGTAAATTTTGATACTCGGGATTCGGCCTGGATTCTGAATTCCCCGAAACAGGCTGATCCGGTAATTTATTATTCTGATCTGGTGATTTCTGGTCTGTCATAATAATTACTCCGATTGTTTGGATTAACGCAGGAAATTATAAAATATAAAACACAATATAACAATGGTTTATCACATATATTTAATTTCATATTGAATAAATCAAAATAACCCGGTGAAGCCCTGTATACTCGAATACAATTGACACATTTATCGCTATCGGTCGTTCACATCAACAGGTGTATATCGTTGTAGAGCAAGGACTTTTAGAGGCGGTCGAAAAGAGGGGGTAAAGATTGCGGGCGATGTGAGTCAGCGTATGAAATTAGCATGAGAGGTCGCGTTAAATACGATCAGTCAAAAACGTAAAGCTATTCACCATTCGTTTGCCGGAATGAGATATCCTTCGCTTAAAAGCACAGGCGTTGGAAGATGGATACCTTATCAAACGCTTGCAAACAGAATGAGCACAAATCCGGAAAATTTCTTTCTCTGACATCCGAAAATCTATTGGGGCTCCGAAACGTTGAAAAAAATCGAAGCATTGTTATTTGATTTGGGTGGCGTATTAATTGAAATTGATTTCGACAGGGCGTTCCATTTCTGGGAAGCACATTCACAGCTCACGTTTGATCAGATCAAGGCGTTGTTCGCAATGGATCCAGCCTATGAAAAACATGAAAGGGGAGAGATTGATGGCGCTGCGTATTTTGATCACCTCAGGGGTAAACTAAAGCTCGATGCGAGCGATGACGAAATCAGAACTGGATGGAATGCCATTTTTACCGGAGCGATAACGGAAACTGTGAATGAAATTCTGCAGATAAAAAATCGCTTTCCCTGTTTTATGTTTTCAAATTCGAATCCAACCCATCAGATGAGATGGATGGCAGATTACCCCGAGATTATTTCCGTATTTGATCGGATCTTTGTTTCGTCAGAAATAGGGCTTAGAAAACCTGAACGCGCTGCATTTGATGCCATTTCCAGAGCCACCGGGGTCAGTCTTTCAGCAATCCTTTTTTTCGATGATATGCTGGAGAACGTGGAAGGGGCATGTAGCGCAGGATTGCAGGCAGTTCAGGTACGATCACCAATTGATGTAAAGCAGGCATTGGCGGGCATTTAACTGTGCCGCTTTCCGTGCCTTGTTAGCTTCGTTATCGTTTATTTCTCACACACGATATAGACGATCCAGCTGGGATCATCTTCACCCTGGTCGGCAGGAAAATACTCACCACTACCCTCGCCGGTATCTTCATCCGTGCCTTCCCAGTAGACTTGAACCTTGCTGAACCCTGCTTCTGTCAGCAGTTCCTGTAATTCTGGCAACGTCCACAGTCGCCAATCATAGGTGAACGCTTTTTTCAGCCAGGACTTGTCTTTAAACCTGAAATGGATATGGCACAACATATGTCCGGTAATGGGATTGTATTTTTTCTGGTGCCAGTAGTAGTCGAAATTTTTATTTTTGGTTTTTTCCTTTAATTCTTTGGCTGAATCGGGGCCGCCATAAGCATCGATAAAAAATATGCCATCTTCTGCAAGGCCCATGTGTGCCTGTTCAAAGTAGTGGCGAAGTGTGTCGCGGGTTTTGAATAACTGGTAACTGAAATTCATCGCCAGAATCACGTCGGCAGGATCACAACTGGCGTTCAGGACATCCTGGTTGGTCAAGTGGATTCGTTGGCGCTGCCCGGAAGTCAGTTTGGAAACATTATTGTTATTTCCCCAGTCCAGAACCTCCTGGTCAAGATCAAGACCGATCGCGATGTTGGTTGATCGACGGCGTACCCATTCGCAACTGGTGTTGCCCGTACCGCAGAAATCTTCTCGCAAAAAGGTTGCCTTTACTCCCCGCAGGGTCGTATAGGTTTCATCCACCATATCAATCTCGGACTCCACGCATTGCACAGCCTTCTCATAATATTTGTGTCGGTCTGCGGTGAATGCAATGGTTCCTTCACGAGGTTCTTTATTTTTTTTGGCCATTTAAGGGTGCGTCAAAGGGTAAAATAGTGATGGTATTGTACTAACAGAGAAAACCAATGGCGACCAGACGACTAATTTTGTTACGACATGCAAAATCCGACTGGCATAGCGGAGCTTCCACTGACTTCGAACGACCGCTCAATCGCAGAGGTAGGCGGGATGCTCCGAGGGTCGGTGACTGGCTGAATTCCCATGTTCCTGAACCCGATGTAATTTGCTGCTCCAGTGCAGCCCGTGCCAGGGAGACTTTGCAGCTGGTATCCACCGAGTTTGATATTTCCTCCTCCGGGGTGCTGTATCTCGACGACCTTTACCATGCAACCGAGCAGGAAATTGTGCAGATCGCAGTACAGCAATTGGCTCAGGTTCAGACCGTGATGATGGTTGGTCATAATCCCGGTTTTGAGTTAGCGCTTATGCATTTCTGCCCCGAGGTCTCTGTGCCCGGGGATGGGAAGTTAATGACGACATGTTGTGTGGCAATTATTGAGTTTGATGATGAATACGCTGTCAATAAGGAACATGGGAGACTGGACCATTTGCGGCGGCCGGATTGAGAGCGTGGTTTGATAGTTATCTGTGACACCGTTGTTTCCACTCCCAAATTTATCAATATTTTATCCGTCGTTCTCCAGGTTGAGCTTTAAATAGGCGTTGTAAACTAACTCTATTTATTTGATTATATTGACAAATATTTCGGATTCCGGGTGTGAGTTCATGTTTTACTGTGAGACAATTAATATCAGAAAGCTATTGAAACTTGAGGGTAATATCTGATATGTTCTCAAAATAGAGAACATTGTTACAGAGCGAGTATAAGCTCGATGTGTCTCGGAAAATTTATCATAACCACTTTAAAGAGTACTTACAGAAATGGATGAGAATAAACGCAAAGCGCTGGAGGCAGCGTTGGGTCAAATTGATCGCCAGTTTGGCAAAGGATCTGTCATGCGATTGGGTGATTCATCGGTTATCCAGGATATTCAGGTATATTCCACAGGCTCCATCGGGCTCGACATAGCGCTCGGAATAGGCGGTTTGCCCCGGGGGCGTGTTATCGAGATTTATGGCCCGGAATCATCAGGCAAGACAACGTTGACCTTGTCGGTTGTTGCCGAGGCACAAAAGACGGGCGGTACGGCTGCATTCATCGATGCCGAACATGCACTTGATCCATCCTATGCCGAACGTCTTGGTGTCAACATAGATGAATTGCTGGTATCTCAACCGGATACCGGAGAACAGGCCCTTGAGATTGCCGATATGCTGGTTCGTTCTGCTGCGGTAGACGTCATTGTCATTGATTCAGTGGCGGCCCTGACGCCAAAAGCAGAAATTGAGGGTGAGATGGGAGATCATCACGTAGGACTTCAGGCAAGACTGATGTCACAGGCACTGCGAAAGCTCACAGCCAATATCAAGAAATCCAATACCATGGTGATCTTCATTAACCAGATCAGGATGAAGATAGGCGTTATGTTTGGCAACCCTGAAACCACCACTGGTGGCAATGCACTCAAGTTCTACTCTTCCGTGCGTATGGATATTCGGCGTATTGGTGCCATCAAGAAAGGGGATGAAATTTTGGGTAACCAGACTCGGGTAAAGGTAATCAAAAACAAGGTGGCACCACCGTTCAGGCAAACCGAGTTTGACATCCTGTATAACGAAGGAATTTCCAAACTCGGGGAATTGATTGATCTCGGTGTTGAAGTTGGTGTGGTCGAGAAATCTGGTGCCTGGTATAGCTATGGAAAAGATCGTATCGGTCAGGGCCGGGACAATGTGCGGGCATTTCTGAAAGAAAATTCAGCGATGGCTAATGAAATTGAACAGATCATTCGTGAGAAAAAGGGGCTTGTCAAAGGTCCTGAAGCCGCCAAATTAAAGGCGGTTGAAGATTTGGCCGCAGACGCTTAGGCTCAGTCCTGGTGCAGTGAATGGATACGGCCCGGATAAATGGAATAAATGGGCTCCGTAAAATGAGTCGCAGTAAATGAATGAAAATTCTGAGCCCATTACCCCTGAACTGGAGCAAATCGGACAGAAAAAAGCCTACCTGAAACTACAGGACAAGGCCTACGAATATCTTGCCCGGCGGGAACATAGCCAGACCGAATTGCGGCGTAAGCTGAGGCGCTTCGATGAATTTGACCATGCCGATCAGTTAATTCGTGACCTGATCCAAAAAGGCGCTCAATCCGACCAGCGATTTGCCGAGCAACTTGGTCGGGTGAGGGTCGGGGCGGGTAAGGGACCCGTTATTCTTGAACAGGAATTAAACAAAAATCGAATTGACCCGGTGATAATCGAGACCGTGATGGATCAATACCAGGGGCAATGGACAGTTTTGGCGGAGCAGGTGCGGCAAAAAAAATTTGGGGAATCTCGGCCCCTGGAATACCGGGAATGGGCGAGACAGGCCCGGTTTTTGCAGCAACGGGGATTTACCTCAAGAGAGATCAGCGGATTTAACTAGTAGAAAAAACAGAGGTACCCTGAATTCCAACAGGGCATTTTTTCGCTGGGTCGGTAGCTATATGCATCCCCGTTTTTACCCAAAACCAGAATCCAATTCAATTGGATCTTTGTTATCATTCCGTGCCTGTTTTTCTTTGCCGCTAATATGAAAACTACGGAGATCAGACAACGTTTTCTCGACTACTTTAAAAGCCACGGACACGAAGTGGTTGCCAGCAGTTCACTGGTCCCGGGAAACGACCCGACCCTGCTCTTTACTAATGCCGGAATGGTCCAGTTCAAGGACCTATTTCTGGGTGAAGAGAAACGCGACTACGACAAAGCAGTGACTTCCCAGCGCTGCGTGCGGGCGGGAGGCAAGCACAATGATCTCGATAATGTCGGTTATACCGCGCGCCATCACACCTTTTTTGAAATGCTGGGCAATTTCAGCTTTGGCGACTATTTCAAGGATGTCGCGATCAAGCACGCGTGGCAACTGCTCACGGTTGAATTCGGCTTGCCACCGGAGAAACTCTGGATCACGATTTTTGAAGAAGACGACGAAGCGGAAGATATCTGGGTCAATCAGATTGGAGTACCCATTGACCGGGTAACCCGAATTGGCGCCCATGATAACTTCTGGCAAATGGGCGATACCGGCCCATGTGGGCCATGCTCGGAAATATTTTATGACCATGGAGAGGAAGTAGAAGGTGGACCTCCAGGTACAGCTGGAGAGGATGGAGATCGCTATGTGGAGATCTGGAATCTGGTCTTTATGCAGTTTAATCGAAGTGCTGATGGCACCCTGACGCCACTACCCAAACCTTCGGTGGATACCGGAATGGGACTGGAGCGAATCGCTGCCGTATTGCAAAACGTTCATAGCAACTATGAAATTGATTTATTTCAGAACCTGATTCGGGCGACAGCAAAAATTGTTGATGTGAATGACCTGGAAAGTAAATCACTACGGGTTATTGCCGATCATATTCGCTCAACCGCTTTCCTCGTATTGGACGATGTCATCCCGTCAAACGAAGGCAGGGGGTATGTCCTTCGGCGTATAATTCGGCGCGCAATACGGCACGGTTATCAACTGGGCTGTCGTGCTCCATTCTTCCACAAACTGGTTGCACCTCTGGCTGCAGAAATGGGTGACGCGTACCCGGAACTAACAAAAAATCAGTCCGCCATCGAGAGCGTTCTGCGATTGGAAAACGAAAACTTTAATGAAACCCTGGACCAGGGTCTGAAAATCCTTGATCGTGAAATTGCGCAGCTGAGTGGTGATACCATCGATGGCTCTGTGGTATTCAAGTTATACGATACGTTCGGATTTCCGGTTGATCTGACTGCAGATGTTGCACGTGAACAAGGTCTTAAAATTGATCAAGCGGGATTTGAGTTGGCGATGGAATCCCAGCGCCAGCGTGCAAGGGCCGCCAGCCAGTTTGTTCAGGGCGAAAAGATAAAGCTGGCAGAAGTAGATCCCACTTCATTCGTTGGTTATCAGTCCCTGTCTGCCGATGTCGAAATTGTGGCATTGGTTAAAGATGATCGTCCGGTGCCACGCCTGGTGAATGGCGAATCCGGAATTGTGATAACCCGAACCACGCCTTTTTATGCGGAAAGTGGTGGCCAGGTGGGAGACAGGGGATCGATGACTTTTGACACCGTAGAATTTGATGTCAACAATACCCAATACCTTGCCAACAAAGTGATCGGGCAATATGGAAAAGTTTCGGGTGGCGATCTGGTGCCCGGTCAAACCGGTCAAGCATGTGTCGATAAATCTCTTCGTAGTGGCAGTGTGCAAAACCACTCGGCGACCCATCTGCTACATGCTGCGTTGAAATCGATATTGGGTAATCATGTCCAGCAGAAAGGGTCGTTGGTTGATCCGCGTCGACTGCGATTCGATTTTTCACATCACGAGCCCATCGGTAAATCACAATTGGCAGAAATTGAAACTGTTGTGAATCAACAAATTCGTTGTAACCACGAGGTTACGGTAAAGGAAATGGAACTGGACGCTGCCAGACAGGCTGGTGCCGAAGCATTGTTCGGTTAGAAATATGAAGCCCGGGTACGCGCCATCAGAATGGGGCAATTCTCTTTTGAATTATGTGGAGGAACCCATGTTCGCAGAACAGGCGATATCGGGCTGTTAAAAATACTGTCCGAATCCGGGGTTGCCGCAGGCGTACGACGGATAGAGGCCATTACGGGCGCAG
>CAYOGN010000056.1:0-11958 GCA_964403545.1 uncultured Gammaproteobacteria bacterium
TTGCATTACCCCCCGGGACGTCACCTGAACTGTTTAGCCAGAAAGGGAATTGGGCCCGTAGCAGTTCTCCGGCTGGTCTCAGAACGTGGATATACAGTAAGTACATCGACGTAAACGGTAATCGTGGCGTTATAAATGCAGATGGCGTACGCGTTCGCCCTTCCCCTTCCACCAGTAATTCTACCTCACCGCCATTGGGTAAATACCGGCGTGGAGAAAAGGTTGTAGTATTGGACAGCAAAGGTGACTGGACCGAAATTCGGGCGCCCAAGGATATCGGTGCATGGCTGCGAACGGAGTATATGGTGAAATATCTTGACACCGAAATGAATCGTCAACAGCAGTGGACAAAATCCAGTGCTCATGGTGCGTGATCAATAAACTTTTTCCTGCTCAGTCTCTCGAATTCCGGTTGTTTATTAATGAACATTAAATCCTGGCCCCGGAAAGTTCAGCCGTTTGAAACCGCCAAAACTTTTGCCCTCTCTGGCGACTGCCTGTTTAGCCCGGTTTCCACTGCAATCAGTTGGTTTTTTCTTCTCTGGGTTTTCGGAATTACCTTATGCCTGCCAAAGATTGTACTGGCTGAAGGAGTCGATGATGTGTATGAACTAATCGATTCCGCGCGACTGCCAGATACACTTGTCCAGATAAACAGCCTGCTTGATAAGTCCCCGGACGATCCAGACCTCTTGTTCATCCGAGCGCTCATTGCAGAAAAAAACAGCGGCAGCGAAAAAGCAATACAATACTATCAGGGCTTGATCCAATCCCACCCGGATTTACTCGAACCCTATAACAATCTGGCAATCCACTATGCAAATGCGGGCGACTACAAACAGGCAATAAAAACCCTGGAACAGGCGATGCAAGCTAACCCGACCGTTGCCATCGCTTACCGTAATCTATCTGCAATTTACACTCAACTTGCAAGTGCCGCCTACCATGAAGCCCTTGACTCAACCACTTCACCAGAACCACTGCAGCTATTACCGCTGAACAGGCTTGATTCAATGCGGTTTTTGCCAACCGGGGAACAATCATTAAACGATAAAGCTGAATTGGTCCCTGTAACCAAACCTGATACAGATAAAGCAATCCAGGAACTTGCTCCGGTTACCAGTATAGAACTCGAGCCTGCGGTGGAACCACCTGTTTTGAATTCAGCGGCCACTCCATCGCAAACTGACCCGGAGTAATTTTGCCGAATGCCCCGAGTCTGATCAGAACAACCCCGTTGTTCAGCAAATTTCCGGATCGAGTTCTCCAGATATATACCGGGAAGTCATCTCCTCCAGATTAAGAACTTTGATCTTTGACCCGTTGCCGGCGGTGCCAAACGCCTGAAACCGCTCTCGACATATTTCCTGCATTGCTTTGGTCGCTGCTTTCAAATACTTGCGAGGATCAAAATCAGAAGGATTCTCTGCCAGGTGGCGACGGATGGCTCCCGTAGAAGCCATTCTGAGATCGGTATCTATATTTACCTTACGAACCCCATGCTTGATACCTTCTGCAATTTCAGCGACCGGAACGCCGTAGGTCTCTCCCATATCGCCCCCATACTGATTAATGATGGCCAGCCAGTCCTGAGGAACCGAAGAGGATCCATGCATCACTAGATGCGTATGTGGTATCCGTGCGTGAATTGCCTTGACCCGATCAATAGCAAGGATGTCCCCGGTCGGGGGTCTGGTAAATTTATATGCGCCATGGGAGGTTCCGATCGCAATGGCGAGTGCATCAACATGTGTTTTACTGACAAAATCTGCAGCTTCTTCAGGGTCGGTAAGAAGTTGAGAATTATTCAACACTCCTTCAGCACCAATCCCGTCCTCCTCGCCCGCCATGCCTGTTTCAAGTGACCCGAGACACCCGAGTTCTCCTTCCACAGATACACCACAAGCATGTGACATTTCTACCGCCTGACGGGTAACGCCAACATTATATTCATAACTCGAAGGTGTCTTTCCATCCTCCAGTAACGAACCATCCATCATCACTGATGAGAAGCCAAGTTGAATGGATCGCTGGCAAACAGCCGGAGAAGTACCATGATCCTGGTGTACCACTACCGGAATATGAGGAAACTGTTCAACTGCCGCCTCGATCAAGTGTCGCAGAAACGGTGCGCCAGCGTAGGATCTCGCACCTGCTGAGGCCTGAACAATCACCGGCGAGTCGGTTTCATCCGCGGCCTGCATAATTGCCTGCATTTGCTCCATATTGTTGACGTTAAATGCTGGGCAGCCATACTGATATTCTGCAGCGTGGTCCAGTAATTGGCGGAGTGAAATTATTGCCATAATGGGATATCTCTTGATTGTTGCCAGGGAACCTTTGATCAATGAAAACTGGTTCTTGTCATCATGTTGATCAAGGCCTCTAGCAAAACATTATACCATCTAGCGGCTATACGAGTATCCTGTTATAGCTTGCAGGCAAGCCAAATCAGGAACGGGCTCAAGCTTTCCGCTAATATTCCCGACAGTTGCTAGTAGTTGCCGGGTTATTCAGGAATGCTGTGCAGCCCGACTTTGCAAAATTGCCACTGCCGGCAAAACCCTTCCTTCGAGAAATTCGAGGAAGGCACCGCCACCAGTGGAGATATAAGAAATGCCCTCTGTCAATTGAAATTTATCTACAGCAGCCAGGGTATCGCCACCACCCGCGATTGAGAATGCAGGGGAATCGGCGATGGCCTGACCAAGTAATCTGGTGCCGGCACTGAACTGCTCAAATTCAAAAACTCCTACTGGTCCATTCCATACAATAGTACCTGCGGAACGCATAATTTCCCCATAGGCGGCAGCCGTTTCAGGCCCGACATCGAAAATCATATCATCCGCAGCCACCTGATTAACCGCTTTAATCTCGGCTGAAGTATCCGGATCAAATGCCTTTCCAACCACCACGTCAACCGGAACCGGGATTTTCTTGTTATTTTTCCCGGCACGATCCATCAGGTTTCGTGCCGCTTCAACAAGCGTTGGCTCGAACAATGACTTTCCAACAGAATATCCGCTGGCGGCTATAAACGTATTGGCGATACCTCCACCCGGTACAAGCAGATCAACTTTATCGCTCAGCGTATCCAACACCGTGAGTTTAGTCGAGACCTTGGATCCTCCGACAATTGCGACGGTGGGCGGAGTGGGCGCTTTGAGAGCCTTGTCGAGGGCGGCAAGTTCTGCGATCAACAATGGCCCCGCACAGGCAATTTTGGCGTATTTTGCCACCCCGTGGGTCGATGCCTGGGCACGGTGGGCGGTACCAAATGCATCCATTACATAGACATCACACAATTCTGCATATTGCCTGGAAAGTGATTCGCCGTCACTCTTTTCACCGCTGTTAAACCTGACATTTTCCAGCAGAATCAGTTTTCCGGGTTCCGTCACCATGGTTCCGTGAAGATAGTTCGATTGCAGCTCAACGGGCATACCGAGCAATTTTTCAAGATGCCTTGCAACGGGTGCAAGGGAAAATTCTTCTGCGTACTGCCCTTCAACAGGTCTTCCCAAATGAGACATCAATATCACCATCGCACCGCCTTTCAATGCCTCCCGAATGGTTGGTAAAGAGGCTTGAATACGCTGATCAGAATGTACTTTGCCGGCGCTCAAAGGTACATTGAGATCCTGTCGAATAAGCACCCGTTTCCCTCGAATGTCGAGGTCGGTCATTTTAGTAATTGACATCGCTTAAAACTATGGATCGGTCAAATATAAAACTGGCAAGACTGCGCCTGGGGTCGGAATCAGGTACTACCCAACATTTTCTGAAGGGTACTGACCACATGTTCGGTGGTCAGATTAAAATGCTGATAGACAGCTTCAGCAGGGCCGGATTCACCAAAAGTATCAATTCCGATTACACGGCCCCGGGATCCGACATATTTCCACCAGCCATCGGTTACTCCGGCCTCTACCGATATCCTGGTTTCTACTTCGTCCGGCAATACTGACTGACGATAATCTATATCCTGGGCATCGAATTGATCCGTCGATGGCATGGAAACAACGCGAATATTCCGATCAGACAGGTGTTCCGCAGCCCGAACTGCCATTTCAACTTCAGAACCGGTAGCAATTATTATGGCTTCGGGCAACCCGGCACATTCTCGCAGAATGTAGCCCCCCCGGGAAATAGCTTCGATCTGCTCCTGCGTTCGTCCCTGATGAATCAGACTCTGGCGTGAAAATATCAGTGAGTATGGTCGATTGGAAGATTCAAAAGCATGTTTCCAGGCGACCGCTGATTCCACTGCATCACAGGGCCTCCATACGGACATTCGCGGGATCAAACGCAACGATGCCGTCTGTTCAACCGGTTGGTGAGTAGGACCATCCTCACCCAAACCGATTGAATCGTGAGTAAACACGAAGATACCGGGAATCTTCATCAGTGCCGCCATACGCAATGCATTGCGTGCATACTCCGAGAACATCAGAAAGGTAGCCCCATAAGCTCTGAATCCACCATGCAAAACCAGGCCATTCACAATGGCCGCCATGCCGAATTCACGCACACCAAAAAATATATAGTTGCCATTATGTGCTTCCTGAATACCTGTTGATCCCGACCAGATTGTCAAATTTGACCCGGCAAGATCAGCGGATCCACCGATCAACTCCGGCAGTAACGGGCCAAACGCATTAAGACAATTCTGTGATGCTTTGCGACTGGGAATGGATTCCTCCTTTTCATTCACCGCAGAGACTATTGCAGTAGCCTGCTGCTCCCAGTTAGCTGGTAACTGCGCCCCAATCCGGCGTTCGAACTCCGCAGCCAGTTCGGGATAAGCAGCCTGGTAGGCAGCAAATTTGTGACGCCAGGAAGATTCGGCTTCGCTACCGGAAGCTCTACCGTCCCATGCTCTGGATATTGGATCGGGAATTTCAAACGCCGGACTGGTCCAACCCAACCGCTGCCGCGCCAGGATAATTTCTTCTTCACCGAGCGGAGCACCATGACAGGACTCAGTACCTTGCTTGTTCGGCGAGCCAAAACCAATGATCGTTTTGCAGCAGATCAAAGATGGCCTGCCCGTTTCTTCTTTCGCCGCATCAATGGCATGGCATATCGATTCCGGATCATGGCCATCGACATCCGGTACGACGTGCCAGCCATAAGCTTCGAAACGCTTTACCGTATCATCAGTAAACCATCCTTCCACCGCACCATCAATGGAAATTCCATTGTCATCATAAAATGCAATCAGTTTTCCAAGACCCAGAGTCCCGGCGAGGGCACAGGATTCATGTGAAATACCTTCCATCATGCAACCATCTCCGAGGAATACCCAGGTGTAATGATCGATGATTTCATGATCAGGTCGATTAAACTGGGCACCAAGAGTGCGTTCTGCAATCGCCATCCCGACTCCATTGGAAATCCCCTGCCCCAGGGGCCCGGTAGTCGTTTCAATTCCCGGGGCATAGCCAAACTCCGGATGCCCCGGAGTTTGTGAATGTAGTTGCCGAAAGTTTTTCAACTGATCCATTGGCAAGTCATAACCACTCAGGTGGAGCAATGCATAAATCAACATCGATCCGTGACCATTGGACAATATAAACCGGTCCCGATCAATCCATGTCGGATTCGCCGGGTTGTGTTTGTGGTAGTCGCTCCACAAAACTTCGGCGATGTCTGCCATGCCCATAGGGGCTCCAGGATGGCCACTTTTCGCTTTTTGAACAGCATCCATGCTGAGCGCACGGATTGCATTGGCTTTTTCTCGCCGACTGATTTCACTCATAGATTTTACCGGACAATAAATTTAAATTCTGGATTTGGTTACAAATGCCAGTAATAGAGAAGACAATATATGGAACAATGGAGAATCAAACTAGTGCCCTTTCGGGATACACTGCACTACTTATGCGGGCGTGACCTACAGAGGTGTGCCTGCATCAAAGCCATTAATATTAATCCAGCTTGCCCATTGGATCAGAAGCTCCGGATTCACCGCAGCCACTACCGATCTTTTTCTCAGACTGGCACAGTCCAGTGGCGCACCTGAAAGTGATGTTGCAGCACCTCCCGCCTCAATCAGAATGAGATAGCCAGCGGCAAAATCCCATAATTTCTGTCCGCCATGTAAATAAAGCTGGATACGCCCAGCCGCCAACCAGCACCACTCGAGTACCGAAGAACCCAGATTTCGTTGTGATCGATATGGCGGCGACCGAACAAGCCTTTCTGCCAGTTCCGATACCAGTCGTTTGTAATCGACATTTGCGATACATTGTCCCAGGGATTTGGTATCACTACAGACAATTTTCACCCCATTCAGGAATGCACCCCTACCTGCTTCTGCAGAAAAGCATTCTTCACGAACCGGGTCATAAATTACCGCCAGTTGCGGTAGACCATCGATCACCAGAGCAACGGAAACACCATAGCAGAGAAACCCTGAGGTAAAATTTGTGGTTCCATCCAGAGGATCTATCACCCAGTATCCATATTTACTGTCATTACAAATCAGGACTTGCTCAGCGTGCTCCATTTCTTCTCCGATGGCACGATATTGAGGCCACCGATCATTAAAAACTTCGATCAATCTGTCCTGAATCTGCTGATCTACCAGAGTGACATAACTGCCATCCCTTTTGTGAATTGGCTCAACACAACCGGAGCGCAGCCCTGGAATACCACGAGCCACCGAAATAACCAGATCGCAAACATCCACCAGAGTGGGTGAAGATGTTTCCAACGTCTTCATCATCACACCTGATTGTCACCCGTTTGATACAGGTCCCTGCAAATTTGGCCAATATCGGGAATCACACCAGGGTCACCTTCGAGTTGTACCGCACCCAACATGTAGTCCATTTCAGAACCTTCGTCCGTAGCCTGTTGATCGGATATATCGATAACTCTGGGTGAATCCAGGCTGGTCAATGCCAGAAATGCGTCGTTAGCAGTGGATTTCATCGGCCATAAAATGACAATGCGCTGGTAGTCGTCATCGGCACCAGCCAAATGCGCCATTAGTTCTGAACTCTTAAGCAAGGGAACCGTATATTCTCGCCAACTGATATGACCGGCAAGAGCAGGGAATTCAATATCAGATGTTGAAACAGGCACGGACCCAACAATTTGGGCAACCATGCTTACCGGTATTAAAATTTGAAATCCGGCAGCCTGTAGAGTGAGAACTTGCACGCTAATGTACGCTCGTTTTACTGGAGATTACATTGCGCATTAACGCATCCAGTTCACCAATATCATAGGGTTTTGTAATATATCCGTCTGCACCCAGTTTGAGTGCCCGTTGCCGGTGCTGATCACCGGATCTTGAAGTGATTATGATCACCGGCAAATCGTGGTGGCGCTGATCTTTTCGAATCTGCTCCAACAGTTCGTAACCGTTCATCCGCGGCATCTCTATGTCAACCAGGGCTATATCGAACCGGGTATGCTGAAGAATTTCAAGCGCATTGATACCATCTACTGCGGTTTGTACTTCCAGACCATCTGCTTCAAGATCTCTTTGCATTACTTTTCTAACCACCAGAGAATCATCCACTACCAGGACATTTTGCAAGTTTTCCTGGCCGGAAAGTTCGACCGTTTCTGAATATTTTAGCGGTGCGATTCGATCGATAAATGCCTCGGTATTCAATATCAACACAATACTGGAATCTGCCAAAACAGTCACTCCGGAAATCTCGGGAATAGTGGACAGTTGATCGCCGGGAGTTTTGCTGACAATGTTTGCCGAATCTTCATATTCATCGACTTCAAAAGCACCCAACCTGTCCGCCAGTCGCACCAGAACAATGGGAATATACTTCCTGCCCCCTTCCAGTGGTGGTTCTCCAAGTCTTTGCCGAATACTAATGACGGGTAGCCATACATTGTCAATTTCCACCATATGCTCACCGGATCGATCAATAATATCATCCTCTGACACCCGCAGTAATCGTTCGATGGTGCGGGAACGAATTGCAAACCTCCAGTTCGCAACCTTTACCAATAATGCCTGGGTTAGCGCCAGTGTTACCGGCAACCTGAACTGGAAGCTGACGCCCTCGTTAACGGTATTTGTCAACGTCATTGAACCACCGAGATCACGTACTGCCTGGTATACCACATCCATCCCGACACCACGTCCGGCACCCATGCTCACATTTGCTGACGTACTGTAACCGGGTTGGGTAATAACCTGTAGCAAATCGAGGTCTGCAACGGATTCAATATCTTTGGCAAGGCCCAGTTCCACAGCGCGTTGGGATAATTTGGCTACTGCCAAACCATGCCCATCGTCAGAAAATGTTACCACAAGTTCTGTGCCCTGCTGAACAAGAACAATTGAAATTGTGCCAGTTTCATCTTTACCACTGGCGCGACGCTCTACCGGTGATTCGAAACCATGCATCACTGAATTTCTGATCATATGCTCAAATGGCGCCATCATCGACTCGATAACCTGCCGATCCACCAGGATGTCTCCGCCAACAAAATCAAACTGAATGTCTTTGTCTGATTGCCTGGAAATCTCCCGCACGAGGTATCGCAATCTCGGCAAATACTCGCCCACTGAGACCATTCGGGCACTCATAAGACCACTTTGCAACTGGTCACCAAGATGCAACTGGTGCTGCAACACCCCTCCCAGATCCGATGCCCGATTTCCCAGACCACGTTCAATCTTGGCCAATTGATCGAGCAACTCTGTCACTTCCCGAGATTTTGCCTGAATCGCAGAATATCTATCCAGCTGTAACGGATCAAATTCCTCATCCTCATCCTTCGCAGGCTGTTCTGGTCGTGCACGAATCTGGGCATCGGCTTCCAGTTCAAGGTCACGCAACCCGTCTCTTATGGAACTCATATTGGAACGTAAGACGTCCATATCCATATTGGTAGCGTCCAGAATATTTTGCAACCGAGTCCGAAGCAGGCCCAATTCGCCCGAAGTATTAATCAATTCAGCAAGCTTGTTATTGTCAATGCGGAGAGTGCCACCTGTTACCGTGCCTTCTGTCCCACTGCCATTGTCAGCACCATCGTTTTGTGCTGGTAACCACGACCGGATTCCACTGTCTGGCTCGGAACTCACTGGCAACAATGAATTGATGTCTGTCTGCTTATGGACCACATCACCCGGCAACCCGCCAACCTCCTGATCTGAATCTACCATCTCCGACGAGAAACCAGGATTTGAATCCAGATCAGGTTGAATTTCTCCCCTTACATCAGGCAAAGTCTCCCCGGAGAGCAATTCGGTTACCATGCGGTTCAGCGCTACAATCTGACCTCTGGAACCGGTTTCAATAATGCCGAGATCCGCTGCCAGGCCATCATGCATTTCTTCCAGCAAATTCAGCGTCCCACCCTCTGCAGAATCCGTATCCGGAGTGTGCTGATCAAGCAATGTTTCAACACTATGGCACAGCGCAGAGATGTCATCAAACCCGGTTGCCGCTGCACTCCCCTTCAAGGTATGAAATTCTCTGCGAATGCCAGATAACAAAGTGGCATTGAACCCGTTTTCCCGCCAATCGATCAGATGGCGGTTGATTCGTCCCAATATGGCTTCGGTTTCATCAAGGAAAATCAGTCGAATTTCTGCGCTAAATTCATCTTCCAGCTGGATCAAATTTTGCCGCTGATCACTTTGGGAAACCGGCCTGTCCGGTTCTACCCGGATTGGGTTCAGGTCTCCCAGTTGCTGATGCTCAACAAGCTGGTTGACCAAACCCCGATCACAGGTTCCATTTGTATCGATCTGTTCCCGACTCGCCCACAGTAACTTCAACCCCTGGCCAAAATGCTCCAGAGCAACCGATGAATATTCATCTTGCTGGTGTTTTTTTAATAATTGAAAACAGGATTCTGCGCAATCTGCAACGGCATCAAATCCGAGATTACGACAATTTCCAGACAAGGTATGAATGCAGTCATCGATATTGTTGAAAATCCTGCGCCGCTCGCTATCCTGATCAATAGCATCAGGGAGCACTTCGAGTTTTCCCAGCTCTGATTCGAGCATGGTGAGATGGTTGCGATACTCTTTAACAAATATTGTCTTAAGGTCATGATCCAGTTGCACCAGGTTTGGCTCTGACTCAGTAACGATACCGGCAGAGTCAATGGAACGGCCCATTTGCAGCGCCTCGAATCGCTTACGCCAGGCTTCAATATCAACCACCCCGGCCGCTGAATCGTTCTCGGCTTCACTCAGCTGGGCCTCACCAGGCTGGGCCGCACTCGGTCGGGGCTCAGTATCTGAGGCTAGTTCCACAGCATATAGTTCTTTTATCTGCTTGATCAAAAGACCCATAAAATCCTCTGTTTCGGCGTCCATGTGATCCTGACCACTTTCGAATCGTTCACACAATGATCTGCCAAAACCTGCCAGGGTCACGATTTCCTCGTGATATTCAGATGTTCGCTCTGCTTCCAGTTCGTTAAAGACCTGTCGAAGCGGCAGGAACGACAACCTGTCAGCAGGATCAAGCAGCTGTCGACCACTATCGAGCCTTAACAGGAGAATGGATTGCTCAAGTGCTCTATCCGTATTCTCTGACTCGCCGACATCAGAAAAATCCAGCTCATCGGTCAGGGTTAACAGTTCATTCGAATCGGCTATTCCTTCTCCTTCTCCTTCTCCTTCTCCTTCTCCTTCTCCTTCTGGTTCTGGTTCTGGTTCTGGTTCTGGTTCTGGTTCTGGTTCTGGTTCCGGTTCCGGTTCTGCTTCTGCTTCTGCTTCTGCTTCTGATTGCGATTCTGCTCCTATCGCCGTAGCTGTTATCAATTCTGGCTCCAGCAGCGAAACTGATTCTGTCAAGCCCGCATTTAATTCGACTTCATGCCCGATCGTCGCCAGTCTTTTTCCTGCTGACTGCAGAATAGAATCGGTATCGGAACCCGATTGAACCAAATGATCGGCACCCAGGCCAAGCGCGGTAATAGCGAATGCTACAGAATCAAATCCTTCGTGGCCTAGATGCTGCTTTCCATTACTCAACTCAGACAGCAAACCCGCGATTTGTCGACTAAGATCAGTGCCCGGTTGATAGTGGGTCATGGTAAACAGATTACCAATTTGATAAAGCTGATTAGCAACTGCATTCAGTTCCTCGACAGAAGACTCTCCCCTCTCATAAAGGGTAAATACATACTCTACCTCTACCAGTGCCGCATGAATCTGATTCGCCGCAGCAGATCTCGCATGCTGGTATTCTACCAGCGCAATTTTCTCAACTCTGTGGGCGCGTTGATGTCCTGCCCTGGTCTGCTCAATGAGAGCATCAATTTCCTGCTGATGGCTGGAAAGAGACAGTTCCCAGGTAGAGTCGACCGCCACTGGATCCCTTACCCCATCGCGAATAAACAGCAATGCAGAGGCGATCTTGATATCTCCGGTGGTAAGGTCAAGGGAATTACGGGACTGATCAATAACATCAATTGCGCTGGAAATTCCCTGGACCAGTCGATGCACCTGATCAAGTTCGGCATCAGCCGCGAACTCGGCCAGGTTAGCGAGAGACCCTTTCAGTTCCTCTGCGACAGATCCTTTCTGACTATCGTCAACATCAGAAAAATGCTGACTCAGCCGGGTCTCAAGATAATCAAAATCCCGGTCTCCAAATTTTTCCCGGAGCTGGATCAATCCGGAAGCAACTGCAATCTGCTGATCAATCTGTTGACTGCCACTGCCAAACCATTCATCAAGGTGAGGTTTTTTCTGGACTTGTCTGATACCTTTTGACTCTGCGTTTTCTATCGCGCCAATATAAAACAACATTTCGCGCAATAATTCATCCGGTGGATCAACAGCAATTCCAGCAAAGGTATCCTCTTCCAGCCGGGCAATCTCGAGATCCAGATGAGCAAACAGCGATTTAATCCGTACATCTGTAATAATTTCTCCGGCCGCAACTGCATCTACAAAGTTACTGGACACCTGCCACAACTGTTGAGATATATCAAGGGAACTAACTC
>CAYOGN010000057.1:0-5522 GCA_964403545.1 uncultured Gammaproteobacteria bacterium
TGACGCTTGATGCCACGTACAACACGGATTTTGCCCAGGTCGAAGCCGACCATCGGCAGATAAACCTCGATCGATTCAATCTCTTTTTTCCGGAGAAACGCCCCTTCTTTCTGGAAAATGCAGGCCAGTTTACGGTTGGCAACGGTGAGGAAGTGGAACTCTTCTTCAGCCGGCGCATCGGCATTGGCGAAGAGGGAGAAGTGATTCCGATTGAAGGCGGCCTGCGCGTATCGGGAAAGGTTGGTGGCAGCACAAATGTTGGCTTCCTGTACATGGCATCAGAGGCAGTCGACGAAATTGCGCCCGGCAACCAGTTTATTGTCGCACGCATCAACCAGGAACTGCCCAGCAGATCCGCAATCGGCGCGATACTCATAGACCGCAATGGTGACGGCAGCCACCTCGTTGCAGAGCCTGATGACAAGAACAGGACTTATGGAATCGATGGCCGTGTCGGCATCGGTGAAAATACGATAATCAGTGGCTGGGGGGCTATAACAGACACACCGGAACTTGATGGCGATGATCATGCCTTTTCCGTGAAAGCGGATTATAGTTCGGCCAAGTGGACCAACAAAATCGAATACGCAGAGGTTGCCGACAATTTCAACCCGGAAGTAGGGTTTTTGTCACGCAAAGGATATCGAAAATTCTACACCTTACTATTCAGGCGAATTCGGCCGGAGGATTTGTGGGGACTTCAGGAGATCCGACCTCACGTCAGCTATAACAGTTTCTGGGATTTTGATGGATTCCAGGAAACCGGGTTCTTGCACATGGATACGCACTGGGAGTGGCCCAGCGGAATGCAGGTTCATACCGGTTACAACGTCAGCACGGATGGAATTAAGGAGCCATTCGATATCATTGACGGCGTCACCATTCAACCTGGCACCTATCATCAATCCGAAGTGGCCCTGGTATTTCAGAGCAACCAGTCTGCGCCGCTTTCATTGAATCTCCACACCAAATTCGGCGGCAAGTTTGGAGGTGATCGCATCAGCATCTCGCCTGTCATTAACTTCCGTATCGGTGAGAAATTTAATTCCAGTTTGGCGATCGACTACAACGATTTCGATTTGCCGGTACCCGGTGGAGACTTCTCTGTCATGCTCACGCGGCTCAGTCTCTCTTATTCCTTTACACCGAAAATACTGGTGCAGGCTTTATTGCAGTACAACGACGACGATGAAGTATTCGGGACCAACCTGCGCTTCTCCTGGTTGAAATCGGCAAAATCCGGCCTTTATGTCGTCTACAACGAAGTTGATGAAAGCGGAGTTAATGCATTGCCCAGGGGACGCGAACTGATCATCAAGTACAGCTACATATTTGATGTGCTTCGCTGAAACTATTCCGTGCTTCTGTTAGCGAGGCGCCGGATGAATCTGACAATGCCTCTGGCGAGGAACGGGAAGGCCGCCAGCAGGCACAATGAAAGGATCAGGCCAGGCGTTAAAACAGCACTCATGCTGAACGTTTCAATCGTTCCAATCTGACTGCCGGTGTAAGCGAGGACCATCAATATGGGTATCATCCCGGCCAGTGTCGCGACAAAAAATACGGGCGCCCGCATCGAGGTCAACCCTACCAGCAGGTTCAATAGCGCGAACGGGATCACCGGAACCATCCTTAAGCCAAAAACGTAAAAAGCGCCTTCTTTCTCAATTCCTTTGTTGATCACATCGAGATGAACGGAAAATCGTCTTTTGACAAAATCATGAAAAAGAAATCGAGTGCTGAAGAGTGCAATGGTTCCGCCCACGGTACTGGCTGTCAATGAAATCAAGAAGCCGATGACCGGTCCGAAAATAATGCCGCTGGCGACCGACAGCACACCCGTGACCGGTAGTGAGAAACTGGTACCAAATAAAAAGATAAAGAAGAAAACCCCCGCTGTTAGTGCGGGGGATTGAACAAAGAAACCCTGATACAGGCCAATATTGAGAAGCCGGTCGCCACCTCCTGCAAAATACAAAAAGATTACCGTTGCGATCAGCGCAGCCAGGGCAAGTTTTTTTACCGGCATTATTTGCCACCATCCTCTGAAACTGAATCAATAACACCGGAAATGGTGTTGCAATAGTAATCGAGTAGTTTTCGGTTGCTCTTGACCAGGTTGAAGCGGCCATCACCGGTGGGTTCAATGATGTTTCTTCGTAACAGCACATAAATTCCCTGGCTGAGCGCATAATCTCCCTCGTTATTGGGTAAAAACACGGGCGCGCCGTTACTGATCAGTTTTTCGATTAACTTTGTTGCCCTGACTTTCAGATTAAGTTCGGAAATGGGTAAATCTTCACTGTCACTCAAAACCTTTGCCAATAAGTAGGTCGGTAGTATGGGCACCAGGTCACTGACACGGGCAGCCAATTCATTACCCAGAGCGGTGATGCTCTTTCTACGCTCTGCCCGATCCTGAAGATTGATGGCGACATCGTTTTTTGCCTGCCAGTCATTGAGTGAAATGGGACTGCCAAAATTAACGCAGGCATAGCCAAACGGCTTGTGCCTGCGGGGCATCATGTATGCGGTAACCGATCCTATGAATTTCAGAAATGACAACAAGGCGTACAAAGGCCCCTTGCTGGTGAAGCCATCGTCCTGGTGGGCAATCAGGGTTTTATCTTCCGGAATCTTGTCGTAATTGAGGGCGCAGGGGACAAAGACAATGTCCTTGCAACTATTTTCATTTGCTGCCTTGACCATGTAGTTCAACAGGCCGAGTTTCAGTTCCTGCAGTCGCCCATCACGAGACAAACCACCTTCAATAAAAACACCCTGAGGTATGCAGTGGGATGTCGCCAAAAAAACATAGCGTTCCAGTATCTTGTGATACAGGGAATTATCTGCCTCATCGCGACGGATAATATAAAAGCCGATGGCATGCAGAAATTGCCGGAAAGGGCTGACGATGGCCCACTCGCCGGCAGAGTAAGAAATGGGTGCGGTTTTGGATGTGAGATATATCAGCAGCAGTGGATCAAAGTTCGAGCGGTGGTTGGAGACCATGACGATGCAGCTGTCTTTTGAGATTTCTTCATATTCACTCTGCGCCGAACCGCCAACCTGGATCCAATAGAACATCCGTAGAATTTTCCGGGCCAGCCAATAGAAGAAACGAAAATACATCAAAGCATTAAAGTTCGGGACAATTTCGGCGGCATATTTTCGCGCCTCGACCAGTGCTTCATCCTGGGTTTGAGATGGGCTGACTGTTTTCTCAATCGTCGCTTTTACTTCCGGATCACTGACGATTCTATCGATCCAGAGTTGGCGGCTGGCCAGCGCGAAGGCAGGCAAACCAAACTTGAGTTCTTCATTCAGGAGCCTTTCAGCTGATTGCGAACGGTTGTAAATCAAACGTTGCAACAAGGGCAATATCACCAACTGAATCAAGGCATAAGCCGCCAGTATCAACAGCAGGATAAATTGCCAATTTGTTAGCGTGACCGTATTGCCCATTAGATTTCCGGTTCAATCACAAGGCCGGGAATTACGTCTTAAGCGTTGCCGACTCGCGATTTTGTTGCTCAATATTCTTGATTATGGCTGCAAATCGCAACAAGGGCTCATTATTATTAATCATTCCCAGGGGAATGGAGAAATGCCCGCGTCGGTAAGTGAATCTATTTTCCCCTGGAACGTTCCAGGCATCCATCTGTGCCAGGGCCGAGTGAATGGGTGTGACGGTATCTTCTGTGCCACAAACCGTAACCACATGATTGCCTGAAATGCATGCTGGCTGAATCGGGTCGAGCTTCTGCAGCCAGGCTTGTTCGAGTTCCTGCGTCCAGCCCACAGCACGCAAGGCGCTGCCGAAGTTCCAGATATCTGAAAGGGCTCCATCTTGCGCCGCTTCGGCCATATGCTGGCTATGCGTGATGGCCAAAAGTGCATCCGGTTGCAAAGACTCAGGCCAGCTTGTAGCGCTGGTGATGATGGCCTTGGCGCTTTGCGCGCCCAGGCTGCTGCCTCCGATGGCGACCGGTCCGCTGCTGTTTTGGCGGCACCAATCGATAATTGTCCCCCATTCCTGGTGCTGTGCAATGATGAAGTCGAACATGCTGATTGGAATTTTCGACAGGAACTGCTCCCCTCCAAAATGCCCTGGCAAAACGCGTCGGCCATGCCAGGGTGCTTCGGGGCGGATGACTCGAATACCCATTTGGGTCAGTTGAGTAACTTCATCAATAATCTGGCGATAGTGGTCAAATTCAACGCAAATGCCGTGGCCGAAAATCAGCGTGGGGGGATTTTCCACACCCAACGGTTCGTGCACCCGGGCATATACAAGGTCGTTCATTTGTTCGCTGGGAGAAGGGAAGCGTAGCCAATAATCCCGGCCGTGGCTGGAAGGTATGGTTCGCGAGACAGTTAATGTGGGGAACTGTTCGGGTGGTGTAAATAAGCCTGGTAGTTTTTCGCCATTCTCGCCGAATCGCCTGGCGACGTCACCGGGGCTTGGTGGATTCATCGCGACCGAGGTTTTTACCAGGCGGCGCAGCGAGATAAATTTCTTTCGGGTCATGTTGTAAGCGGTACGGAAATCCAGGCGCATTTCTTCAACAATGGGTAATCGTTCCTCAGCCACCGGTTCTTCGCCGAAGAAATAGCTATGCCATAACTGTTCTATCGAAAATGCCTTAAGCCGCGCCCGCTCAAATTGCTGCAATGCACTTGCAATTGTTTTGCGCTGAGATCCGCTTGGCAGATCCAGCGGAACCTGCTCAATAAACCGATCAACATCACCTTCTGCGGCCCGCGCCGCCGCCCACAACCGGGAAAGCGGAAAATACCAGTTTTTGAGCAGGTACAAAGTACAGGTATCAAGCCAGGGCCTGGCGATGAATCTACCAGCAGGGGAAGCGATCAGGCGGGT
Organism: uncultured Gammaproteobacteria bacterium; assembly: GCA_964403545.1. GTDB lineage: Bacteria > Pseudomonadota > Gammaproteobacteria > Arenicellales > Poriferihabitantaceae > VYFG01. Next base: position 4,883 of record CAYOGN010000057.1, read on the forward strand.
CGCCAAGTGCGAGAATCCGGACATATGAAATTATAATCCCTTGTGAATCTGGAATAACAGTTCAGGTATCGATGGTGCTTGCATTCAAATGCAGATTTACCATTCAATGCTTGTAAATTTTACCCCCCTTCATGACAAAGCCTACATCCAGTAATTCCTCGATAACAATTGTTTGTTGGGATTTTGCTGACTTTTCTGTAATCGCCAATAGTTCACCGGCATGAATGATGGTGGTTTCAGCCAGGGCAGCAGGCGCTACCGCAGAAATCATAAAAATAGCGACCAGCCTGGTCATACAACGGTTCATGTATATCTCCTCGCGTTTCCGGTGATAATTTATTGAATTCACTCACCCTGGCCCATGTTATCGCGATCGTTGCAGGACTACATACAAATACTGCCACGGCTTTCCCATTCTTGACTTAGATCATTAGAGAATGCTATTGCGTCAGCTAGGCTGATTGGGATTAACAAAAAAGAAGGAAACCATCCCACTAAGGTTCAGTATCCTTGAGGAGCATTGGAAGTGAAGTGTTTTCGCACGCTGTGTATAGCAGTACTGCTGTGTTCAACTTCTATGGTTCAGGGGCAGGATAGCGCTGCCAATGATGCCTACACCAACCTAATCCTTGAAGAGGTC
>CAYOGN010000058.1:0-40525 GCA_964403545.1 uncultured Gammaproteobacteria bacterium
GCGCGTGGTGAGGCCCTGATTGATGGATATCTGTTCGGCCGTTTCTAATGCAACAACATCGCCGTAAGGCGCAAAACCCTCGGCAGTGAGTGGTGTCGGGGCCAATTCTATCATCAGAATACTGCCTTCATCCTTCTACCAGAGAATGCAGTCGTATTCGGCTGATGCCACCATCAGGATAAATATTCAGTCGAATATGAGAAATCGAACCGATATCCCGAATGGTCTGGCCAAAGTGGTGTAATTGATCCGCTTCCAGCTTTGATTCAGGCAGCAGGATGTCCCAGTTCCGACTTTGTTCAGGCAAGTTTTCCAGCGAGGCTTCGGCAAGTAAAGCGCCCCGGATATCACAGCGATCCGGATAATTGCCTTTGAAATGTGCAGTATCAATTTCAATTTGTTTGACCATACCAGAGTGAGCGAGGGCAATAATTACCCAGTCATTGCCGGGCTTCCGGCGTCGACTGGTTTCCCAGCCATCTCCCATATTAATGCCGCGACCTGGCGTCAGCAGATTCTGCATATGGCCAAAATGCTGGTCATTGCATGCCAACGCAACGCCGCCGTTTAACGCTGCGGCCAGGTCGATCAATTCATCGCTGCCAACCTTGTCCCAGTTCACTTTGGGTTGCGCAAAAACTCGCCTGCGGGCAATACCACCATCCGGGTAGATATGCAATTTTACGTGGGTAAACACCGCCTCAGTTGCTACCGGGAACCCGTGTGCACTATCTCCCTGTAATTCGGATTTGCCAACAATTTCTGTCCAGCATTCCAGGTCGTCCGGGTTATCCTGCTGACTGAAGCAGGCTTCGATGGAGGCTGCGGGGGCATAGTTTCCGGTGAAATGGGTGGTGTCGATTTCGATCCCATGGATGACCCCCGGTCTGGCAAGTTTTACGATGCACCAGTCGTGACCCGGGGTACGTTTACGTCGGGATTCCCACCCATCCATCCACTTGCCATTGTCGTCGTACTTGTCCGGAATGAATACGGGTGGCTGATCCTGGAGCATTCTGTTCATTGGGGCAAAGAAATCATCGCTGCAACTGATCGCGGCTGCGCCAAGTTTATTGGAGGCCAGATTGACCCAGTGTTGTGAAAAATCGCTCATTGTTGTTTCGCATTATTTGAGGGGGCGGGAAAAGTGGCAGTCCAGTGATTAGCGATATCTATTCTGCGTGCCATCCATACATTCTCTTTATTTAACAGGTAGTCGAGAAATCGAGCCAATGCTGCTGCACGACCGGGCCTGCCCACCAGTCGACAATGTAGCCCCACCGACATCATTTTTGGCGCCTGCTCGCCTTCTTCGTAGAGCAGGTCAAAAGTATCCTTGAGGTATTGGAAAAACTGTTCGCCGCTGTTAAATCCCTGTGGTGAGGCGAAGCGCATGTCATTGACGTCCAGGGTGTAGGGCACCATTAACAGTGGATTGTTGTGGTCCAGATTCCAGTAAGGCAACTCATCTGCGTAGCTGTCCGCCGAGTAACTGAATCTTCCATCGTCAGCAGTAATGCGGTGAGTATTGGGACTGGTTCGGCCAAGATAGAAGCCTGCTGGCGGTTCACCACAAACCCTGGTATGAATTTCCATGGCCTGCTGCAGATGTTCCCGTTCATTCTGTTCTGAGACAAACTGATAGTCAATCCATCGGTAGCCATGGCTGGCAATTTCCCATTTGGCTTCAAGCATTGCATCTACCGCAGATTGATTACGCTCTATTGCCATCGCAACCGCAAACACGGTTACAGGTATTTTGCGGTCGGTAAACAACCGGTGCAATCTCCAGAATCCGGCGCGGGAACCAAATTCATAAATGGATTCCATATTTCCGTGACGCACATCCGGATAAGCCTGGGCCCCTACAATTTCCGATAAAAATGCCTCGGAAGCCGGATCTCCATGCAGCACACTGTTTTCGCCCCCTTCTTCATAATTGATCACAAACTGGACCGCGATCCGGGCGTTACCCGGCCAGTTTGGCTGCGGGCAATGCTGCCCGTAGCCAATCATGTCCCGAGGATAGCTGGTGGTCATTCTTCTGAAGCGACCTTATACCACTGGGCAATCAGCAATCGCTCCTCATCAGGCATGCCAGTAAGATTTCCCAGTGGCATAATCTTTGTAACTACGGTTGTCTGGTAAATCAAATCTGCATTGGCCAGAACTTTTTCCAGTGAATCGAATTCAAGGCCCTTGGGTGCTATGGCGAATCCTGGTTGGCTGGGGTTCGCCGCGTGGCAACTGGTACATCGTGTCGTGACAATGCCAAGCAATTGATCATCAGTGACCAAAGTGGGGGCACCATTTTCGATGCCTGATTGTTGCCCTGGCAGTGTTTGTATACCTGGCGCAGTTATCCAGGTCACGCCCATGATTGCAATAAAAGCCAGTGGTAGAATCCATATCATCGAGCTACCACTACTGCGAACATTAAAGTAGTGCCTGACCGCTACACTGATCACCGCAAGCAAAACCAGCACCAACCAGTTCCATTCATTGCCATAGGTGGACGGGAAGTGACTGCTGATCATGGTGAACAACACCGGCAGCGTCAGATAGTTGTTGTGACGCGAGCGGAGCAGGCCATTTTTCCCATAGACCGGATCCAGTTCCCGGTCTTCTGCCAGTGCCGATACCATTTCTTTCTGTGCCGGAATAATGACAAAGAAAACATTGGCGACCATTACCGTACCGATGGCGGCGCCAATATGGATATATGCGGCGCGGCCACTCAAGACTTCACTGAGCCCCCAGGCCAGAAGCGCGAACCAGCTGAATATACCAAGTGCAAGTGTGGTTGGTCTGGAACGTAAAGGTGACCGGCACATCAGGTCATAGACCAGCCACGAGCCAAAAATCGCGACCAGACTGACGACGATAGCCAGCATGGGCGAGATATCACTGACCGAGGGATCGATCAGGTACACCCGGGCATTGAAGTAGTAGACAATAATCAACAGGCCAAAACCACTCAGCCAGGTGGTATAGGCCTCCCATTTGAACCAGTGTAATGGAACCGGCATGGTTTGCGGTCGAGTACTGAATTTTTTAAGATGATAAAAACCACCGCCATGAACCGCCCACAGATTACCGGCGATACCCGGCTCCTGTGGTGGTTTTCGATCCAGATTATTTTCCAGCCAGTTAAAGTAGAACGAAGCCCCAATCCACGCGACGCCAACGATAAAGTGAATCCATCGAATCAGCAGGTTGGTCCATTCGTGAATATGAGCTTCCATTAAATTTGTTGACTGGTATGGCTTAGCCCGCAAATCCTGAGCACCATGGTGGTCAGCGAATCCGCAAGTTTGTCGTAGTCCGATCTGGTCAGTGTATTCTTTTTGTAGATTGATTTAACCTGGGTCTCTGATTCTGCATAATGTTGAGTAGTGGACCAGATCATAAAGATCAAATGCAACGGATCGATGGGAAGAATACGTTTACTTTTGATCCATTCATTGATTTCCGTGGCCCTTAGTCTGGTCCATTTTCGGGTTTGGGAATCCAGTTCCTTGCTGAGGTGCGGGCCTCCATTCAGAAGTTCGATGGCAAAAATTCGGGTGGCGGTGGGGTAAAGTCGGGTGAATTCAACCTTCATGCGGACATATTGCTCGAGTATCTCTGCCGGATCATCTATTGCCTCAATGGGCGCCAGTGCCTTGTCCCAAAGGTCGATAACATTGCCCAGTACAGCGTCATACAGAGCCATTTTATTGGCAAAATAGTAATGTATGTTGGCTTTTGGCACCCCGGCACTGTCTGCTATCCGTTGCATTCTGGCACCGCGAAAGCCAAATCGCTCAAATTCACTTTCTGCTGCCCGCAGGATGTGATCACGTTTGCGACTACCCAATACAGTGATTCTTCGACTGTCTACGGCCACTCCCATTTCAGGAAGTAGGGTGAAAAGGTTTACCGATGCAGGCGGGTGCGTTCAGTTTGATCTTGTTCCGGTCACGGGAGATTAATACCAGCACCAGTATTGTGGCAAGGTAAGGAAGCATTGACATCACCTGGGACGGGATGCCGATACCGAATGCCTGGGCATGCAACTGGAGGATTGTAATGCCACCAAACAGATAGGCACCAACCAGCACCCTCCACGGTCGCCAGGTTGCGAATACCACCAGCGCCAGCGCAATCCAGCCGCGTCCTGCGCTCATGTTTTCTATCCAAAGTGGAGAATAGGCCAGCGACAAATATGCGCCGGCGATACCAGCCATGGCACCACCGAATAAAATCGCCATAAACCGGATTTTCAGAACCGGATAGCCGATTGCATGGGCAGCATCATGGGAGTCTCCCACCGCCCTTAGAATCAGCCCCGGGCGGGTGTGGGTCAGGAACCGGGCCACTGCAATTACCATAATAATGGAACCGTAAACCAGAATATCGTGGTTGAACAGAAGCGGACCGATAAACGGAATATCGGACAAAAACGGAATTGGCAGAGGTGGCAAGCCTTCATAGGTAAACCCGACCAGACTCTGGCCAAGCAAAGCGCTAAACCCGATGCCAAAGATGGTCAGCGCGAGGCCCGTCGCAACCTGGCTTGCCTGGAATCCAAGGGTCAGTAAAGCGAATAATACCGATAGTCCTGCTCCCGCCAGCAGCCCGGCAAATATTGCCAGCGTTGCGCTGCCGGTAAAATGTACGGTGGCAAAACCGCACACCGCACCAAGCAACATCATTCCTTCAATCCCAAGGTTAAGGACGCCGGCTTTTTCGGTGACCATTTCCCCTATGGCGGCGTACAGCAAGGGGGTGGCAGCCGTAATAATTGTCAGCAGTGTCGGGAGCAGGATGTCCATAGGGCCTATTCAGCGGGTAGACGAAGGTTGAGGCAGGGCTGGTTTTATCTGATACTGGATCAGCACGTCGCAGCCCAGCAGAAAAAACAGCAGCATTCCCTGAAAAACACCGGTGACCGCGAGCGGCAAGTTGAGTGTTATTTGCGCGGCTTCTCCGCCGAGATAAGACAATGCCATCAGCAGCCCGGAAAATAGCACCCCTATTGGATGCAGCCGACCCACGAATGCAACAATTATTGCCGTGAAGCCATAACCCGGCGAAATATTTGGCAGTAACTGGCCAATGGGTCCGGATACTTCTATCAGGCCTGCCAATCCGGCCGCACCTCCGCTTAACATCAGTACAAACCAGATGACCTTGTTGACGCTAAAACCCGCATATTGTCCTGCGGCTGGTGCTTCTCCGATAACTTTTATCTGAAAACCGATGATCGTTTTCGCCATCAGCACCCAGCCGCCAGCGACCATCAGCAGCGCAAGAATCCAGCCAAAATGCAGTCGGGTGCCATCGAGGATCAGTGGCAGGGTGGCAGAATCACTGAATATTCTGGATTCCGGAAAGTTAAAGCCATCCGGGTCACGCCACGGACCGTGAATGAGGAAACTGAGAAAAAGAGTCGCAACGTAGGTCAGCATCAAGCTGGTTAATATTTCGTTGGCGTTGAAGCGAGTACGCAAAAATGCCGGGATCGCCGCCCATAACATACCGCCAGCAATGCCACATAGAATCATTAGTGGCAGGACAAATACTGAATCAACATCGTACAACCAGAGTGCAATACCGCCGCCGCAAATTGCGCCAAGGGTCAACTGGCCCTCAGCACCGATATTCCATACTCCGGCACGAAAGCCGATAGACAGCGCAACTGCGATCAGAATCAACGGCGTTGCTTTAACCCCCAATTCACCCCAGCCGTAAAGCGAGGTCAAGGGAGAGACAAAGAATGCATACAACGCTTTGCCGGGATTTACCCCCATCAGCATAAACAGAATAACCCCTGACAGCAGCGTCAGGGCCAGGGCCAACAATGGTGACAGATAGACCATTGCATGCGAAGGCTCGGGTCGCTTGACCAACCTTGGGAGATTAATCGGCATTTGCCCCCTCCATTGAATTTTTAATAGTTTGGGCCCCTGCCATCATCAGGCCAATTTGCTCGATAGTGATTTCGTCCACTGGATAGCTGCTGGATATCGCGCCGGCACAAATAGCCGCAATGCGGTTGCTGATACTCATAAGCTCATCCAGATCTTGTGAAATCACCACCACCGCGGTACCGTTAGCTGCCAAATCCCGTAATGCTTCGTGGATGGTCTGGGCGGCCCCTGCATCGACACCCCAGGTAGGTTGTGACACCACCAGTAATTCCGGATGCTGGCAAATTTCCCTGCCGACGATAAATTTCTGAAGATTGCCACCGGATAAGCTTGATGCTGGCGCCTGAATACCGTTTGATTTAACATCGAAACGCTCGATGACTTCGCGGCAAAAGTTTTCGCTGGCAGTGCCATTGATAAATCCATTGGTGACAAACTTGAGGCGCTGAAAGGAAGTCAGTAATCCATTGTCCAACAAACTCATGCCAGGTACCGCACCGTGTCCAAGGCGCTCTTCGGGGATGGAGGCCATGCCCATTTGACGCCGCTGATTGGGCCCCAGTTCGCCGCACGGGCCGCCATCTATGCGAATAGCACCCGATTTTTTACCCAGGGCTTCTCCGCTTAAGGACTTGAGAAACTCATCCTGGCCATTTCCGGCAACGCCGGCAATACCGAGAATTTCTCCACCCCTGACTTCAAGGTTGATGTCTCTCAGCGGAATACCGAATTCGTCCTCAGCAGGCAGATTAAGCCCCGATACCAGCAAACGAATTTCACCCAAAACGTTGTCCTGCCTTAGTCTGTTCTCAGCCAGTGCTTGCCCCATCATCTTGGCGGCCAGGGTGGCCGGGGTTTCAGACTCCACGGTCACCGAGTCCACAACTTTGCCATTGCGCAATATTGTGGCGTGATGGCATAGGCTCTTTATTTCGTCAAGTTTATGGCTGATATACAGGATGGCCATCCCTTCCTCAGCGAGACGGTTCAGGGTCTCAAACAGCTTTTCAACTTCCTGCGGTGTCAATACCGATGTCGGCTCATCCATTACCAGCAATTTTGGATGCTGCAGCAGACAGCGAATAATTTCGATACGCTGGCGTTCGCCCACAGACAGGGTATAGACATGCCTGTCTGGATCAAGGGGCAAACCGTAGCGCGCTTCGATTTCGCTGATTTCAACACGAAGTCTGGAGGGGTCAGTTGCAGCATCCATCCCCAGGATAATGTTTTCAAACACCGTCAGCGAATCAAAAAGTGAAAAGTGCTGAAATACCATGGCAATTCCCAGACTACGGGCAAATGCCGGATTAGGGATTTCAATTTTCTGCCCTTCCCAGGCGATAGTCCCCGCGTCTGGACGCAATATGCCGTATATGGTTTTGACCAGAGTGGATTTGCCGGCACCGTTTTCCCCCAGCAACGCATGAATCTCGCCAGCCGCCAGCGCGAGGTCGACTCGATCATTAGCCAGAACGCCGGGAAAAGACTTGGTCATCCCCTGAAGTTGCAACAGGAATGCGGGTTTGGTGTCGTTCACATATAAGCCATTAGTAGTAAAAGCTGACCAAATAGTCAGAGTTTTCCCTAGTTTAGGATAAAATCCCTATGGAGTTCAAACCCTGAGGGTGAATTAGTTGCAAATTAAAAGATTCGGTAAAATATGAGGACCTGGATTAAATCACCATTGGCTGTCTTCAGTGAGTCTCCTGCCGAAGGAGGGGTTGTGGTACAGGATAATATGATCAGTGAGTTGGTGGATCGTGGTCAGCAACCTTTGAACAGCGTCGATTTGACCATCGATGCGGGTAGCATGGTGTTACTCCCCGGTCTCGTGAATACCCATCATCATTATTATCAGACCCTTACCAGGGCTCTGCCGACAGCTCTTAACAAAGCACTTTTTCCCTGGCTGCAGAGCCTGTACCCGGTATGGGCGAAGCTGGAGGAACAAATGATTGGTGTGGCTACCGAACTCGCCACTACTGAGTTATTACTTTCAGGCTGTACCACCAGCGCAGATCATCACTACCTGTTTCCCCAGGGATCACTCAGGGCGATGGACGCCCAGGTGGAGGCAATCAGGCGCACGGGTATCCGTTCTACTTTGAGCCGAGGCTCCATGAGTCTGGGTCAGGACCAGGGTGGTCTGCCGCCACAGTCCACGGTTCAGGACGAAGACGTAATCCTGGCCGACTGCGAAAGGGTCATTGACACCTGTCATGATCCCGCCGTAGGCAGTATGGTGCAGATTGCGCTGGCACCTTGTTCGCCGTTCAGTGTGTCGGCAAATCTGATGCGGGAGGTGGCACAGCTTGGTCGCAAACATCAGGTTCGGTTGCACACACACCTGGCGGAAACCGAAGATGAAACCGAGTTCTGTTTGCGTGAATTCGGTGCTCGACCACTGGATTACCTGGAGCAGGTGGGATGGCTTGATAGCGATGTATGGCTTGCTCATGGAATACATTTCGATCCATCAGAAATAGCCCGACTCGGCAATGCTGGCACCGGAATCAGTCATTGCCCGAGTTCGAATATGGTGCTTGGCTCCGGGCAATGCAATGTGCTCGATCTTGAGCAGGCAGGAAGTCCGGTGGGCCTCGGTGTGGATGGGTCAGCATCAAATGATGGATCCAATATGATCCAGGAAGTACGACAGGCTTTTTTACTTCAGCGGCTGAATTACGGGTCTGCAGAAGTCAGTCACATTGACGCCTTACGGTGGGCCACCGAGGGGTCAGCCAAATGTCTCGGGCGACAGGATATCGGTGCAATTGCGGTGGGGATGCAAGCTGATCTCGCGCTATTTAAACTGGATGAGCCGCGATTTTCCGGTGCAGGAGATCCACTGGCTGCGCTTGTGCTTTGTGGTGCACACCGGGCCCATAGTGTGATGGTAGGCGGCAAGTGGCGGGTACGTGAAGGTGAATTGGTGGATATTGATATGGCGGAATTGTTGCTCAGGCACCAATTAGCGGCGAAAAGGTTGCAGGAATCTGCTGGCTGCTAACGTGCGCTACCTGCCGCCTGGTTTGAGTGTCAATTCATCAGAGCCCTGGTGGTGAGATGAAATTTACCCGGCATACTGCTATCTGTTAATATTCTGACCAAATAGTCAGGAATTGAAGGTTGGAATGATTAGATTTCTACTCAATAATGAAGAGGTCACGTTGCAGCAGTGCGCCGCGGATTTAACCGTGCTTGAATATTTACGTACGGTGCGAAATCTGTTCGGGACCAAGGAAGGGTGTGCTTCCGGAGACTGCGGCGCCTGCACTGTAGTGGTTGCAAGTTCAGATGGTGATGGCCTGCTCTATCGGTCAATCAATAGTTGTATTACTTTTCTCGGTGCAATACATGGCAAGCAATTGATCACGGTGGAACATCTTGCCCGGGAGGATTCTCTGCATCCGGTCCAACAGGCAATGGTCGATCATCATGGCTCTCAATGTGGATTCTGTACCCCGGGATTTATTATGTCGATGTTTGCCCTCTACAAGGATCAAACTGGCGATACCTCTGTAGCCGAGAGAAAACATCAAATTAACGAATATCTGGGGGGGAATCTTTGCCGATGTACAGGATACCGACCCATTATCGATGCGACGCTGGCATCGATGGAAAAAGTCTTGCCCGATCAGTTTGATGCCAGTGAACAGAGGGTAGTGCAGCAATTGAATACAATGGTGCAAACAAACGAAGGTGTTCCCGCTGGTACTTCGAATTTTCTGGTTCCGGAATCCATTCAATCACTGGCTTCGATGTGCCGGCAGCACCCGTCCGCAAGGTTGCTTGGCGGGGGGACCGATTTGGCGCTGGAAGTCACCCAGCAGTTAAAAACCCTGGAGACAGTTATCTCCCTGGATCGAGTGGCAGAAATAAAAAAGATTTGCCATAAGGACGGACAAGTTGAAATAGGCGCAGCGGTATCGCTGACTGAATGTTGCCAGTTGTTTAGTCATTCCCGGTCCGATGTGAGTGATCTGTTGCTTCGTTTTGGCTCCACCCAGGTGAGAAACCAGGGCACCATTGGCGGTAACGTCGCCAATGCTTCCCCCATCGGGGATCTGCCTCCAGTACTCATAGCACTGAATGCGAAACTACGCCTGCAAAAAGGTCCGATCGTTCGCACCCTGCCCATTGAGGATTTCTTCCTTGGCTATCGTCAGACCGCATTACAGCAAGGGGAGTTTGTCCGCTCGATTATTGTTCCTGATCCACAGCCAACCCAGTTGTTTAAGGTTTATAAAATCAGCAAGCGGCTTGATGATGATATTTCTGCGGTCTGCATGGCAATTCATCTGCAACTGTCGGCCCACACTGGAGAAAACAGGACTGTCGAAAGTTGCAGAATTGCCCTCGGCGGAATGGCAGCGATTCCGAAGCGTGCATCTCGCTGCGAACAGGCGTTAACCGGATTGCTGCTGGATCAATCCAGTATCGATAGTGCACAACAGGCACTGAATCAGGATTTCTCGCCCATTAGCGATGCCAGGGCGAGCGCCGGATATCGCTTGCAGGTGGCAAAAAACCTGCTTCAGCGTTTACTTTTGGAAACCACATCCAGAGAAATCGCCACCAGGGTGGAACATGCCGCGTGAACCCTCAAAGATGGGCGTATCTATCGCCCACGACAGCGCCCACAAGCATGTTACCGGGGAAGCAGTTTATGTGGATGATCGGCTGGTATACCGCGAGCAGCTTTACGCTTGTGTAGGTGGTAGTGAAATCGCCCATGGCCGAATTCGCTCGATGGATTTGCAATTGGTGAAGTCCGCTGAAGGGGTAGTGGATGTCATTACTGCTGCCGAACTTCCCGCTCAGGTGGATATTGGCCCGGTTTTTCCAGGCGATCCGTTACTGGTTGACGATCTTATCGAATATGTCGGGCAGCCTCTGTTTGCGGTATTGGCCAGCAGTCATGAACTGGCACGCAAGGCGGCCACGCTGGCGAAGATAGAATATGAGATTCTACAACCTGTGTTACATATTGAGCAGGCTATTGAGCAGCAATTTTTCGTCCGGCCTCCTCATCGTATGCAGCGGGGAGATGCCGAAGCCGCGTTGAAGTGCGCTGAGTATCGATTTCAGGGTAGCCAACAGATTGGTGGCCAGGAGCATTTTTATCTGGAAGGGCAAGCCTCAATTGTGGTGCCAGAAGAAGATGGCGGTATGACGTTACATACCTCGACCCAGAATCCTACAGAGTCCCAGAAACTGGTTGCGGAGGTGTTGGGAATTCCGCTGAACAAGGTCAACGCGGTGACCCGCCGTATGGGTGGTGGCTTTGGTGGCAAGGAGACCCACGCTGCCCCCTGGGCATGTATTGCGGCAGTGTTTGCCAGCCGAACGGGCAAGGTCGTGGGGTGTCGATTGTCACGGCGCGATGATAGGGTGATGACCGGCAAGCGTCATGGATTCCTCAATCGATATGACGTAGGATTTTCTGCCGATGGAAGAATTGACGGGATCAATTATGTGTTGGCCGGGCAGTGCGGTCACTCGCCGGATTTGTCTGATGCCATTGTCGATCGCGCAATGTTTCACTGTGACAATGCCTACTATATTCCCAATATTGTGATCGACGGGCTGCGATGTAAAACGCATACTGTATCCAATACTGCGTTTCGGGGGTTTGGCGGCCCCAAGGGCGTCATTGCTATGGAAGCCGTGATTGACGAGATCGCATTTACAGTAAAAAAAGATCCGTTGGAGATTCGCAAGCTAAACCTCTACAACACCACAGATCGAAACGTCACACCTTATCACCAGGTTATCGAAGACTTTACCCTGACCAGAATTATTGAACAGCTGGAATCAGATTCGGATTACTGGAACAGGCGCGATCAGATTAAAGCGTTCAATGGTCATAGCCCTGTTCTGAAGAAGGGCATGGCGTTGACTCCCATCAAATTCGGAATTTCGTTTACCGTCTCCCATCTCAATCAGGCCGGGGCGCTGATTCACGTATACACCGATGGCAGTATTCATCTCAATCACGGTGGTACCGAGATGGGCCAGGGATTGATGACCAAAGTGGCCCAAATTGTGGCAGAAGAGTTTCAGGTGAATCCTGATCGCATCATCATTTCGGCTACCCGGACTGATAAAGTGCCGAATACCTCTCCCACTGCCGCATCATCAGGCACGGATATCAATGGTATGGCAGCGCTCAACGCGGCGCGAAAGATCAAGCGCAGGCTGAGTACATTTTTGGCAGAAAAGTATGACGCAGAAGAATCTGCGGTGATTTTTGCCGATGGTGAGGTTCGTATAGGTGAATGTTCTATGACTTTTGGCCAGGCAGCCAGAGAAGCCTGGATGGCACGGGTTTCTTTGTCGGCCACCGGGTTTTATAAAACCCCTGAAATTTACTACGACAGAGAGACCGCATCAGGGCGACCATTTTTCTATTTTGCCAATGGTGCGGCGGTGTCCGAGGTAGTCATCGATACCTTGACCGGGGAGTCGAAACTGCTTCGAGCCGACATTTTGCACGATGTTGGAAACTCGATTAATCCGGCGCTGGACATAGGTCAGGTCGAGGGAGCCTATATTCAGGGTGTGGGTTGGCTCACCAGTGAAGAGCTGAAATGGGACGATAAGGGCAGATTGCTGACAGATGGCCCTGCTACCTACAAGATTCCGGCCATTGCCGATGCGCCACCGATTTTTAATGTCGCTTTGCTGGACAATGCAGCCAATTCTGAACCCACAGTATTTCGCTCAAAGGCGGTTGGTGAGCCCCCGCTGATGCTTGGAATTTCTGCCTGGTGCGCAATTCGGGATGCCATTGGGTCTGTTGCCGAACACAGTATCTTTCCTGATTTAAATGCGCCAGCGACACCCGAAGAAATCCTGCGGTCCATTACCCTGTTACAAAAAACGACATCATAAAGCACCTGCATTATGAACTGGATTGACGCCATTGCCACCCTGTCTCGAAAAAACACCGGTTTTGCGCTGATAACAGTACTGTCTACTCACGGCTCATCACCACGTGGGGAACAATCCAAAATGGTGGTCACTGAAGACAAAAGTTATGACAGTATTGGTGGCGGCAATCTGGAGTTCCTGGCTATTGATAAAGCCAGAGACCTTTTGGTGAGCGGTGATTCAATGATTGAGCGCGAGGAATATACCCTCGGGGATGATCTGACCCAGTGTTGCGGCGGCCAGGTCGAGTTATTGTTTGAGTGTTACCCTGCCTGTGATTTCAATATCGCTCTATTCGGTGCCGGCCATGTTGCAGGTGCCTTGACGCGAATTCTGTCCGAGCTACCCTGCCAGGTAAGCTGGATTGATTCACGATCGGAATTACTCCAGGCCGCGGTATCCGAACTGGGATCACCTTCAAATATCCATCCCCGCGTGATGCAAAATCCTTTTCAATCAGTGGAGCAATGCCTGGCAAATACTTTTTACCTGATCATGACCCATAGTCACGAAATCGACTTCGAATTGTGCGAGGCGATTCTGGCACGACCCGATGTTCGATATTGCGGGTTGATCGGTTCTAAATCCAAGGCGGCAAAATTTCGAAACCGACTGAGTAGAAAAGGCTATAGCATGAAAGAGATTGGTCAGCTGACATCGCCCATTGGACTGAATCTGGGCGCTGGGAAAAAACCGATGGAAGTGGCGGTTTCAATTGCATCCCAGCTACTACAGACTTATTACGCAGGTAAGAGCCTGGAGAATCTGGATCGCCAGAACGTTATCGAAATAGCCAAATAGTCAGCGGGTTTGAACAGATGGCGAAATTAGTGTGAATTTCTCCAGTGTGATCCATTTTTCATGCTTGCAAGCATTTAAATGCAGGCACAAAAAAGAGGGGAAGCCGGTACATTGTAAAATTATTAGTTAACTCTGATGTAACCGAGCCCCCATTATCCAGGTTTCCCGAATAGCGCGATCATCTCCGAGCATCTCAAGAACAAATAATTTTTCCATCAAGTCGGTGCAGTTATCGAGGCGAAACCGGACTAGTGGAGTCGCCTGGCAATCAAGCACGATAAAATCTGCTTCCTTGCCCGGCTCGAAGTTACCAATCTTGTGGTGCAGATCAAGTGCTGTGGCACCGCCCAGGGTGGCCAGATACAGGGACTGAAATGGCGACAGATTTTCTCCTGACAGTTGTTGTACCTTGTAAGCTTCATTAATGGTTCGCAGTATTGAAAAACTGTCGCCGCCACCAACATCGGTTCCGAGACCAACGTTAACGTTATGCGACAGAGCGTTCTGATAGTTGAACAGTCCGCTACCGATGAACAAATTTGAAAGCGGGCAATGGGCAATATTAGACCGGGTGCTGGAGAGTCGATCCCACTCACTCGCTGCAAGGTGAATCCCGTGGGCAAAAACCGAGCGACGACCGAGGAGTCGATAATGGTCGTAGACGTCGAGATAGTTTTCGCGATCCGGAAAAAGTTCGGCAACCCATTTACACTCCTCAATGTTTTCTGACAGATGGGTGTGCAGATGAACATCGGGAAATTCTGTTAACAACTTTGCCGCCATGGCCAGTTGTTCAGGGGAGGAGGTGGGCGCGAACCGTGGTGTGACCGCATAGCCAAGCCGCCCCTTGTTATGCCAGTTTTGAATAAGCCGCTTGCTATCGCGGTAACCGGATTTCGGCGAATCAGTCAGGTTTTCCGGCGCATTTCGATCCATCATCACCTTGCCGCAGATCATTCTCAGGTTGCGTGCTTCGGCGGCGTGAAAGAAAGCATCCACAGATTGTGGGTGAACGGTGCCAAATACTAACGCCGTGGTGGTTCCGTTGCGCAGTAGCTCATCAAGAAAAAAACTGGCAATTTTTGATCCATAATCCGGATCAGAAAACCGGCTTTCTGCGGGAAAGGTGTGTTTCTCAAGCCAGTCGAGCAGCTGGGTGCCATAGGCCGCGATAATTTCGCACTGCGGATAATGGATATGGGTATCGATCAGGCCAGGGACGATAATACTGTTTGTGTGTTCGAACAGTTGGCAATTTTCGGGGAGCTTTCTCAGTACTTCATCGGCCTGATCGACTATCTGAACAAGCCCGTCTTCGATCACCAGAACACCATCAGAAAAATGCTGAATAGCTTCCGCTCCATCCGTGGCTGGATTGCCGAGGAAATGCAGGATCTCTCCACGATGAACTTGAATGGACATGAGGAATTACCGGGAATAATCTGTAAAGCTGCTTTTTGCCATTGCTTTAACTGGCCTGGAAAAGTCAGTTTCAGGACAGGATAATCTGTTGCTATCAGCCAATTATAGATAAAAACTTGACCAAATGGTCAAACTTTCCCATAATCCTCAGAGGCAGGATCGGGAAGTGCTTATTTACCTTGCCATTTCGACATTGACACTTGATCCGGCTTGTTCTGAAACAATAGAATCATCCTGCGGAATACGAATTGAATCTCGAGACATTCAACAAGCTGAATAAATCGGAGTCAGAGGGTTTGATCAGCCAATGTTGCAGTGCAACTAACTGGATCAGACAGGTCGTGGCCGGCCGGCCATACCACTCGATGGCGACACTTGTTGCCACTGCTGATGAATTCTGGGCATCAATGCAAGAAAATGATCTCCTTGAGGCTTTTGAAGGCCATCCAAAAATTGGTGATCCTGATTCGCTGAAGGAAAAATACCGGTCGACCCTGGAGGTTGCCAGCCATGAACAGTCAGGGGTTAAATTGGCCAATGATCAGGTCCTTGAAAAACTGGCACGGTTAAATCATGAATACCTCGATAAATTTGGTTTTATATTTATTATTTGTGCCCGTGGTAAATCTGCGGAACAGATGCTGACCAACATTGAGCAGCGGTTGCTAAACACTCGTGCCCGGGAACTTGTCATCGCAGCCAGTGAGCAGTGGCAAATAACCCTGATTCGTCTTAACAATTTGTTTGAATAACGTTAAATACAGTGGAATCATGATGAGTCAGATCACAACACATATTCTTGATACGTCCCGGGGAAAGCCAGCTGTAGAAGTTGAGGTGAGCCTGCACCAACAGCAGGGCGATGGGTGGTTACAATTGGCCAGCGACAAAACCAGTCAGGATGGGCGGGTAGGCGACTGGCTTGGTAATCAGGTGCTGGATCAGGGGAATTACAAACTGGTGTTTCTGATTCAACGTTATTTCCAGGCGATGGGGCAGGAATCATTCTATCCGTCTATAGAAATCACATTCAGCATCGCCGGTGACGGACAGCACTACCATGTTCCCTTGCTGCTAAATCCCTACGGGTATTCCACCTATCGTGGCAGTTAGTTCATATAAGCGGCTCCTTTGGCGAAGTTCAAAAAATTGCAATTAACAAGTTTCATTCATTCGCAATATAGAAAAGTGAGCTAACATCATGTTTTACAGTAGCCACTATGTTCTACATTCCAATAGATCGTTTGGCAGCAATTTTGCTACAATGACTTATCGGGTTCTCCCTTCTCAATCACATCAATCACGCTATGTGG
The DNA here is from genome assembly GCA_964403545.1 of uncultured Gammaproteobacteria bacterium. Lineage (GTDB taxonomy): Bacteria > Pseudomonadota > Gammaproteobacteria > Arenicellales > Poriferihabitantaceae > VYFG01. The sequence continues at coordinate 16,391 of CAYOGN010000058.1, forward strand.
AGTTATTAAAACAATGCAAAAAAGAATATTCATAAAATCCCTCGCCGGAACTGTTCTGGCGGCCAGTTTGCTATTCGGTAGTGCCCATGCTGCCGAGACTAAAGTCGGATTTGTTTATGTCGGCCCGGTTGGCGATCATGGATGGTCCTATCGTCATGATCAGGGTCGGCAGGCGGTGGAAGAAGCGTTAGGCGTTGAAACCACCTTTGTCGAAAGTGTTGCCGAAGGCGCGGATGCCGAGCGCGTTATCCGCACTCTCGCCACCAGTGGTCACAATGTGATTTTCACGACGTCATTTGGTTATATGAACCCCACTCTGAAAGTGGCAAAGCAATTCCCAAATGTAAAATTTGAGCATGCCACCGGATACAAACGCAGCGACAATGTGAGTACTTATTCCGGTCGCTTTTATGAAGGGCGCGCAGTAATTGGTACCATCGCCGGCCATATGTCGAAAACGGGCGTGGTGGGATACATCGCTTCATTTCCTATTCCCGAAGTCATTCGCGGGATCAACGCGTTCACCATTGCCATGCGAAAAGTCAATCCTGAAGCCATTGTCAAAGTTGTATGGGTGAACTCCTGGTACGATCCGGGCAAGGAGGGCGATGCAGCCAAGGCCTTGATTGATCAGGGCGCAGATATTATTACCCAGCACACCGATTCACCTGCCCCGCTTCAGGTCGCAGAACAGCGGGGTGTATACGCTTTTGGACAGGCTTCCGATATGTCGGCCTTTGCCCCCAGCGCACATTTGACCTCTATCATTGATAACTGGGGTCCTTATTATACCGCCAGGGTCAAAGCTGCAATGGACGGATCATGGGTTTCAACTGACACCTGGGCTGGCATCAAGCCCGGTATGGTGGAGATGGCACCCTATAATGATGCCATGTCTGAAGAAGTGAAAGCCGCTGCGGAAGTGGTGCGCCAGGGAATAGTTGATGGTAGTTTGCATCCTTTCCAGGGACCACTCAAGAATCAGGCTGGGGAAATGGTTGCTGCAGAAGGCGAATCCATCGATGACGGTACGCTGTTGGGGATGAATTTCTATGTTGAAGGTGTTCGGGGCGAAATTCCGCAATAGGCAGCACCCGGTCTTACAATAAAAATGCCCCGGTCCGGGGCATTTTTAGCTTGTGCTCCAACACACTATGATTGACCACTGGCAACGGCGTCGACCCCAAGGGTTCCATCGGCGCTGGTTGCCCATAGAGAATATCCACTATCTTCTGACTTTAGATTGATCGTAAATTCCCGGTCAGCAAAAAGAGGGCTAATGGCGCGAAAGTCAAATCGTTTTATCGCTCCGGGATCAATAGCGGACGAAAGCAGATCAAGCAATAGCGTAGCCGTCAGTGGGGCATGAATTACCAGCCCCGGATAGCCCTCGATCTCCCTGCAATAATCGATGTCATAGTGAATGCGATGGCCATTGAATGTCAGCGCTGAGTATCGATACAGCATGACCGGAGACGGTGTGATGGTCCGTGAAATATCGGCGTTGGTTTTTGCTTTGGGTGGTTGTGTCGATGGTGTATCCGGATCAGGGTCGTTGCGGTAGACAATGTCGTGTTCCTCAGAAATTAATTTATCCTGATCACGCCAGAACTCGCTATTGACGGTGACAAAACAAAGCTGGCCCGATCGACCGGATTTAAGCTTGATGTCCTTTACCGTAGAAACCTTGCGAACAGTATCTCCAATGTTAACGGGTTGATGAAATTTCAGCCGACAGCCGGCCCACATTCTCCTGGGTAAGGCCACCGGTGGCAGGAAGCCGCCCAATGCGGGGTGGCCATCCCGACCGAGTTGCGACATTGGGTTCGCCTCCAGAAAATATAGCCAGTGCCATCCCGGTGGTAGCCTGTCACCGTTATTCAGGGAAGGTCCCCGATCAAGGGTGGCCTCCATAAACAGTGCAGGCTGGAGCCGGATGGAATCCGTCCGCTGGCTGGATTTGCCGATCCATTGGTTAAGAATATCCGGGTCGAGGGTGCGATCAGTCATGGAATTCCTGCCGAATTGCGTCGTTATGCTGGCCCAGGGATGGCACCGCTACATTGTCCGTCCCGGGGGATCCCACCGGCCTGGCCGGATAGCGAATCTCCTGTCCGATGGATGATAATCCTGATCGCCGTTGCAGTGCTTTATGGCAGGATAGATCGGCAACGCTGTTGACCGAGCCAAACGCTATATCTGCTTGCTGCAATCTCCCGATGAGTTGTATTTTCTCCAGCATTTCTGTTACCCCGTTTATCATCTGGTCAAGGCTGATTCGATTGGCCACTCGCTGATTATTGCTGCAATATTGCGCTGAGGTTGCCTGCTCGGGGGCCAACAACACTGTTTCGCAGAAACGTTGCCACTCACGTTCATTCTGGATCGCAATAATAACGATTTCAGCCCCCCTTGTTTGATAGCCACCATATGGTGCGATGGACGGGTGGTTGAGGCCGGCGGGAGTCGGTGCTTTGCCGCCGTAGTCATGGTGCAGCAGTGGTACTGTCATCCAGTCTGCTGTGACGCCAAAAAGAGATACTTCTACGGCGCTTCCCCGGCCGGTTGTCTGGCGCTTTATCAATGCTTCCAGGATTCCGGCATGGGCCGTCATGCCGGCACCAATATCACAGGCAGAGACGCCAATTCTCCCCGGATGATTCGGGCTTCCCGAAATGCTTACCAGACCTGATTCAGCCTGGACCAGGAAATCATAAGCCTTCATCCCGGCTACTGCAGGGCTTTTTCCATAGCCGGAAATATCGCAGGTAATCAATTGACGATGCAATTGCCGTAAGTTTTCGGGATCGAAGCCGGAACGGGCTAATGCGCCGGGTGCAAGGTTCTGGATCAGTATATCTGCATTGGCGATAATCCGGTGCAGCAATGCAGCGTCCCGAGGATTTTTGATATCGAGCACCAGGGATTCCTTGCCCTGGTTTAGCCAGAAAAAATAGGAACTGTCGCCACCGGCAACACTGTCATAGCCGCGGGCAAAATCACCACCTTCGCGCTCGATCTTGATCACCCTGGCACCCGCTTCCCTGAGCCGGGCACTACAATAGGGTGCAGCTACCGCCTGTTCGATGGCAATAACCAGGATCCCGTCAAGAGCATCAGTCATTTTTTATCGCGGGTCAGAAACTGCGCGGCAGATCGAGTACATGTTCTGCGATATAGCTTAAAATAAAATTGGTCGATACCGGTGCGGTGCGGTATAGCCGAGTTTCGCGAAATTTTCTCTCAATATGGTATTCGCGGGCAAACGCATATCCGCCGTACACCTCCATGCACATGTCTCCCGCCTGCCAACTTGCTTCAGATGCAAGCATCTTGGACATGTTGGCCTCCGGGCCGCAGGCCTCCTGGCGGTCAAATAAATCGGCAGCTTTTTCTACCATCAGGGCGGCCGCCTCAATGGCAGTATGGCAGCGGGCGATGGGAAACTGTACACCCTGGTTTTGCCCGATGGGGCGACCGAAGACCACCCGATCGCTGGCATATTTCACCGCCCGGTCGACAAAAAATCGCCCGTCACCGATACATTCAGCCGCAATCAGGATCCGCTCGGCATTCATGCTGTCGAGAATGATACGAAACCCGTTATGCTCTTCACCCAACAAATTTTCCACCGGGACTTCGAGATTATCGAAAAATAATTCACAGGAGTGATGGTTAATCATCGAATCGATGGGCTGGACCGTCAAACCGTTGGCTACCGCCTGGTTTAAATCCACAATAAAGGTGGATAATCCATCGGTTTTGCTGGTTATATCTGTCAGCGGCTTGGTGCGTGCCAGTAACAGCATCAAGTCGGAGTGTTGTACGCGGCTGATCCAGACTTTTTGACCGTTAATGATGTATTTGTCTCCATCCCGACGCGCGCTGGTTTTCAGGCTGGTGGTATCGGTTCCGGTTGTTGGCTCAGTGACAGCAAAGCTTTGCAACCGCAACTCACCGCTGGCGATTTTAGGCAGGTACCTCTGCTTTTGCTGTTCAGATCCATGTCTCAGCACGGAACCCATAATATACATCTGGGCATGACAGGCGCCCGGATGGCCTCCGGAAAAACTGATTTCTTCCAGGATCAGGCAGGCTTCACGCAAACCAAGCCCGGAACCTCCATATTGTTCAGGAATGAGTGCAGCGAGATAGCCGTCTCCCGTCAGGGCGTCAACAAATTCGGTGGGATAGCGTCGGTCACCGTCCAGTTGAAGCCAATAGTTTTGATCGAATTTCTCACATAGTGCGCTAACACCCTGGCGAATACTCTGTAGCTGTTCCGGGTCAGGCATGGAAAATTCAATCAGGATTTAACAGGTACAACATAAGCCAGCCCCATGCGGCCTCCATCGGGATAAACGGTTTGCCCGGTAACATAACTGGAATAATGGCTGGCGAGAAATACTGCCACTTTGGCAACTTCATCTGGTTCACCGGCCCGCTCCATGGGAGTACGTGACATCACTTCTTTCATTTTCTGCGGATTGTTTGCCAGCGACTGAAACATCTCCGTGTTAATGGATCCTGGCCCAATGGCATTGACCCGTATTTTTTCGGCCGCCATTCGAATTCCCAGTACCTTGGTCCACTGATTTACCCCGCCCTTGGCAATGACATAGGGCGCGATAGCAGGAATAGCCAAAATTGCGTTTACCGAGGACATGTTTATAATAGTGCCACGGGAATCATTTTCATCAGGTGCTTGCTTGATCATTGTCTGGGCGGCAATTTGCCCGGTCAAAAATACCCCTTTCAGGTTTACAGAAATCACTTTATCAAAATCCTCTTCTTCTAACTCGAGGATATCCGACGTGTGTAATATTCCTGCATTGGCAATCACGGTATCGACCCTTCCATGGGTTTTGATTGTGAAGTCAAATAATGTCTGAATCTGGTTTTTATTCCGCACATCACAATGATGGTAAATCGCACGTTCACCCAATGAAGCGACGGCAGCTTGACCTGCCGCTTCTTCAATATCCGATAGTACAACGTGGGCCCCTTCTTCGATGAATCGTTTTGCACAGGCGAATCCAATTCCACGGGACGCACCAGTAAGGATCGCAATTTTATTTTTCAACATGGCTAATAAGGTACATGGTTAATAAGGTGATAGTCTGAAGATCAGGCAATGATACCGTAATCTTTCAGGAGCACCAGAAATATATTAACGCCACAAAAACTAGCTGAATTCAAAGAATCCCCGGCCCCGGCTGTAAGTCATGGACGTTCACCTGGCTATCGTGGACCAATACAAGAATCGAAAATATTGTTCTTTATTTCTCAGGAATCTGGTATGGTATCGCGGAAAAACTGTATAATTTAAAATCTGTGACGACCACTAATTATAACAAACAGGGCCAATGTCACCGCTGAAAGAGATAATTGAGCCAGTACTTCAAACTGGATAACCCGGGGAGCAAAAGCGAATATGAATACACTAGGCAGAATCAAATGGCACCAGGCATTGCGCACCAAGCTGATTGCGGTAATTATTTTGACCACGACCATTGTGTTGGGGGCCGCTGGTTATTTTGCATACAAGTTTATCCAGGAATCAGAGCAAAGTGAATTAAACCAGTTGGCTGAGGTGTCTGCGACACGCTTGTCGCAACACCTGGCGATACCGATGTGGAACCTGGATCGGGAGCAGGTCGCTGAGTTGCTGACCGCAGAAATGCAGGAGTTAAAGGTTGCTGGAATTGTCGTCAGAGACGAAGACCGTCGGACCCTGTTTGCTGCCAAAGAACGAAGTAATGCTGGAGATGTTGTGGATTCAGTTGGCAGCCTGTCCGGGCAAAATATCAGCGTTGATCGGGAAGTAATGAATAAGGATGAGAAAATCGGGGTGGTCAGTATTTTTGTTACTCCTGAATTTATGAAGGAAGATCTGAAGCAGTTTGGTCAGGCGGTGATAGCGACCGTTATTATTCTGAACCTCGCAATCTTTATCATTATGATGATGGTGTTGGGCAGGGTATTAATCAATCCGTTACAGAATTTAGCGGGTGTTGCCGAGCAAATTTCCAGGGGGGATCTGAATCAGAACATCGATGTTTCTTCTCGTGATGAAATTGGTTATCTGGCGACAACCTTTAATAGAATGCAAACCAGCCTTAAGGTGGCGATAAGACGTTTGACGAAAAAATAAAGCCGTCCTTGTTTATGCTGTTATATTGGGCTACCGGCGTTCAGGGAACCTGACAGCGACAGGGGCTGTAGTTTAGATCGGATCGTTATCGGACGGATTCTGCAGTTTGATTTCAATGACTGCTGGTTGGTTTGATTCCATGGCGGTTTCAAAAGTGGATGTAAATTGTTCCGTTTGGTCCACGGTGAATCCCCGGGCACCGTAAGCCCGTGCCAGGGCGGCAAAATCCGGGTTATTTAAATCGGTTCCCACTACCCGCCCCGGATAGTGACGTTCCTGATGGGCGCGGATAGTGCCATAACACCGATTATTGATCACCAGAAAAATAATAGCGAGCTGGTATTGAACAGCGGTTGCCAATTCCTGGCCATTCATCAGAAAACATCCATCCCCGGAAAAAGAAATCACCGTCGATTCAGGACGAGCCACCTTTGCCGCAACAGCTGCAGGAACACCATATCCCATGGAACCATTGGTTGATCCCAGCTGCGTTTTTGCCTGCCGATACTGATAGTGCCGTTGGGGCCAGGTGGTATAGTTACCGGCCCCCAGGGTGATGATGGTGTCGGCAGGTAATCGTTGCCGAAGGAATGTGCAAATCTGATCCAGCCTGACATTTTTGTCGGTGGCGCGAGGCTGATTGACGAAATCCAGGTACTGTTGATGAAGATTCTGGTTGCATGCCAACCGATCTGTCTTTGTCGTCACAACGTTTTGCATTGATTGCAGAAACCGGGTGCATTGGCTAACGATGGAGATGTCGGCACAATAGACCCGGTTTATGGATTCAGCATCAGGGTGAACATGAACTACTGTTTGATTGCTCCGCCCCAGTGGTGGTTTCAGTCGTTGATATCCACCGGTAGTAATATCACCAAGTAACGGGCCAATAACGAGTAGCAGATCAGCCTCGTGCAGATAATCCAGGGTTCCTGTGGCGACCACCAGACCCAACTCACCAATGAAATTCTGGTGCGTATTGTCGAAGCAATCCTGACGACGAAAAGCGGTTGTTACCGGAATTTGGTGCTTTTCCGAAAAAGCAGTCAACAGTTCCAGGGTATTGTGATCCCAACTGCTATCGCCACAGAGAATCAGTGGTTTTTTTGCGTACTGCAGGAGTTCCGTCACCCTGGCAATGGCGGCAGCGGGCGGTGCCGGACTGAAGTGACCGCGAAATGTCTCTTCGCAAACAGGTATATCTCCCACTACGACTTTGTCTTTCAGCATATCCTCGTATAAAACCACCATCACTGGCCCGGGTCTTCCCGTGGTCGCGCATTGCCATGCCTGGTTGAGTTGCTCCGGGATCCGCTCGGCATTGTCGATCGAGATTACTTTCTTTGCGACGCCGGCATAGACCTGTTGATAATCCAGTTCCTGGAAGGCTTCGCGACCGCGGTCTATTCGGGAAATCTGGCCGATAAAGCATATCAAAGGAGTAGAATCCTGAAACGCGGTATGAATGCCAATCATGGCATTGGAGGCGCCAGGCCCTCTTGATACGAAGCAAATGCCGGGTTGCCCGGTCAGCTTGCCCCAGGCCTCTGCCATATAACTGGCACCACCTTCCTGGCGACAGGTGATCAGTTTTAGTTCGCTGCGGTGCTGGTAGATAGCATCCAATGCCCCAAGATAACTTTCTCCGGGTACGCAAAACGCGGTATTGACTCCATACCTGATCAAGCCTTCAATTAATATTTCACCACCACTTCGCATACTTCTTCAACTGCATTGATAAACTGAAACGGATTGTAACGGAATTACCTATTAACGCCAGGCGAAACGGGGCTGTTCAAAATGAGATACCCTGGTTGATTTTCCCAAAATCGCTACTTCTCTGAACTGGTAAATCAGTGCTGCGGTAGGTGCCGCGATCCAGCTATTTCCCAGCGGCATACGCAGGACTGGATGCTTGCTCTCGGCGATCTGCTCCAGCATCGGCGCGTCTTTACGCATAAATTCTCTGAGGGGGATATGATGTATCGATTCTACTTCTGCCGGATTGGGTTGAAGGTTCGGATTTGATCCTCCCCATATCACCACCGGGGTAATACTGAATCCGGAGCGGGTAGGGTAGTCGTCGAGACGGCCGATGACGGCAGATGCCCCAAGTTGCAAACCGACCTCTTCTTCGAGTTCTCGTAAAGCAGATTGCTCCGGTGTTTCACCGCTATCCATTCGCCCCCCTGGAAGTGCCCACTGACCCGCATGCTTTTTAAGCTTCGCAGAACGACGGGTCAGAACAATGGCCGCATCAAGATTCTGTGTGCGTGACCATGAGATGCCATTCAATGCGGGGTTTTGAGCCGCATTGACAATAGTGACTGCAACCGCTGCCGGTCGAAGTGCTTCATTATTCAGGCTATGAGCTTCAAACCGGCCCAAATTTATCCGCACCAGATCCAGCAGTTCCTGATTGAAACAGATATTTGTCATGAATAATTTTCGCAGGAAGATTATTGTGTTCTAAAATGGGCCGGACGCAGAATTATACTATGCCGGGTTCGGGAACTACTCGACGGCTTTGCCGGTTACTGTGACTGACCACCTCCCGTATCCTTTGTATTGAAATTTGATGTGTCGGGCCCCATTTTGGCGAAACGACGTATAATTACTTTTAATTCCATGGATAGCGCTTTTGCAGCAGCTCCTTTTATGACTTCATTCAATGTCGATGTTGTACGCGGCGATTTTCCGATTCTGGCACGACAGGTTAATGGACGCCCCCTGATTTATCTGGATAATGGCGCCACTGCGCAAAAACCCCGGTCGGTTATTGAAACTATCGATCACTACTACCGTGATCAAAATGCCAATATTCATCGCGGCGTACATCACTTGAGTCAGCTCGCTACAACGGCTTACGAGGAGGCAAGGGAAACCATTCGCCAATATATCAATGCATCCCATAGTCACGAAGTTTTGTTCAACCGTGGTACTACCGATGGGATCAATATGGTGGCCTCGTCCTGGGGAAGGAAGTTCCTGAACCCGGGAGATGAAGTCATAATTTCTACCATGGAACACCACTCCAATATCGTTCCATGGCAGATGATTTGCGATGAACGCGAGGCTCAACTCAGGGTTATTCCCATTTTCCCAAGTGGAGAGCTGGATATGCAGGCTTTTGAACAAATGCTTGGAAGTCGTACTCGCATGGTTGCGGTGGCGCATGTTTCCAATGCATTGGGAACGATCAATCCTGTAGCAGAAATCATCCGGCAAAGCCATCTCGCGGGGGCGCTGGTTTTATTGGACGGGGCACAGTTTGTACCCCATATGCGGCTCGATGTGCAGGCACTGGATGTGGATTTTTACGCATTTTCCGGACATAAGGTTTTCGGCCCGACCGGGGTTGGAATTCTGTACGGTAAAGAAAATTTGCTGAACAATATGCCGCCCTACCAGGGTGGCGGTGACATGATCGAAAAAGTCACTTTTGAAAAAACCACTTATAACAGCCTGCCCCATAAATTTGAGGCGGGAACACCGAATATTGCTGGCGGAATCGGTCTCGCTGCGGCAGTCGACTATGTGTCTCAGTTCGATCCACAACAGTTGGCTGCCCATGAGCAGGATTTACTGGACTATGCCACAGAGAAATTGCTCCAGGTTCCCGGTCTGAGGATTTTCGGAACGGCCAGACATAAGGCCAGCGTTATTTCTTTCCTGATCGACGGACAGCATCCATTTGATGTTGGTACATTGCTTGATCAGCAGGGCATTGCGGTGCGTACCGGTCATCACTGCACCCAACCGCTGATGGACTATTACGGAATTCCAGGCACAATTCGAGCTTCATTTGCGATGTACAACAATCGGTCAGATGTTGATGCCCTGGTATCGGCGTTGAATCGTGCCATTGAAATGTTGTCTTAGGGAACCTGATCAGAACATTTTTGCAATTACTAAATTTAAATGAACATCAATGAAACCCAGGATGAAGTGATCGAGGAGTTCGGATTGTTTGATCAGTGGATGGACAAGTATGAATACATTATCGATCTTGGCAAAAAATTACCGCTGATAGAGTCGCGTTACAAAAATCAGGAACACCTGATTCCCGGTTGTCAGAGTCAGGTCTGGTTACATGCTGAACTACAGGATGGAAGGGTGGCATTTACCGCCGACAGTGACGCCATTATTACCAAGGGCATTATTGCTCTGTTAATCAGGGTGCTGTCAGAACAGAAACCGGATGATATCGCGGCAGCAGATCTGTATTTTATCGATCGTATTGGGCTGAAAGAACACCTCTCACCGTCACGATCCAATGGCCTGGTCAGTATGGTTGGAAAGCTCAAGGCAATTGGAGATAATTTCAGCAAGACGCATTAGTCGGCACCGTTACTGAAACCATCCGATTCGTAGCAGAGAAAAATAGTCCATCGAAAAAGCAACCCCACAGTGGACAAATAGCCCGGGCCAGATAGATCTTGTTTTTATCGCAAGATATCCAAGCACCAGCCCTCCCGCAATTGATCCCAACGCTTCCGGCAACGGCTTATGAATGTGTATTAATGCATAAGGAATAACCATTATAGCAATAGCATAGTACCCCATCATCCGCTCCAGTCGAAACAGGCAAAATCCGCGAAAGAAAAATTCCACGGCAAAAAATTGCAGCATATAAACCATTTCGTACGACATCCAGTCGTTGATGCCTGCGGGTTTATACATCGGGTAGAAGCTATAAAACCCTGGTTCCGCAGATACGATCCACAGGATCGGTAACATTACCAACAGCAAACCAAAATAGACCGGAAAATGGGTGATCGCTGAGCGCAGTGACAGGCCATAGTGATGCATCCCCGGCAGTGGAAATATCAGGTGAAATCCAAGCGGTACGACTACGAACAACAGCATACAAGCCAACGAAAAGTGAATCTGGGCAGCAAATGCGCTACGTTCTGGAACCAGGGGTTGATAGATACTCAACTCGCTGAAATTACGATAAAAAGCACTCTGCAGTCCATAGCGATCCAGTAACAGCAGGATCAACGCAATTAATACAGGGGTCAGGATTAAACCAGTAATCTGGCGATCGGGAAATCTGTCGGGCCAAAGAAGGGATTTATACCTGCCTAACATTGCTCACTCACCGGATATCTTTCCGATTTCACCGGGCTGGTGTTTTGCTCCGATGTACAGCCAGGCAGTTTCCAGTACTCCGGCTAACGTGATCAAGGCTACCCCGATAAGTTGGGGTGGGCCAAATGCTTCACCGGCCCACAATGCTGCGGTCACAACGCCAACGCTGATCTCGGTCATAAAGAGCAGGCCGACAATACCTGGGTTTAACTTTGATGGGCCATAGACGGTAGCCACTGCCGCGGGTACGATAACAATTAGTGCAAATGGTAGCAGCCACCAAAGTTGTGGCCACAAGTTTGTCCACCGGGGTGTGGCCTCAAATCCGTAATGGGTTGCCAGGGTGGCACCGACAACCGATATAACGGCACTCCAGAAAACGAATCCGGCGGCAAAATCGACAGGTTTTTCCTCCTTGTCAGTGAGTATCATTAACGCCATACCAGCCCATAATATCCCCGAACACAATGCCATCCAGTCGCCGATATTGTGCGGTATGGGAATGGTATTTCCCTGACCCAGAATTGACCAAAGTCCGGCAAATGCGAATGCCATGGAAAACCAGCGCACGGGCGTAATCCGATCTCTGGCGAAAATCCGGGCAAATAAAAATCCCCATATTGGCATCAGATAGAAAAGAGCAACCGCAGACACTACTTCGGTGTAAACGAATGCTGCGGTGTAGAGGGTAAAACCCAGGCCGCTAAAAATACAAATAAAATGAAAGCGTCCATGGCCGGGAAAGAACCTTGGCCAATGGGAAAAAATGATCGGTAATACAAAAACCGTCGCAGCAATGTTAAACATCGAGGTCGCCCATATACCAGAGAATCCTTGTTCATCGAGCGCCCTCAATGGTATCCAGAATACGCCAAACACCATGCCGGAATACACTGCTGATGCCTTCGCCAGATTCTGTTCTGAAATTTTGTTAAATATTGACAATCAGAAACTCCTGGTTTGTTGCGGTCAACTATTGATTTCAGGTTTGACTATGCAACCGGGTGGAGCACTAGTGTGTTGGACCACTAGAGTTCTCCGAGCAGTTTAATGGATTTGCAGATTCGAGCGAAACTGGCGCCCGCTTTCTCACTGCAATGCCGCGCCCGTAAATACCCGTGAACCAGCCCCGGTTCCACATAACACGTAGCTTCCACTCCAGCCTGCTTCAGTCTGCCAGTGTATTCCACCGCATCGTCCCGGACGGGATCATGCTCTGCGGCAAAAGCGATACAGGGAGGCAGGTCTGAATATTCTTTCAGCGCCAGCGGATAGTATATCGGGTCATGCCAGTCTGGATTCCCGGCGCTTCTATGGTTACGATAATCTATCACTGACTGCAATGAAAGAGCAGGCGCATCTGCCTTACTGGTATATGAATCGAGCTCCAGTAGCTCGCCACCCAGGTGAGGATAGATCAAAACCTGGCCCAATGGTTGTCGGTCGCTACCATGCTGGGCAATACAGAGCGATGCCGCAAGGGTCGCCCCTGCAGAATCTCCTGCAACAACTGTATGCCCCGCGTCCAGGGCCAGAAACACATCAAGTGCATCTTCAAATTGAACAGGATGAGTATGTTCAGGTGCAAGCCGGTAATCCACCGAAACCACTCGGTATCCTGACTGTTCAGAGATTTCAGCACATACGGAATCGTGGCTTTCGAGATTCCCCACTACAAACCCGCCGCCATGAAGATACATAACGGTCACCGGAGATCGATGTTGTGGATGTTCATAGATGCGGATCGGAATGGGCCCGTGTCGGCCGGGCAACTCGTGGTCTGTGGATGTAATGCCAGCGGGGTAGGGGGAATGAAAAGCGGCACACATTTTGAGATACAGTCGGCGATTGTCCGCAATAGACAGAGTGCCGTTGTCATCTGGATAACAGCCTTCACTATTCTCCAGGTAGGTGATCATTTCATCATCCAGAGGGTATTTAATCAGGTCCATGGGTTCAGTCAGGGTAGTAGGTAGCTTGAGTTTTGACGAATGCGTTGGGCCACTAGAGTGCCACGCAAGGCCCAATTAAGGCAATGCCCGGCAGCGGGTTACCGCGAAGAGATTTAAAAATCATGCATACAATCAAGATGTACTGGTTACCCGAAATCGCTATTTTACAAGTCCACTGTATAAATCAGCAAAGCTGTTACCCAACGCTTGTTCGAAAAACGCCACGTCTTCCATTTGAATGCAAAGTGGTGGACAGATGCGCAGGATGTTCTTGTGCGCGCCCGACTTTGAAGCGACCAGGCCATGTTTGCGAGTGAGTTGAAATAACTGATCCATTTCTTCGGTTGCGGGTTCCCTGGTAGTACGATCCCTGACCAGTTCTGCCGCCATCATCAATCCTTTCCCGCGTACATTGCCGATCAGGTCGTATTTTTTTTCCAGCCGATGTAAAACCTCCAGTAATGCAGCACCGACTTGCTTTGCATTATCGATCAAGTTGCATCCATCAATGACCCTAAGCACTGCCCTGCCCGCGGCGCAGGACACCGGATTAGCGCCATAGGTATTGAAGTAAAATTTATCTGCCATGATTTCCGCGATATTTCTTTTTGCCACCACCGCGCCGAGCGGAAAGCCATTGCCAATGCCTTTTGCCAGAACAATGATGTCCGGCACTACGTCTTGAGATGAAAATGCCCAGTAGCCTTCGCCTGTACGACCAAATCCCGACTGTACTTCATCGACAATACATAGTCCCCCGGCAGCGTGGACCCGCTCAAAAGCGCCCGAAAGATAGCCATCTGGCAGAGGAATGATACCGCCATATCCCTGTACAGGTTCGAAAAACATACCCGCAATCTTTCCAGGGGTGCCGTAAAAAATTGTTCGGTCAAGATCATCCAGATAAGGTTCAACTCCTTCTCCGTGAATGCCACGATATTGATCTGGATTCGGCGAAAACTGGACGCCATTGAGCAACGAAATATTGTGTCGAAAACTGCTGATTCCGGTGACAGACTGGGCACCAAAGGTGGCGCCGTGATAGCTGTTAGTCAACGAAACTACGTCGTTATTACGAGTATAGGATCGGGCCAGTAATAGTGCAAAGTCGATGGCTTCAGCACCGCTGTTCAGGAAATGAACAACCCACTCTTCCTGGCGGGGAAACTTTGCGGTTAATTCCTCTGCATAATGCGCCGGGACTGGATGAAAAAACATGGTAGTGCAATGTTGCAGCCGACTTGCCTGGTGCTGAACTGCCGTAGTTACCGCGGGATTGTTATAGCCCACACTGATGCAAAGATTCTGACTCAGGCAGTCAAGGTATTGATTTCCCTGCTCATCCCATAAATACTGATCCTGACCACGTTTGAAAATCAATGGTGTTCGGTAAGGAACAAATGCTCTTTGTGATGCGGCAAAGTATTTTTCCCGCCTGCCGACAATTGCATCGGTATCCCAATCCACCGCAAGGGTGAATTTGTCTGGATCAGATTTTATTTGCTGAGAAATTCGTTTGATGGTTTTCATGAGCTTTAGTCAGGGCGATGAAAATATAGCGGGTTTCTTAAGCCATCTTGACAGGATCAAATTTAGTGATTCCGCTTGATGAGATTTCCGTCATATGGAATGCGTTATCAAAATAACTGAAATAGGTTGGACCACTAGTGTCTGGCAATGGATCCCTTGTTTCGTTTTTCAAAATTTGGTGTGCATCTCTGCACTACCTATAATACATGACAAATTTGACGAAATTTAAAGTAGACTGAGATTCAACACTTCATTATTACATTTATAGAGCGCTAAATGAAAACTACACCTTACTGGTGGGAACATGCACCCCGGGAATCAGTCAGTTCACCCGAGTTGCCAGTGCGGGTTGATGTGGCAATTGTCGGAGCCGGTTTCAGCGGTCTGAATGCGGCTTTTATTCTGGCGCGGGCAGGGTTATCGGTGGCGGTGTTTGAGTCGGGTCAACTGGGTGAGGGGGCAAGCTCACGAAATGGAGGCATGGTGGGACCCAGCTTTCACAAACTCGGTGTTGCCGGGCTAAAGGCACAATATGGAAACACAAAAACCAGCGAAATCCTGGCTGAAAGCGTAGGATTTGTTGATTTTCTGGAGTCATTTCTCAAGCAGGAAAATATCGAAGCAGACTTTGTCCGAACCGGGCGGTTTCGGGGCGCGTTAAAACCTTCCCATTTTGATGCTATGGCGCGTGAACTCGAAATGCTGCAAGGGTCCTGTGGTGTTAGCGGTTCGCTGATAAATGCTGACGATCAAGCCGCTGAAACCGGTTCAAATCGCTATGTTGGTGGCGTGGTTTATTACAATGATGGCGGCCTGCATCCGGCGAAATACCACAATGGCCTGGCCGCCCGGGTACGTCAACTGGGGGCCACAATCTTCACCCATACACCGGTCATTGAAATAAACAGATCTACTGCCGGATACTGCCTTACCACACCGCAGGGAAATATATTGTCGGATCGTGTCGCAATCTGTACCAATGGCTATACAGGGGCACAATTTGCTGATTTAAGACGTCGGGTTTTACCCTTGCGAAGTGCAATTATTGCCACTGAAGCGCTGGACCCGACGTTAATGTCGAAATTGATGCCCAAGGGCAGAATGTGCGGAGACAGTCGGCGTATCGTCGCCTACTATCGACCCTCGCCCGATGGCCAGCGCATTCTTTTTGGCAGTCGTGCAACCGGGTTGCACGACAATCCGAAAAAAAATGTAATTCATTTGCGACGCTCCATGGTGGAAATTTTTCCTCAATTAGCCGAGTTAAAAATCAGTCATGTCTGGTCAGGTCTGGTTGCCTATACCTTTGATCATACCCCTCATATAGGGCGGCGCGACGGTATTTACTACGCCATGGGATACTGT
Source organism: uncultured Gammaproteobacteria bacterium (assembly GCA_964403545.1). Taxonomy (GTDB): domain Bacteria; phylum Pseudomonadota; class Gammaproteobacteria; order Arenicellales; family Poriferihabitantaceae; genus VYFG01. The sequence continues at coordinate 32,486 of CAYOGN010000058.1, forward strand.
GGGTCCGGGGTTGCACGGGCCAGCTACTTCGGGCAAAAACTGGGCTACAAAATACTGGACCAGGAAGACCGGGGTCGAACCGCTTTCGATGATCTTTTGTTCCAGACCAAACCACTATACACCGGCAATCCATGGTTTATGCCGCTATTGTTAAACTGGCATCGGGTAGCTGACAAGCTGGGAATATAGGTCATTTTTATAAGGCGCCCCCAATGAGATCTGTTCGCTCTGAATCAACCGGGCAAACAGGAAAATTACGTGGCAGGCGACAGCGTTTGGCGAAACGCAATGCATCATCAGTGAGACGCGTACCCTATATCAATCGCCAGCTTGCCACCTATGACATTCTCACTGAGGAAGGCCTGTGTCTGATAGAACAAAATGCAGACACAATCCTGCGTGATATAGGGATGGAGTTTCATGATGATCCGGAACTGCTGGCGCTATGGAAACAGGCGGGTGCCAATGTGGACGGGGTCAGAGTAAGGATTGAACCCGGCATGTGCCGTCAGATCATCCAGGAAACCGCGCCTGCCGAATTCACTCAGCACGCCCGTAATCCTGATAATAATGTGGTGATTGGTGGTAACAACACGGTCTTGTGTCCCTCCTTTGGGCCGCCATTTGTTCACGATCTGGATCAGGGGCGGCGTTACGGAACCCTCGATGATTTTCATCAATTGGTGAAAATACATCAGATGATTCCGTGGTTACATCATTCCGGCGGGATCGTCTGCGAACCCGTAGACGTTCCTGTCAATAAACGCCATCTCGATATGTTACTAGGGCATTTTCGGTACAGTGACCGGGGGTGTTTCGGTGCTTTAATTGGTGAACAGCGGGCACAGGACTCCATCGCCATGGCGCGGATTCTTTATGGCGAGAAATTTGTCGATCAGCATTGTGTACTTTATTCTGTGGCAAATACCAACGCTCCCTTGGTGCTCGATTCTGCCATGTCCGGTGCACTCAAGACATATGCCAGACACAACCAGGCGGTAGCATGTACGCCGTGGACACTGGCGGGGGCGATGAGTCCCTGTACCGTGGCCGGGACATTGGCCCAGGTGCTGGCCGAATCCATGGCGGTGTGTGCGTTGACCCAGTTGATTCGCCCCGGCGCTCCCTGTCTGATGGGTAGCTTTGCGACCGCAATTTCCATGCAATCCGGTGCCCCCACCTTTGGCAATCCTGAAGGTGGCAAAATGGTTCTCGCTGCAGGGCAACTGGCGCGAAGACTGGGGGTCCCATTTCACACTGTAGGGGCACTATCAGCGTCAAAATTACCCGATGCCCAGGCCCAGCAGGAAGCGACCTATGGTCTGATCATGGCGGTGCTGGCGGGGGCCAATTTTATCAATCACGCTACGGGCTGGCTTGAAGGTGGACTCGTGACTGGTTACGAAAAAACCATTATAGACGCCGATCTATGCGGAAACCTCATTGATTTTTGCAAGGGGATAGACCTGTCTGAATCCGCCCAGGCCATGGATGCCATATTTGAAACAGGTCCGGGACAACATTTTCTTTCCAGTCGGCATACTTTGGATAATTTTGAACATGCCTTTTACCGCCCCGACGTTGCCGATAACAATTCCTATGAACAGTGGAGTTCAGAAGGCGGTCAGGATGCCGCCCTGCGGGCCAACAAAATTTGGAAACGGCATCTTGAGAACTATATAGAACCGACCCTTGATCCAGCCATACTGGAGGCGCTGGAGGATTACGTGGCGAAACGAAAAGCTACCATGCCTGATCGTAATTATTGACCAGGTCATCCATTGAGGCAGCACGCAAATCGAAAAACAGTCATTATCGGTGGCGGCGTCATCGGACTCAGCGTAGCCTATCATCTGGGCAAGCTTGGCAAAGCCAATGTCGTTTTGCTGGAACGCAACCAATTGTCCAGCGGTACTTCATGGCATGCCGCGGGTATTGTCGGACCACTACGTTCGAGCCAGAACCTGACCGAACTGGCACGATATGCTATCGAATTGTTTGCTGACCTGGAACAGGAAACCGGTCAATCTACCGGCTATAGACAAACCGGGGGCCTGTGGCTGGCGCAAAAGCCAGCGCGTTTGGTTGAACTAAAACGGATCGCCGCCATGGGCGAGATGAATCGACTCGAGACTCAAATTCTTTCTGCTGCGGAAACCCGGGCCAGATTTGATCTTGCCAGGGTCGATGATCTGGTGGGGTCAATGTGGGTTGGGGAGGATGGACAGGTTAATCCAGTGGATCTCTGTATGGCCTATGCAAGGGGTGCGCGACTAAATGGAGTAAAAATTCAGGAAAACTCGGGTGTCAGGGATCTCGAATTAAAGAATGACTGTATCGATGCCGTGATCCTGGATAGCGGTGATCGGATTGAAGTAGATGCAGTGATCAATTGTGCTGGACTATGGGCCGGAGAGATCGGCCGCATGGCCGGGGTGTCGGTGCCTCTGCGCGCGGTGGAACATATGTACGTGATCACAGAGCAGCTGGACGGATTGCCCGATCCATGCCCTGTCGTACGTGACCTCGACAGTGGTATTTATATAAAAGGGGATGCCGGCAAACTGGTGCTGGGCACCTTTGAGGCCAATGCTCGTCTATGGGATCCATCCAGTGTCCAACACAATCGCTGTTATCTCGAATTTGAGGCCGATTGGGACCATGCTGAACCGATGTTGAATGCAGGGATTGCGCGGTTACCCGTATTGGAGACAGTGGGGATCCGGCAGTTTATGAACGGACCGGAGAGTTTTACTCCCGACAGCAGACAAATAATGGGGCGTATGCCTGAAGTGCAAAATATGTATGTCGCAGCCGGGTTCAACTCTATTGGTATTATGTCTTCGGCGGGAGTTGGTAAAGTCATGGCACAGTGGGTCCGGGATCAACATCCGCCGATGGATCTTTGGGAAGTAGATATCGCCCGCTTTGATCAAAACGACGGCGATTCCGATTTCCTCGATCAGCGGATTCCCGAAGCGGTACACAACCAGTTTCAGATGCACTGGCCCTTCAGGCAATACGAAACTGGCCGAGGGCGTAAGGTTTCTCCGTGGCATGACGTGATGGCAGAGTACGGCGCGGTTTTCGGCGCCCCCACAGGCTGGGAACGGCCCTTGTGGTTTGCAGGGTCTGAATCTGACCGGGAACTGGTCTATAGTTATGGCGAACAATGCTGGTGGCCATTCGCAGAAAGGGAGGCCAGACAAATGATGAACGCAGGCGCCGTATTTGAGTTGTCGCCATTTTCCAAGTTCTTACTGACTGGGGCGAATGTCGATAGTGGGCTACAAATGCTGTGTTCAAATTCAATCCATTGTGATGTTGGTGATATCGTTTATACGTTGATGCTGAATGCTCGCGGTGGAATTGAGGCAGACTGCACCGTGACCAGATTAGCCCATGACTGTTTTATGGTGGTCACTGGTGCGGCCACACGAACCAGGGATTACCACTGGATCAATAATCATATCGGCCCGAATACTCTGGTTGAAGATATCACTGATCAATATGGCGTGCTCGGTATTATGGGTCCTCGCAGCAGAGATCTGCTTGCGAAAGTAACGCGGGCGGATTTTTCTGCCAGCGCTTTCAGATTTTCCACATCCCGGATGGTGACTATTGCAGACGCCCGGATACGGGCTAATCGAATCAGCTATGTGGGCGAATTGGGTTGGGAGTTATTTGTTCCGAAAGAGTCAGCAGGAGCGGTAATTTCAGCCATAACCGAGAACATGGATGAATTCGGGATTGGCTTTGCCGGCCATTTTTGCCTCGATAGCTGCCGACTCGAAAAAGGCTATGTGCATTGGGGGCATGATATCGGGCCAGATAACATTCCCGCTGAAGCCGGGCTTGAATTTGCCGTTAAACTACACCAGAATTTTAACTTTATCGGTAAGCAGGCATTGTTACATAAGTCATCTCAGCCACTACAATTCAGAAGGGTATTATTTGAGATCTGTTGCGAACGTACCCTGCTGCTTCACGATGAGCCGATTTATCGCAATGGAAAATGGGTAGGTAGAACCACTTCAGGTGGCCTCGGGTTTCGTACCGGAAAAGCACTTTCCATGGGTTACATAAAACTGACCCGGGAGGGGTTGAAGGGTAATTTTGAGATCAAGGTGGCCGGTGAGCAATTTAAAGCAATTCCTTTCGATCATGTGCCTTATGATCGTCTGGGTTCAAAATTACGAAGCTAAATCCCGGAACAGCCGCAATCTTGTTGACATACCCGTCTTACATGTCAGGTTCTCGCGATTCGGCGGCCTCCGTAAATCCTTCGCCAAGACCCTTTAACAGTTTGTATGACACCAGTTGAGCCAATTGTTCTGCATCTATATTCTGCAAATTGTTGCTGATTTCATTCAAGGATTCACTAACCTGCGAAATACTTTTTTGCGTATTTTCAACTTTTTCAGATAAATTCTGCAATGGGCGGTTCAGTTCGGATTGTTCCAGAGCATCTTTGACTGACGCCTCTATTTTCCCCGCAGCGCTGGCCATTATCCTGTCCACTGCGGTATCCAGATCAATCTGCTGAACCCGCTCCTTTATTTCGGCGACGGACTCTTCCGCTGTTCGCAGTTTCAATTTCAGATCACTAACCAACTCGTTGGATTGCCAAAGGACGTACCCCAGCCCGCAAAACAGAATGAAAAGCATGGCGAAATTCAGACAGATTAAAATAAACATCCTGTCGTTTTTTTGTTGCAGCAGAGTGATATCAGTCATGTGAATGTCCTCATTGAGTTCAAGATTGGATGATTGTAATTCGAGATTACGGATTTCGAAATTACTATTATTGTTGAATCGGAAAAACGCTGGATTGTGGCACTAAAACTATCCAGTGGTAACATTTGAATTATTTTGCGATTAAGAATGGTCTGGAATAGTTTTGCAGGAAGTCTTTAATTTAATACCGATCCCACTTATAGTAAGTTAACTATTTATTACACGTGGGGATGTATTATGTTCAATTTCAAAACAATTGTTATTTGCTCTGTCTGGATTCTGTATTCAATTAGTGTTCATGGGCAAACGCTTGAGATTGCAACCGAAGAGTTTCCGCCTTTCAACTATACCGAGGATGGTGAGATTGTTGGTTTAAATACAAAAGTAGTGGAGGAGATGTGTAAACGAGCCGGAATTGACTACAAAATCACCTCTTATCCATGGTCGAGAGCGTACAATCTCGTGTTGGAAAAACCGGGTACAGCCATTTACACGATGAGCAGAAGGGCGAATCGGGAAGAGTTATTTCGCTGGGTTGGTCCGATTATCACGTCCAAGAGCTATTTGTACCGATTGACCGGAAATGACAATGTAAAAGTCAAGAATCTTGAGGACGCAAAACAATACCAGATAGCGGTAGTTCAGGATGACGTCCGATATTCCTATTTGGTTGACAACAGCTTTGATCGTGAAACCAATTTGACTGTGTTACGAAAATATGAATTGGGTTGGGAAATGTTACTCAGGGGTCGCGTTGATATCTGGGCAATGCCGGACCAGGTTGCGCGCCAGTTACTGGACGGAAAAAATGTCCCGAGGAACATGATAGAACCCGTATTTTTACTTAAAGAAGTATCGAGTGCGCTATATCATGTCGGTTTAAACTTAGGTACCGATAATGCGGTAGTAGATCGACTGCAGAAAGCGCTTGATGAAATGAAATCTGACAACACTTTTCAGCAGATAGCCGACGGAAAGATTTAGTCGACCGGCTCACCAGTTTTTTGTGCTGAACCATTGAGCTGGTTGCATTGCATCCAGCTCAAGATCTCCATGTTAATGGATTTTTGAATGTCCGGGGAAGGTCAATTTGATTACGCTGGTATTGACCAGTAACACTTAGCGAACGAGCAGATAGAATGTTAAAAAAAATTTTTAAACTTGGCGGGATAATTGTCGCCGCTTTGATTGGACTGGTTATCGTTGCAGTTATCGTTTTAAAGCTGATCAGCGACAATCAATACAAGGACTGGATCACTTCTGCAGTTAAATCCGCTACCGGGCGGGATTTTTCAATGGCGACACTGGAGCTTGAATTCAACTCCTCCCTGCGAATCAAGGCCGGAGGGGTCAGGTTGGCGAATGCAGAATGGAGCAATACTGCTGACATGGTACTGGTGGATCACCTGGAGGCAGAAATTAACCTGATATCCCTGCTCAATGGCGTTGCCGAGGTACGAGGCGTTATTGAAAAGGCCAATATTATTGCTGAAACCAGCGCAGATGGTCAGAGCAACTTTGCCATTGGGTCAGGGGAAGCCAGGGAACAGAGTTCTGCTGCCGAGGCCGGTAAAGATTTGGCGGCCGACGCAGAAAGTGGAGGGTTACCGATACGTCCGCTGATTCGGGAATTTCGTATTGTGGATTCTACATTCACCGTAGTCAGGAGCGCCGATAATTTCCACAAGAACATACAAATAACCAACCTGCTGGTGGAAACGCCGACCGAGGAGACCACACTGTCCCTTGTTGTTGATGTGGACGACATTCCGATCAAGTTATCCGGCAATCTGGGGAACCTGGACAAGGTGCTGGATCAATCTTCATCGCCGGTCAATCTGGATGGCTCCATCGAAAACAACACAATCAAAATTGCAGGTGACTGGGGCCCGCTACTGCCAGATTTGAATATGGCATTAGCTTTGGAGTTGGAAATACCATCGACATCCAAATTGGCTTCGCTGGCCCAACTTGATCTGGCAGAGGTCGGGGTCCTCAAGTTGACTGCCGCGATCAAGGCAACAGATGGCTTGCTTTCAGTGGGCGAAATCAAAACCAACCTGGATGGCGATTTGGTGGTGGCTTCCATCGAAGGCTCTGTTGCTGACCTGGTAAATGTAGACGACATCAACCTCACGGTAACTGGTAATACCCGTGTTCTCAATAAATTGTTGAAACACCTGAATGTGACGATGCCGGTGATATTGCCACCCAACGTAAATATGACTGCCCAAATCCACGGCAATCTGAAGTCCCTCGGAATCAAGAATTTTAATACTGAAATTGTCGATGAAGGGGTAAAAATTTCGGTTTCCGCTGTTGTTGGTAATTTATTTACCAGCGAGGGTGGTCATGCTTTATTTAAGGCGACCATTGATTCCACATCAAACCTGTCGAAGTATGCAAATCTTGATTTGCCGGATTTCGGCATGCTGGAACTTTCTGGTGAAATTCTGTCTGCTGACAAGACCATCAACCTGGAGAACCTGGACGCCAGGCTGATATCCGATAATATCAATATTCAGATTGCGGGAAGTGTGAATGACCTTGTGCGCAGTAAGGTGATCCATACCAGCCTGAATGCCGATATCGGCCCACTGACAGAGCAAAATATTTCTGAACTGACAGCACTACTCCAGCATTTTAATATTGAATTGCCCACACCCCTTTTGCCAAAGGGGGCGCATATCAGCGCAAAGATCCGGGGCAATATTGACGCGCTTGCAGTGAAGGATATCAATATTGAAATCAGGGACGACGGACTAATAGTCGCCCTGGTAGGTCAGGTCGGTAATGCGCTGCCACCGTCGGGCGTAGATGCCACTGTAACCGTGGCCAGCGATTCGTTGTCGGTGTTTTCAAAGTACGCCGGGATATCGATTCCCGCGTTGGGTGCGCTGAACGTTTCAACCCATATCGTATCCAGTGATAGTGGGTATCGATTGCAGAATCTGGATGCCAGGCTGGGTGCCGATGAATACGATTTGACGCTATCCGCCAGCATCAGAGACCTGTTAACGCTCAAGGGCATCAATGCCGAACTCAGTTCAACTATTAATTCCCTCGCTGCGCTGTCGACCATCGCCCGGAAGGAACTGCCTCAAACCGAACCAATTACCTTGAACGCGACCGTCAGTGAAGGTGATGAAACTGGCGACAAAGGGGCTATGGTCACCATTGAGGCAGCGAGTGCGGGTGCCACGGTAGTTTTGAATGGATTACTTTCTGATTTGACATCTGCTGAAGACCTGACAATTTCCATTGCTGTTGATGCCCCATCATTGAGTGATTTCAATCAATTTT
>CAYOGN010000059.1:0-18068 GCA_964403545.1 uncultured Gammaproteobacteria bacterium
GAAATCACGTAGCAGATACCAGGAGTCCGCCAAAGAACAGCCAAATGAGGAGGAGTTTTGTAGTCTAGTACAAGTTCAACGAACCCAGTCTATGCCGTGGCTTTTAATTCTTTGTGTATTCTTTTCAGGCGTCGCTGGCCTTATTTATGAAGTGGTCTGGTCTCGCCAGCTGACGCTATTCCTCGGTACAACCGCTTACGCTCATAATTGCTGTATTGGCAGCCTTTCTGACTGGCCTCGCACTCGGTAGTTTTGTCCTTAGGAAAGTTGCAGACAAGGTAAGGCGGCACCTGAAATGGGTTGGATTGATGGATATCGGGATTGGTCTGTATGCATTGCTCGTGCCCGTTTTGCTCGTTGCTCTACAGTCACTATATCTTTGGGTGACACCCCTCATTGGTATTACAGGAATTATCCCTGATGTAACCAGGTCTGTATTGGCACTATTGCTGTTGCTTGTTCCAACATTTTTAATGGGCGGGACACTGCCGATGCTAATCAGGGGACTCACTGATCGATTGGATTCCCTCGGTGGCAACACTGCCAGGCTCTACGGGTTGAACACATTTGGTGCTGCCATGGGTGCATTTTCAGCAGGCTACTTTCTTATTCCGAATCTGGGTGTCCGGGCTTCTACCGGTGTCGCAGTACTTTTCAATTTGGTTGCGGGAGTGGTTGTTTTCCTGTTTGCGAACCGTTGGCAGACTTCTGTCGCGCCAATCAGTGATCAATCTGAATCAAACCCGAATGAGAATTTATCCCGTAACCCCATTCTGACACCTTTCGAGTCCAAAATTCTTTTGGCAGGGTTTGCTTTTTCGGGTTTCGCCGCATTGCAATTTCAAACGGCATGGATCAAGGCGATGTTATTGATGGTCGGATCCAGTGTTTACGCTTTCAGTGCAACTTTGACAGTTTTTCTCGCGGGAATCGCCATTGGCAGTTTTATAGCAATCAGGATTACCACAAGGTATTTTGATCGACGACTACTACGACTTGCAGTCATTATCCAGTTCCTGCTTTCACTATCGGCTCTTGGCAGTATGGTTTTGATAGGAGAAATTCCCGAAATGTTGATCAAGGGTTATGAGTCTGGACTGGTAAAGGAATTCAGGATTTATCAGTTATATCAGTTTGGCCTTTGTTTTCTTGTGATGCTGGTTCCAACCATTTTTATGGGAATTTTATTTCCTGTGGTAGTGAGTTTGTGGACCAGGAGCGCTTTGGTACTTGGTCATGGAGTAGGGTTGGCATACGCTTGCAATACATTTGGAACAATTTTAGGAGCGCTTCTGGGAGGGGTATTCATTCTTCCGTTTCTCGGGATTCAAAACAGCGTGGTTTTTGCTTCAGGGATCAGCGTTATGGTGGCCGCATCTTACTGGTTTATGGTTTGGAAGGGAAAATCCAGCGGATCCAGAATTTTTGTATTGATTTTGTCACCAGCTATTTTCGCCCTGATCGTGTTCATGATGCCAGCGTGGAACAAACTTGTGATGCAATCTGGTCCGTATATTTATGCGGACTCTCTTGCCGGATTCACGAAGAAAGAAGGGTTGGAGAGTTTCCTCCGAAAGCGTACGGACCTATTGTTCTATGAAGAAGGCATCAACGGTGTTATTAGTGTTACGCAGAGAAATGATCAAAGATCTCTGGCCGTAAACGGTAAAATTGATGCATCCAGTAAAAGTGATATGCCAACCCAGGTAATGCTTGGGCAGGTGCCGATGATGATTCATCCTGATCCGGAAGATGTATTGGTGCTTGGTTTGGGCAGCGGTGCAACTGCGGGGGCCATTGCAAGCCACCAGAATCTGGAGAACCTGGATCTGGTAGAAATTTCTCCTGAAGTAATCGCAGCGACAAAGTTTTTTCAAGAAGTAAATAATAATGTGCTTGCTGACCCGAAGGTGAATGTAATCCACGCAGACGGGCGAAACTATATTACCAGTACGTCAAATAAATACGATGTAATTGTCTCCGAACCCTCTAACCCCTGGCTGAGTGGTGTATCCAACCTGTTTACCAGGGAATTTTTTCAGGCAGCGCGCGATCGCCTCAAGAACGGGGGACTGCTGGCGCAGTGGTTTCATTTTTATTCTATGTCCAACGAAGATCTCAAGAGCGTATTGGGGACATTTACAGACGAATTCAAATATGTCCAGATATGGCTGCCGATGAGCACGGATCTGATTCTCATTGGAAGTTCATCTCCAATTGGCCTTGATGATCATCTAATGAGAAACAGATTCAGGAATCCAGAGGTTTCAAATAGTCTGAAGCAGGGTGGGGTTACCCATATCGCCGAATTTGTGAACCAGTTTTTCTTGAATGATTCGCAGGCAAGAGCACTTGGAATTGGCAGCATAAGAAATACCGACGACCATCCAAAGATTGAATTCAGTGCGCCGAAGTATCTTCATCAAAACACAAGCTATAAAAATATAAATTTTCTATTCTTTAACGAGAAAGAACACCGAAATACAATAGAGGCGGTAAAAATGGTGATGCCCGCAGGTAACAACTGGGAGGTGCTGGCCGCAGGGCTAAATCTTGTTTCAACCAGTAACACAACGAAACCTCAAGCAACCTGGCGAGTTGCCTATAAGTGGTTGAAGAATAATGAGGCAGCCGTGATCAAGATCTTTGTTTATCTTCACTGGAAGGACGATGTCAGTCGTTACCAACTGATTTCCGGAATACGTACTCAGCAAGGTAACGATGTCCAGACTCGAAACATTCTGGATCAGTATTTGACAAACGGAATATCTGAAAGAGGATCAATTACCCTTAGGGGCAAGGTTCCGGGTTTTTGGGCGACAGGCCCGTCGGGCAATTCAGGGATGTCTCAAATAGGCATTGCATGGGAGTGTAATGTTTCTACAGACTGGGGGTATCAATATCTTGTCAGACGGTATCTCAAGGATTTCGGTGAAGAACTGGATAAAGTCCTGGTAGAACTGGCTGAACAGGTAAGCTGTATTGATCATATCAGCGCCTCACCAGGCGAGCCCGCTACCTCACAGTGAGTGGCCCGGATTTAACTTTATAATCAATGGTTCTCCTGCTAGACTTATTACCTCTTGGTGGGCGCTAAAAAAGAAAATGAAGATACAGCAGGTTGGCGGGGTGTTTGTGGTTTCTCTCCATGGTCGTGTGGATCACACGGTTGCCGAACCGTTTAAAATACAACTGATGCAGTTGCTAGATGATTGCTGTTCTGTGGATAGCAAAGTTGTGATGGCAATGGAGGAGGTCGAATACATGAGCAGCGTAGGTTTGCGAGTGCTTTTGATTGCAGCCAAGCAGTGCAAATCAGTTGGTGGCGAGGTGGTCGTTGCCGGCCTTCACTCTACCATGCGAGAGATATTTGAAATTAGTCGATTTGATAAAATATTCAAGACCTTCGACACTACTCTGGCGGCAATACAGTATTTTGACAAGGATGCAGCATAAGCCTATACAATTACTGCCTGAGATTGTCACCAAATTAATAGAGCGCTGATATGCAGGTAAGATTTTGGGGAACCAGAGGATCTCTGCCTGTTTCAATGCGAGGCGACAGCCTGGAACTTCGTATTCAGGAGGTACTTCGTCTGTCTAATGGCAAGAGGTTTAAAGACGATGAAGAGATTGCCCGCTTTGTTCGTCAGGAGTTACCGTTTTCCTTGCGTCATGGCTATGGCGGCAGCAGTTCATGCGTAGAAATTGTAACGGATACCGAGGAAGCCGTACTATGTGATATGGGATCCGGATTACGTGAATTTGTACAGCACAAATTGAGCAACAAAGAGCTGGGTAAACCTGGTGTGTACCACTTCTTTGTGTCCCATGTGCACTGGGATCATATTATGGGGTTCCCATTTTTTACCCCTGCATATATTCCCGGAAATAAAATAGTCATTCACGGGTGTCATGACATACTCGAGAGTGCATTACGCCGACAGCATTCTGATCCGGGTTTCCCTGTTGACTGGGAGTATCTTGGCGCCGATATTACATTCGCTCCGATGCAACCAGGTGAAACGGTCCAGGTGGCAGGATTGGAGGTAAGTGCAACGCTGCAACGGCACCATGGTGACTCTTACGGCTACCGTTTTGATCGGCGGGGTAAATCCGTTATTTATTCTACCGATGGCGAGCACCAGTTAGATGAATTTAGCGCAATTGATCGTTATATTGATTTCATCCGTGATGCTGATCTGGTGATTTTTGATGCAATGTATTCTCTTGCAGAAATGAGTACGGTAAAAGAGGATTGGGGGCATTCCAGCAATATTGTCGGCGTCGACCTGTGTCGACGTGCTGGTGTCGATCACTATTGCATGTTTCATCATGAACCAATTTACAGTGATAACATGATTGACCGGGTTCTTAAAGAAACCATCCGATACGAAGAGTTGACTCGTGAAGACAGGGTATTGAAGGTGTCCAGCGCTTACGATGGGCTGGTGCTTGATTTATAAATAGTGTTCTATTCCTCATTTTTACATCGATAGAGCACCGGTCAGAATTGTGGCGGGGCGAGATCAATTTTCGGCACTGATGGTGCCAGGCAGGCTGCAATCAGTCATCGGTGGCAAGCTGTTTACACTGTGGCGTGGTCGTGGGGTTGCGTCAATTGCGTTGATTCTGCTCCTTCTCTTTCCGTTTATTCGCGGCGAACATTCTACCGCGGGTTTAAGCACCTTCCTGTGGGATACATTGCATCGACTGCAGCCCCGTGTGCCCGATTCGTTTCCCGTGCTAATTGTCGATATCGACCATGCTGCGCTAAGTGAGGTTGGACAATGGCCCTGGCCGCGATGGCGTCTTGCGGAGCTGATCGATAAAATCTCTGACAAAGGTCCATCTGCGATTGGAATGGATGTTCTGATGCCGGAGCCTGATCGACTTTCGCCCGAGATTTTTGCGAATAATCCAGGCATCGATAAAAAGACCCAAGACAGTCTGCTTTTACTGCAACCCAATGATCAGCGACTTGCTGCATCTATCGACCAAAATCGCGTCGTAATTGGGCGTGCGGGAGGCAATAGTGATCAACCTGAAGCAAAACGGGAGTTTCGGTATACCCCGGTGCAGGTTGATGGTCCGGGTCCGGGTGATTTTTTAAACAATTACCCGGGGTTGTTACTCAATTTGACCATATTGGAGGATGCCGCATTTGGACATAGTCTGGTTAATGCAACTCCAGACAATGACGGTGTAGTACGAAAGATGCCGCTTATGTCGATGGTGCAAAATGTAATGATTCCGTCCTTGGCGCTTGAGACTTACCGGGTATCCATTCACAACCCGAGAAATATCAATTGGTATACTGTTAAAACCTCCCCTGATGGTTTGCTGGGAATTCAATTGGATCAAAAATTTATTGAAACTGAATTTGATGGCAGCATAAGGCCATACTTTTCTCAAAGTCATAAGGGGCGGAGAATCCCGGCCCTGGATGTACTTCACGAATCATCCGTCGCAGATAAGATCAAAGGTAAGATTGTGTTAATCGGTGTTACCGCTCTGGGCTTGACCGATGTTGCAGCGACTCCAACTTCATTTCAGATGGATGGTGTGGAAATACAGGCCCAGGTGCTGGAAAACCTGATCAATGGAACACCACTCAGCCGTTTCAAGCCAGAAGGGTGGCTGGAAGCGGGATTGTTGCTGGCTGGCGGGATGCTGTTGATTGTATTAGTGCCGATTATTTCACCGATTTTCGCTTCCGGGTTATATGCACTCGTTATATTTATTACCTTGCTGGTTAGTTTGGCAGGATTTCAAGTGCAGATCCTGATTGCTTCGGTATATCCTGTTGTCGGACTTACAATAGTATTTTTGCTGCTGTTGAACTCTATTTGGGCTCACTCGGATGCAAGCCGACGACAATTGGCGAGAAATCTTTTCGACGAACGCTTATCCACTGAGCGCATTCGTGGAGAGTTGGATGCCGCTCGAGATATACAAATGGGGAGTTTGCCAAACACTCATAAAATCAAAAACTTGCCAAAATCTCTTGGACTCCATTCCGTGCTTGTTCCTGCGAAAGAAGTAGGCGGGGATTTTTACGATGTATTTATGATTGATCACAACAAATTGTTCTTTGTAGTTGCGGACGTGAGTGGTAAAGGGGTGCCAGCATCACTGTTTATGGCATTGAGTAAGGCGCTATGCAAAAGTGCAGCAATGCGTGCGGAGGTAAATCTTTCAGAACTGATTCGAACCATCGATCTGGAAATTTCGAGGGAAAATTCCGGTCAACTGTTTGTGACCGCAGTTTTGGGTGTGGTGGATGGAACTAGTGGACGATTGGAATTCTGTAATGCGGGCCATCAGCATCCACTTTTGCTCGGTGACGGGAATAAGGTTCGTACCCTGTTTAGTGAAGGCGGTCCACCGATATGTACTGTTGAGAATTATAATTACCCAGTGGAAACCGTGCAGTTAAATCCCGGTGAAACCCTGATTATCGTGACCGATGGGGTCACGGAAGCAAATAATTCTGCCCGGGATGAGTATGGAGTTACCAGACTTCTCGAGACCCTGAAACAGAGTAACGGGAAAGGTAATGTTGAATCGACGGTGCAGTTTCTCTACCAGGAGATTGAAGTGTTTTCCAGCGGTGTAGAGCAAACTGATGATATAGCTATTCTGGGCATCCGGTATCAAGGCTGAATCAGTAATTTTCATATTGATAGCGCACAACATAGCCTGAATCTTTTAACGAATTGTGATTTCTACTCTCCGATTTGATGGCTCTGACACTTCATCCTCTGTCTGAACCAGCAGTTCACGCTCACCACGGCCAGATATCCGAATCGACGATGGATCCAGTCCCATTCTCACTAAAACAACACGAATCTTTATCGCCCGTTGAATAGACAGATTATCGTTATCGGATTCAGATCCAAGGGTATCTGTGTGACCGGTAATCTCTATTTGCACCACTTCCCGGGTTGCAATTGTTTCCAGTAATTCAACAATTAGCCGATTCGATCGAGGATCAATTTCTGTGGTGTCGTTGAGAAAATAGATTCGGACAAATTCCGGACTCGGTGGTAGTGCATCCAATGCCTGGCCAAAAATTTCTTTGACTTCCTGCTCGTTGGTATCTTCCAGTAAAATCTTGCCGTTACTCTTGATTTGAGCCGATTGCCAGCCACTATCGAGGAGAAATGACTCCTTGTCGGTAGTGACCAAAACCGCTCCGGTAGCTTGAGACGCCTGGGGTAAAAGTATCACCTGACCTGCTTTCTGACCGGCACAGCCACCGACCAGCGTGAGCAGAATAATCCAGCCGATGAGTCTGCTGTACTTGGACAAGATTACCTCCGAATATCCAGTGCCAATCTATATCGATTGTGGGTTATTTTATTGCACCTGTACCAGAAATTTGGTTCCACGTACCGCGAGAATTGAGGTGGGCAGGAGAACTTTCATCGCATCTTTATCTTGTTTGGCAATTTTGCCCGAAGTAATCGCCACCGTTCCCCGGGTCACTTCGGTCACAAATTCACCGTCATAGGTAGTGGTATCAAATCTGAATCGTTTCAATTCAAGGGATGTATTGGGTCCGCTGGAAAATCGTGAATTATCGATAAATGTAATACCTACAGTACTGTCAGCACCAGTGATGATGATATCCTGTTGTTCGAGCAAATCTCCGGGAATCAATTCAACCGTGACGCCATTTCTCACAAGTTGGGCTTCTCCGCTAACAGATTTAACCTGACCAATATCGGTCTGTCCGAACGCGGCTAAACTGATTAACAGAGTCCCTGCTACCAGACGCTGGAGTGTTTTCATACTAGAATACCTTACCGATTATTATGAGAGAGCATCTTCACCTGCGATTTAACCTTAGCATGGAATTCAAAAGGATTCATCCCAAAAAACAACATAGAAGTGAATAGAGTGGTAAAAAACACCAGTTCGGTAAATCTCAGCGTCAGCAGTAAAATACTTGCCGAAGCGTCGGCATTTGCTGATCACAGTGCTAAAGATTTCCTGCTCACGGGTAAAGAAAAATCCGCGCTTAGCCTGACCATTGAAGAATTGATCTCAAACTGTACTCAGCATGGCGGGATGGATCGTGGGAACAAAATTCAGCTTAATTTGACCGTTACTACGGATGAACTGCTTCTGGAAATGACTGATTGTGGTAAATCTTTTAATCCTTTACTGGATCTGGAAAACGGCAAACAGAATTACCAGACCCTGAAGAATTGTTACATGGGTGGCTCTGTTGATGAGCGTGAGCCTGGTGGACTGGGTTGGCCGATTATCAATCACTTCTTTGAAATTATCGATTACTCACGCCATGATCAACAAAATAACCTGTTGCTTCGTTATACCAGAACTCAATAAATCATGTTTTATCCAGGCAAACTTTATCTATTATGAATCGCAATATTAAACGCAAGGGGATTCAAACCAGGGCTATACACGGTGGAGAAATGCCTGATCCTGGCAGCGGTGCCTCGTCACCTGACCTGGTGATGTCAAGTACATTTGTCGTTGAGGAGGAAGTGAGTTTTTCGGCGAATAATATGTCCGAGCAAACACCATTTATTTATACCCGTTGGGGCAATCCCACTACCCGGCAACTGGAACAAAAGCTCTCTGTCCTGGAGGGTGCCGAAGACTGTATCGCTTTTGCCTCGGGGATGGCGGCAAGCGTGGCGGTAATGCTTAATCAACTGAGTAGTGGCGATCACCTGGTCATCAGCAATACGAATTATCCGGGTACCGCCGAGTTCGCCCGCAACACGCTGACTCGGCTCGGGGTATCAGTGACTCCGGTAGACACTTCAGATCTCGACAGTATTCGCAACGCAGTACAGGATAATACGCGTCTGATCTGGCTTGAGACACCATCCAATCCCTTGCTTCGAATTTCTGATATCAGGGGTACCGCAGAGTTAGCCAGGCAGCAACGTGCCCTACTTGCAGTGGATTCAACTTTTGCTACTCCTGTCGCTACCCGACCTCTGGAATTGGGGGCAGATTTGGTGATCCATTCATTAACCAAATATCTTGGTGGTCATGGCGATGCCATGGGTGGGTCGGTTTGTGGCGCCAAATCTCTTATTGCTCCGTTACGTGGAGAAGCACTGGTGCACTATGGCGGAGTGATCAGTCCATTTAATGCCTGGTTGATTATGCGTGGTATGGCGACATTACCCATTCGTATGCAGTGTCATCAGGAAAATGCCCTCACGGTCGCAAATTTCCTCGAAAGGCATCCTGCTGTTGAAAAAGTAATTTATCCGGGCCTGGCTTCACACCCACAACATCATTTGGCGAGACAGCAAATGGAAAATTTTTCAGGAATGGTGTCGTTCCGGGTCGGTCATCCGAAACGATTGGCCAAACATATGATGAAAAACCTTGAAGTCATTCATTACGCGGTGTCCCTCGGGCATCACCGTAGCCTTATCTACCTGATGCAAACTGAAGACCTGATTAATTCATCCTATCAACTGGAGGGAAGGGAACTTGAAAAGTATCGAGAGAGTGCGGGCGAGGGGGTTTTCAGGTTGTCCGTAGGGTTGGAGGATGTAGAAGATTTGTGCGCTGATCTGGGAAGCGTTCTATCCTGATTCCATTCGGACTACTCATCACCAGATTTCAATTTTTAATCGACTAAAGGCCTCACGAAGTGCCGTTTCGACCGTTGCTGTATTGCTCCCTCTGGCGAAGATAAATCCCAGGTACCGATCTCCTTCAGGCAGTGGTATGACGTCATCTCCGATCGGAATATCGAAGTTGATCTGACGAATTCCCGGTACCGAACTTGCATCCGTCATTCCCGTTATCCCGGTTAGTTTTCCCGCTTTGGTAACAGGTATCATCATTACCCCGGAAGCGGTCGCTTGCAGTCGGTTTTGCTCAACAGGGTAGCCCAGTGCCTGCCTGAGAATCAGTTCCTGCAAAGAACAGCCGTTAGTAAATTCAAGGGTGCGAGAGCAACGCCCACCAATGGATCGGGCGGCCAATTCGATGATCCAGCAGCCCCGATCATTGAGTCGCAATTCAGCATGGATGGGCCCATGCAGCAGTTTCAGAGTGTGACAAGCCTGCTGAACCGTTGCAATAATAAGGTGTTGCTGCTCGGTGGAATTGCTGGAGGGAGTGAGATAAATCGTTTCTTCAAAGAATGGGCCATCGAGAGGATCCGGTTTATCAAATATAGCCAGTACGGTTAACCGACCATCCAGCAGCATTCCTTCGACAGCGACTTCGGCGCCTGGAATAAAATCCTCAACCATGAAGACATCCGTAAGAGAAACGGGTAGCTCAACGCATTGTTGCAATAATTTTTGAATTCTATTTGCCGCAGCTATAAACTGCGCCGAGTTGTCCGCCCGAATGACGCCCCTGCTGGCCGAAAGTCCCAACGGTTTCAGTACGCAGGGAAATTTCGGGACTAATTCAAGGCGTTCAAACTCAGTACATTTGATTAACTGGAAAGCGGGACAAAGTAATTCTGAATCGGCAATACTTTGTCGAAACAGGAATTTATTGTGGCAGTTTCGCACCGACTCGGGTGTATTGCCTGACAGGTTCAATGCTTCTGAAGCAATAGCAGCAATCAGCGTGGTTACTTCATCAACACCAATGATAGCGGTAAAATTCTTTCCAATGGCATATTCTCTGATCTGGGCGGCAGCTTGCCCAGGGTTGCTAAATTCAATAAACAGTAGATTGTCATTGCCAAAGGGTTGGATCATCATTGGTTGGTTGGTGACCACAACAAGATGAACATCCAGTTTGCTGGCGGCATTGACGAAATCGGAAACCTGGTAGGAGGTAGTTGGTATCAGTAACAGCAATTGGTCCATAGCAATGCAGGTGCCTTTGATTGCAGGCAAGATATTTCTGGTTCGTCATTCCAGGTTACTGATGCAGACCTGCTGTTTCAGATCTGACGCGCCAGGTTTCAGGTTTCTGATGGTCTTGGTGTAATTTTTCAGGCTATCCTTTTTTTGTTTTAAAGAAGGGTTTTTTCCCGTCGCCGTGATCAGTGGTATCAACCACTGAAACGATGTCTGGGTTATTTTTCCTGATCAGCACTTCAACTCCCTGACGTACCGTTACTTCGGCCATTGCACATCCCTGGCAACCACCCAGTAAAGTGATATATGCAATATCATTTTCAATTTTATTGAGCCGTATTTCTCCCCGATGACCGGCAATTGCCGGATTAATCCGGGTCTGTAACAGCAGGTTGATGCGATCCTCTCTGGAGTCACCCCTGGATGCGGCCAGGGGAAACTCCGTTCTCCCTGCGCCGCAAATTAATTCCAGGATCGCATCTGTATTAATATAATGTCGGATCATGGCGGATATCTGATTTTGCAGCGGTAATGCTGCACCAGGAGATCCCAGAATATTAATGATATAGTGATTGCCCTCGACACGGATATTCCCGATATCACCGCCGCGTTCCAGCACAACGGGTCGAATCTTCGACTCGACAAGTTTGTCCACCGAATCCGTTAACTCAAACATAGCCGGGGGCTGATCAGGGGGTGGGCAATTCTCTGGATCGTACATGTTGTGATCCAGTGCCTGCTCCAGATCGCCAATGAGGTCGTCGATATTCTCCAGGCCAATGGACAGGCGAAGTAAATCCCGGGGCACCGGCGTTGCCGGGCCTTCGATGCTGGCCCGGTGCTCAATCAGACTCTCGACGCCACCCAGGGACGTCGCGCGCTTGAATACTTTTACCCTTGCTGCGGTTGCCATGGCTGCCACTTCACCACCTTTCACCCGGATCGAAAGCATGCCACTAAATCCATTTTGCATTTGTTTCACGGCCATTGCGTGCCCCGGATGACTGCCAAGGCCCGGGTACAATACCTGCACTAGTGCAGAATGTTGTTCGAAATGACGCGCGATAGTGAGTGCAGATTCCGAACTGCGCTGAACCCGTACATAAAGAGTGCGCATTCCGCGAAGCAATAACCAGGCCTCAAATGGGCCCAGTACTCCCCCTGCATCGCGCCGCCAGGCCTTAATACGGTTCCACAGACTATCCTGGACCCGGCAAACGATGGCACCTGCCAATACGTCGCTATGACCATTCAGATATTTAGTGGCTGAATGCACAACCAGATCGGCATCCAGTTCAATGGGTCTGGTGATTACAGGAGACGCAACCGTACTATCCACCGCCACCCGGGCACCCGCGGCATGGGCTATTGCGGCAATGGACTTAATGTCTGCGATATCCCAGGTGGGATTGCAGGGCGTTTCAAGCCACACCAACCGGGTGCTGCCCGGTCTGATCGCTGCTTTCACAACACCGGTATTACTGGTATCGACAAATTCAATATCCAGACCCCAGGTCATTGCTGAATCAATTAACCATTTTCGCAACGCCCAATACATTATTCGTGGTGCGATGACATGATCTCCGGGAAACAGCGACTGAAAAACTGCTGTGGCTGCTGCCATCCCAGAGGCAAAAAGCAAACAGGCACTGCCGCCTTCAAGGGCAGTGAGCAATTTTTCGGGTTCATCATAGGTAGGGTTGTGAGGGCGGGTATACCCGCGGCCCGAACGGTATTCACCATCGACATCTCGTTCGAAAGTCGTACTTGGGTGAATGGCCGCTACCAGGGCCCGGGTTTCAGCATCCACATGCCCCATCGCCTGCGCCGTCAGAGTCTCCCGGTGCAGAGTTTTCAGGTACTCCGCGTCAGTGGACTTTGGTGCAGACATCGTTCTTCAGTGGAGAAATATAGAGAAACATATACTTTATACTACCAGCACCTGCAAACAAAGACGAAACCAATGGAAATCTCAACAGTAGTCACTCTCGTTATCATTGCTGCCATTGTACTTTATGTAATAAGTATTTTTAACAGCCTGGTCAGTTTACGCAATCGTTACAAAAATGCCTTTGCTCAAATTGAAGTTCAGCTCAAACGTCGTTATGACTTGATTCCCAATCTGATTGAAACTGCTAAAGGCTATATGGCGCATGAGAAAGAAACCCTGGAAAACGTAATCAATGCACGCAATGCTGCGGCCAACGGCCTCGCCGCGGCGGCATCAGACCCGGGTAATGCCGGGGCAATAAAGGATTTAATTGGCGCAGAAGGTGCTTTAGCCGGTGCCATGAGTAAATTTAGCGTAGTTATGGAAGCATACCCCGACTTGAAAGCCAACCAGAACATGATGCAGCTTAGTGAGGAACTTACCAGTACCGAAAACAAAGTAGCTTTTGCGCGCCAATCTTTTAATGATCAGGTGATGGAATACAATACGTACAAGCAATCATTTCCACCAAATATTTTCGCTGGCATGTTTGGCCATGTAAGCGATGCTGCATTGCTCGAATTTGAAGACAGTGCTGAAATTCAGGCTGCTCCCAGGGTATCTTTTTAAAGCCAGCACTTAAGTTGGAATGAACTATTTCAAGTCGCAGGATGCTGCTCGCGGTAACACGCGCAAACTGATAGTACTTTTTTCACTTGCCATTGTTTCACTAATCATTATGACCAATGTACTTGTGATGGTGACATTGGGTTATCTCGATCCAGAACAGATTAATAATATCGCCTCTGGACAAGATTTGTTAAAAGCTTTTAACTGGAAAACATTTCTGGTGATTAGCGCGGGCGTACTCATCGTATCTGTATCAGGCAGCCTGTATAAAATTATGGCCTTGTCTGGAGGTGGTGCAAAAGTTGCTGACATGATGGGCGGTGAGCTCATCGTTAATGGAACAGGTGATGTCAATAAACAGAAAATACTTAACGTTGTAGAAGAAATGGCTATTGCTTCCGGCACCCCCGTACCCCCGGTTTATTTATTGGACGAAGAAGGCATCAATGCTTTTGCTGCAGGGTATTCATCCAGCGACGCAGTGATTGGGATTACTCGAGGCGCAATTGACCAACTTTCACGAGATCAATTACAGGGCGTTATCGCACACGAGTTCAGCCACATCTCAAATGGCGATATGCGTCTCAACATCCGACTAATTGGTATATTGCATGGAATCCTGCTACTTGGTCTGATTGGTTACTACATACTACGGGTTTCGCCACGTTCAAGAAATTCTAAAAATGGTGGTGGACTTGTTTTTCTCGGAATAGGTTTGATCGTGATTGGTTCCGCCGGTACCTTCTTTGGCAATTTGATTAAAGCGGCTGTTACCCGACAGCGGGAGTATCTGGCTGACGCTTCTGCCGTTCAGTTCACGCGAAATCCTGATGGCATTGCTGGTGCGCTCAAACGAATTGGCGGTAGCGCTGCAGGCTCGACTATCAGGAATCCAAACGGATCCCAGATCAGTCATGCGTTATTTAGCCAGGGTGTTAGCTCTTATTTCGGTAATTTATCTGCTACACACCCACCACTGGAAAGTCGCATCCTTAGAATTGATCCTGACTGGAATGGCGAATTCGAAGCTGCAAATATCAGGGAAACGATCGATGAGACAAAAAACATTTCGCAACAATATGATGTCAAAAAAACCGCCGCAGTTTTGACTGGTGTGGCGGTTGCTATGGACAATGAAAAATTTGTCAAAAGTGCAGGGCAACCCACGCGGGAGCATATTGATTATGCGCACCAATTGATTCTCGACTTGCCCGCTATTCTGAAGAATGCTGCACAGGAGCCCTTTGCTGCACGCGCTCTAATCTATTTTCTCGTGCTGGATAATGATAGAAAAATTCGAGACCTGCAACTACAGTATCTTCTCTCTTCTGCTCTGCCTGATGTATACGGTGAGACAATAAAACTGATTGACCAGGCAGGCAATATTAGAACGGAACATCGATTGCCGTTAATTGATATGGCGTTACCAACGCTACGCCAATTATCGGAAAAACAATATCTGGTATTCCGGACCAATCTGGGATCGCTAATACGTGTTGGCGACAAAATTAATTTATTCCAGTGGTCGATAAAGAAAATCGTTCTGCACCATCTCGACAGCGTTTTTAACAAACCACCCAGAGCGAGACGTGAAAACTTATCTCTACCGAAAACAGAACGGTCCTGCGAGCTATTGTTGTCACTGCTTACCTACGCAGGAAAACAACAGAATAGTTCAGCACAAGAGATATTTAACAAAGCCGCAATCACACTGCAAGAACTGTCGATTCAGCTTTTACCCAAAAACAAACTTGGCCTGGATGCATTGGATGACGCACTGGATGAGCTTTGCCGTTTGAAACCGCTGAAAAAACCTCTACTTTTAAAGGCCTGTGCCATCTGCATTACAGCCGACCAGAAAATCACCAACTCAGAGACTGAGCTTTTCCGCGCAATCGCAGATATTTTAGATTGCCCAATGCCACCATTGCTGGTTTAGCAATAATATCCAGCGCTGCTTCGGAGTTTTTAATGAACCTTGTGGATCCAGAAATGTTTCGAATAAATGACCTCGCAGACAGGAAATTTGATATTGATCAAAGGAGCTTTATCGGTACAATGGTACTCTGAACTGCAACATAAATAGAGAAGTCAATATGCCAGTTTTACATCATCCACTAATTGAAGAGTTTGCTGAATACAGAGAAACTATTCATAATCTCAAAATAAGCAACGCGCATTTTCGCCGACTTGCACACGAGTATGAAGGTATTGATAAATCAGTTTACCGGGCGGAACAGGGAATTGAAATTGTTAATGACGATTATCTTGAAAGTATCAAAAAAGAGCGGCTTCACCTAAAAGATCTTATTTACAGTATGTTAAAAAATATTGAGAATACTTCCTGATTAGCCCATCAAGGTGATTCTGCATTATCACCTTGACAGACACTACCCGGGTTCTACTTCGAAGACCCGCACTACCGCGGGCATAGTGCTTGAAACCGCGGCACGTTTCATTCCCCTGGAATTGAAGGGCATCGAAATATGCCCTGCTCGGTCCACCGCAATGATCCCTCCATCACCACCGCAATTTTTGACCTCATCAAGGACTCCGTATACCGCAGCATTCAGGGAGACGGCACCATAGCGTACCCGGGCAGAAACATCGTGTGCGGCGCTGGTTCGGATAAACGCTTCACCAGTCCCGGTGCAGGACACGGCAACCATTTTATCTGCCCAGGTGCCTGCTCCGATCAACGGTGTGTCCCCCACCCGACCCGGCCGTTTATTGAACGTGCCACCAGTGGAGGTTGCGGCAGCCAGATTGCCCCGGGTGTCCAACGCAACTGCACCAACAGTACCATGACTTGAATCTTCATCTGACGAACCGTGGCCGGTGTGTTCGGTATAATAATTATCTGGATCTCTAACGTTTTCCGCTCCATTGGCCAGGGCAAAAACACGCGCACCATCGCCAGCCAGCATAACGTGCCTGCGATCTTCAAGGATTCGAAGTGCAGCATGTATGGGATGGACAATATTGCGTACTGCAGCAACCGCACCTGCCCGTTGTTCTTTGCCGTCCATGATACTGGCATCAAGTTCCACATCGCCATCGGTATTTGGACCTGAACCCTTGCCGGCAACGTAAAGTCCTGAAGCTTCCATATTAGCAACCATAGTCGCCACTGTTTCAAGTGCACTTAGACCAGATTCCAGCATCTTCTGACCACTAGTGATCAAAGCCGCCAGATGGATTTCCTGCTCACAATAGTCAATTTCGGGCCGGGCGCCAGCACCACCATGGAGAATAAGAGCATAGGGCATTATGATTTGTATTCAGGGTATTTGTAATGCCCACTATATCAGAGTTCGCGAGGTTCACGATATCCAGGGAACCGCTGCCCAGGCCTGTGAGAATCCTGGCCGGTGATGACTGGATCAGAAGTTTCGTCCGAGAAATTAATCCTTTGTAACAAATTGTATAGACTGGTGCGCAATACGTCTCGCCTGCCTGCGTTTCAATGGTGAACTGATAAACCGGTTCAGCGCTGCGGTCAGGTTCTGACTTTGCTCCACTGATAGTTCGGCAATTTCTTCGCGTACGGCAATGGCCAGTTTCAACCAGTGCACAGAAACGATATATTCATCCTGACCATGGTCCACTACCCGCTCCAGTATTTTCTCGATATCTTCGTCAAGATTTGCCGAACACCAGGATTCAAGATCAACATCAGGTGTGGTGAATGCCGCATTTCGGCCACTGAAACAAGCCATTTGCAATAGACCCCGGGGCCAAAACTCGGGGTATCGGTTGCATTGTTTGCGTACCGCATTGGCGAACGTCAGCCCATGGGTGAAGTCTAGCCATCCTACGTTACCTGATACCGTCACGTGAACCTTGTACTGCTGATTTATGTCGAAGCTCAGCAGATTGATCGCGTTTGCCTGCAACAATTCCCGATACAGTACTTCCGGTTTAGCGCTGCTACTTGACAACGTGGCTTCCAGCGCTTTGTTAATGCCTTTTCTAACCCAATGCCGAGCCTCCGGGATTATGTCACCATCCTGTCCCCAACGATCAAGTGACGGCGCATAATTTTTAAACTCTGGAATCTTGTCTTCCCTTGATGCATAAATAAGCGATCGTGCCAGTGATAGTAAAAGGGGTTCGGCAACCTGTTGCCCCAGTCGGTCGATTAACCCTCGGGCTTTGGTGACGTATATCAGGGAGTGTCCAAAATCGTTGTAGTGAGCCAGTGCAGCGGCGGTGAATGCGCGATCCAGATCATCAAACTGCAAACCATCACGCAGTGCCCCGCGAACCATCGTGGTCGCAGTGACCTCATCTTCCTGTTCAATGGCGTCAATAAAAGAGTTTTCGTCAAAGGCTGTAAAATTTTCGCTGAAAGGATATTCCCGTTCACGTAACACATCGAATGCGGTGTGGGCAACGCTTTCCATCAGGCATACCAGTTGTAGCTCACGATTCCCTTTATTTTCGTCAAACAGCGTCAACCAGTCTGCCATTCCCGCATAAGCGTGGGTCCAGCCAAACTCGAATCGATCCCAGGACCATTGGATAGCCAGCCGTAGAACTTCCAACGGATCGCCGCCGATATGAATCAGTCGAGCAATTTCACGGGCGATTCGATCATAGGCATGGTCATCGAAGGCATCACGCAAACTGGCTACAATCGCAGTCTGTCGTTCACCATATGGGGGCTCAGTGAGGTC
>CAYOGN010000060.1:0-5845 GCA_964403545.1 uncultured Gammaproteobacteria bacterium
ATAGATGACAGCGCCTCGCACAGTTCAAAAACTGTTCTGTTCTGGCCACTGAATTCCTCCGGCAGGAACGGGCCGTCAATAACGAAAAGTATTTTCATCCGGCTCTATTGAATACATATACGCTAGCTAAAATCAGTAGTCAGCCTCGTCAGACCGGGAATTGACAAGGTGTTTCTCTGTCTCGTCAATAAAAACACTGACCAGGTGCTCGGGACTGATTTCCTCCCGCATTGCATGATTGAGTGCCACCTTACTCAGTTCATCATAAACAGACTGGTTAGTGAATACCCGATCCACTGCTTCAATCCAGTCGGCAATATCACCATCCGCATCCAGCGTTAGCCCTCCCTTTCCTATCGCCTCTGGCAGGCCTCCCCGATTGCTTCCGATAACCGGAATGGCGTTTAGCTGGGCTTCGGTAACACAACGACCATAAGTCTCCTCCCAGATGCTTGGCATTAACAGGAGCCTGGTACTGCCATACAAAGTCCGCATGTCGCGGGTGGATGACAGCCATTCGATATTTCCCAACGGCTCGGCACGTTTATGACAGTAATTTCGCCATGGACTGGCAACGACCCAGCTTTCGGCAACCTGGAACGGTATATGTGGAAGCCGCTCGGCAATCTGGAACATAATCTCCACCCCCTTCAGGTGGGTTGGATTGATGAACAGAACTTTCTCTCTTGTGGTCGAAACCTGGTACTTTTCCCGCTCAACAAGAGGCGTGAGTATGCTGGATTCTATTCCAAACATGGCACGTATCCGACCCGCAGTAAACCTGGAATTGGAAAAATAGTGCAGGGCAGGATTAGGCACCAGTACACCACCAAATTGGGCATATTCGACATTGTGCAGGTAAACCGTGGTGGGATGATCGGACTCCAGCGCGGCAATAATCATAGGCACTGTCTTTCGCCCGGTCAGTACACAAATAGCATCTGCCGAGAATGCCGTGGCCACAGAGGCCAGGCTCGATTCAGGTTTTTCGGATCGAACCACAAGATAACCAAGATGGGTATCAGAACGATCTGAACGAGATACCGTCCCGGAAGCGCCGTCAAACCCGCAGTTTACAACCGGTTCAATTCCCCTGGACTTTAGCGCGAGGCATATTTCATGAATCGTGGTCTGTAATCCGCCAACCACCTCTGGCAGATGCCCATAGGTGGTCGTAAAGACCAGTTTTTCCAGTCGCATCAGCTATGATGATATTTCCACGTTATCGGATTCGTTGAAAATCGTTTCTGCCTCGAACTGTTCTTCCTCTTCCCATTCTTTAATCCAGCCGATATAGTTGTCAGGGACACGTTTCAGTCCCACGTAGGAAGTAACCTCGATATCGTCTCCGACAAAGTTCTCCAGCAAACCGTCAATAAGCGCAAAATCGAATTCTCCCTCATCGACAACCTCACCGCTCGGCGTCAGTCTAAGCCAGTGCTCGCTTTGCTTGAGAAGTACATTTGCATCACTCACACTGCTAATGCCTGTTAATTCATCACCATACAGGAAAAAAGCATAGGTTTCTCCGCCAGCAGTGATTTCCACTACCATTACGCCGCCCCTTATGCCGATAGTGCCCGATGGAGTAGTCACGGTGACATTTCCGGATTTACTAAGCGCACCACCGACAAATCTCAAAACCCCCACGCTGGCAGACAGGGCCAGTTCGCCAGTCCCGGTTTCTGGCTGATAAACAAAACGATCAATAATAACCTCGGAATTTGGACCGATGGTTAGCGAAGACTGGTCAGCAAACATCAGATGGGCCGTTCCCTCTTCACCTGTCTTGATCAGTTCATTGCGAAAAATATCGCTTCCCACAAACAGAACCCGGCTGTCTTCCCCTGCTACGTCACCCTCTACTGAGGGTTTTATAGCACCTGCAACACCAGCCGTTTCAACTTCCTGTCCAGCCAGTTCACCGCTTGCCATCGCAAAAGGCACTACGCTCAAACTTTTTAGCAAATGGAGCAGCTTTGTCTTTTTCATCTCGATATTCCTTGCTAGAAAGTGAAGCGCAGGGTGATACTGGCAAGATTATTCTTCGATTCGTAATTCTCCAGATTGGATTCACGACTTAAAGTCTCCAGTTTTATATACAGGCCAAAGTTACTTGAAACCGGCAACGTACTTACTACACCGAAACGCCACTCGTCATCTTCTCTTACGATAGTCGGGTGTATACGGGCATCAGGCCCGTCGTACTCCACATCTCGTCGAATTACAAAGAAGCTTACTGATTGCTTCCCAGCGGCATCAAACAGCGGGTTTTTGAAGCGTATTCCGTATCTCGCTGATAGCGCCAGTTGCAGGGAACTCGATTCACCCACTTCTGCATCAACATCCCTTATCTGGGTACCAAGAGTAATAATATGTCCACGTTTAAACTCTGAATTCCAGCTCAGCCCGAACCGAATTTCGTCACCACTTCTCAGCACAGTCCTTTCCTTGCCATTGTTTGCATCAAAGTCACGATCCCGATACTGTAAGTTTCCGCGTACTGATGACTGTGTTGAAAGTGAATAAGTGCCCTCCAGCGCCGCTCCCCAGGTACTTTCGAGGTCATCATCATCGAGATCACTGCTGCGAACCAGCAGGTTCGGTCGCAGTTTCAGGCGATCCCCGGTTGATGCCACCAGGATTTCAGGCCCACTGCTGAGTTCAATTGCTGAATAATCAAGCTGTTCTTGTTCTTCATGGGATGTAGCGTAAATCAATGCACTGGTCTTGAGATTTGTTCCAGGTGAAATCTTGTACTTGTGATTGAGCCGGGAAAAAATAAAAAGATTATTATCGCTTTCTTCCATTCTGGTTGGATCCGGTGGAACACGTAAGCCGCCAGAAAAGATTTCGAATGCCTCCGGAGAATTCAGCGGATTGGTCTGGTAACGAAGCCCCATGAGCACGAGACCGCTAAAGACATTTTTTGCATTCTCTTTTTCTGATTCGATAAAATAGGCCTCCATATAATCAGGAACGCCTTCTTCTTCAGTAAACAGGGCGCGGGCCCGAATAAAATAGGATTCCGCCACTTTGTTCGCACCGAGCCTCTGGTACAGTGTACCTAATTCGAACAGCGCCCTCGGCTGGCTACGTGAAACCACCAGCATACCTTCGAGCGCAGAAATAGCTGCTTCAAAATTGCTTTCGTAGATGGCTTGCTGGGCAAATCCGTAGAGCAGGTCAAGGTTATCCGGATCCTTGAGGAGTCCTTCATAGAGAGTATCCAGGGTGTCAGAGTTACCACTTTGAGCGTGGGTGGTGCCAACGATGCCCAACACCAGGGTAAACACCAGGACACGTGAAAAATTCTTCAGATGCTTGGTAAAAATAAAAAAGGCAGGGGCGTTATTGACTACAATAACTTTCACGCTTCAGTACTCCTCACAGTTTATCTTTGGATTTTAGTATCCCAAATGAGTGATGAATTAACAGATCGCTTGCACAACTCGACCAAAATCCATCCATAAACCAGATTTGGGGAATTTTTACTTCCGATCGCCCTAATACTAGCATGCAAATAGAGTTTCGTCAGGTGTTACCTGGTATTTTGTAGATTGAGAACAGCTGAAAAGCAGTAATTTAAACCAGGTCAGGAATTGGCCCACTACAGCATAAGGGAACATTTAACGTACTTTCTTGAGAGTTTAGCGCCTTGAAGAAGCTATCAGCATGGGCCCGTTTTTCGTTGGATAGTGTATATTGACGAAGCAGTAAGGCATATCAACTTCCTGGACTATTGCCCCGAAGTGAAGAGAAACAGAAGCAGAAACAGTCAACTTAGTGGTTCCATGTGGTTATTCACAGGGTTACTGCTTGCTCTTGTCATCGCCGTTCGGTATCTGGACCCTGCGATTGTTACCCAGGCCAGGTACGTTGTATATGACAATTACCAGAAACTGGCCCCCAGGCAGTACGAACCTGCTCCTGTCAGGGTTGTTGATATTGACGAGGCATCGCTAGCCGAATTCGGCCAATGGCCATGGCCCAGGGTATTTCTCGCAAAACTGGTTGACAGGCTACATCAATTAGGTGCCGCTGCCATCGCTTTTGATATTGTCTTTCCGGAACCGGGTCGGCTTTCGCCACAGGAACTGGCGCACTCCCTCGACTTGCAGGAGGATGATCTTCTGACCCTGGTTTCGAAGCTGCCCAATGGTGACCAGTTGCTGGCAGATTCCATTTCCCGGGCGCCTGTGGTTCTTGGTATCGGGGCGACCAATGAGGAAATACTGTCCAGTCCGGAACCGAAGGCGGGTTTCGCCAATGCCGGCGCCGACCCGAGCCTGGTGGTAAAACATTTCAAGGGTGGTATTGGTAATCTTCCAGTGCTCGAGAATGTGGCGAGTGGATACGGCAGTATAACCCTTGGTGACGACGTTAGCGCGGTAGTGAGAAAACTACCACTGTTGCAGGTGATCGGTGATCACCTGTTCCCTGCGCTTACCGTAGAATCCCTGAGGGTGGCTCAGGGAGCCTCAACTATCATTACCAGGGCTAGCGATGCCAGCGGCGAGATACAGCTGGGCGACATCCAGAGTCTCCAGTCCATGAAAATCGGCGGTATAGAAGTGCCGGTCACCCGAGATGGTCAGATGTGGCTCCACTATACCGAAGCACAACCAGATCGCGTGGTCTCGGTGAAGAATGTCATGATGTCACAGAACACGCAATTGCTGGCAAACCTGATTCAGGGCCAGTTGGTGCTGATTGGAACCAGCGCTACCGGCCTCAAGGATATCAGGGTAACACCATTCAACCGGTTTGAGCCCGGCGTAATGATTCACGCCCAGGCCCTGGAACAGATGATTCTGCAAAAATTCCTGGAGCGCCCGGACTGGGCTGACGGTGTAGAGATTCTCTGGTTGCTGGCGCTCGCCCTTGTGTTGATGGTGACGCTGTCCATGGCAGGTGCCGTGTGGTCTGCAGTAATTGGCCTGACCGCAGTTGGGGGATCATTCTGGGTCTCATGGTTGGCTTTCAACAACTACCAGATGCTGCTGGACCCGGTATATCCGTCGGTCGCTTCGATTCTCATTTTCATCGTCATCACATTACTCGGATATGCACGCTCAGAAAAAAGCCGTGTTTATATCAAGAAGGCCTTCAGTTCCTACCTGTCGCCGGATCTGGTAGACCAGCTAACTGAAGATCCTTCAGCATTAAAGCTCGATGGTGAAAACAAGCTCATGACCTTCCTGTTTACGGATATCGCCAGCTTTACGAATATGACCGAAAAAACTGAAGCGACACTTTTGGTCAAAACACTCAATGAGTATCTCGGGCATGCCTGCCAGATTGTGATGGACAACGGTGGAACCATAGACAAAATGATTGGCGATGCCATTGTGGCTATTTACAATGCCCCCCTTGACCAGCCAGATCATGCGCAGCGAGCAGTAAAAACCGCGCTGGAACTGGACATATTCTGCAACGAGTTCTCCAGACAAAAGCAGGCCGAAGGCATCGCTCTCCTTGAAACCCGGATCGGGGTGAATACCGGTGAAGCCGTGGTTGGGAACTTCGGTGGAGCAGAGCGTTTTGACTATACGGTGATTGGCGATGCGGTAAATACCGCTGCACGCCTGGAAAGCGTTAATAAACAGCTTGGCACCCGGGTTTGCATTTCAGAAACCACAGTCAGCCACTGCGAGGGGCTGCATTTCAAGCCCATTGCCAACCTGGTCTTGAAAGGAAAGGAACAGGGAGTAGAGGCCTATGTTCCTGTATCGGAGCAGGAAGTGGAAAGCGAACTGTACCGCGAATATATGTTGCTTTATTCCCAACTCCAGGAAGACAAGCTGATGTCCGACAATACATTTGAAGATCTGAAAAACAGGTT
>CAYOGN010000061.1:0-11396 GCA_964403545.1 uncultured Gammaproteobacteria bacterium
CACTGGCAGTATTGCCCATGCCGGCATTGGCTGTCATTACATGGTCCGATGGATGGACAGAAATACCGAATTATTCACCCAAATGGGCGGCGAGGGAGCTTCCTGGATCGGACAGGCACCCTTTACCGGAATTAAACATACTTTTCAGAATATCGGTGACGGCACCTATTTTCATTCCGGAATTCTGGCTATTCGGGCCGCCATTGCTTCCGGGGTAAATATCACCTATAAAATTCTTTATAACGATGCGGTCGCAATGACCGGTGGTCAGCCGGTGGAAGGAACCCTGACCCTCGCTGCAATCGTCGCCCAGGTGCGTGCTGAAGGGGTGCGGCGAATTGCGGTGGTGGCGGAAAATCTGGTGGATGCACGACAGCAACTATCTGATTTCAAGGATATTACACTGCACCCAAGAAACGATTTTGACCAATTGCAGGAGGAGATTCGACAGGTAAAAGGGACTTCAGTAATTGTTTTTGACCAGACCTGTGCCTCTGAAAAGCGCCGCCGACGCAAGCGCGGATTGATCCCGCAGAGCAATACCCGGGTATTTATTAACCCGGATGTTTGCGAGGGCTGTGGTGACTGTAGTAGTAAATCCAATTGCCTGTCGGTGATACCGAAGAAAACCGAGCTGGGTCTGAAGCGCCAGATCGACCAGAATGCCTGTAACATGGATTTCAGTTGTCTCAATGGGTTTTGTCCGAGTTTTGTCACCGTGACAGGGGGGAAATTGAAATCGGCCCCGGTGGATCGCGAAGATGCTGGTGTGGAAATTGTGGTGACCGAACCGGTTCTCCCGGAGCTTGAACGCCCCTGGAATGTATTGGTGACCGGTATCGGTGGCACCGGGGTGTTGACGGTGGGATCAATTCTGTCCATGGCTGCCCATCTTGAAGGTAAGGGATGTTCCACCCTGAACCAGACCGGGTTGGCACAGAAATTTGGCTCTGTGGTGAGCCATGTAAAAATCGCCGCCAGTCAGGATCAGATACACGCTGTCCGGATACCCGATGGTGATGCAGATTTACTGCTTGGTTGCGATCTGGTGGTGTCCGCCAGTGAAGAAGCGCTGGCGCGGCTTCACCCGAAACGTTCCCATGCCATTATCAATAGCTATGAAACAGCCACAGCAGATTTTATCCACGACAAAAACTACAACTTTCCAGCGGTTCAGTTACGCCAGGCGATTTGCGATGAGACGGGCGAACAGAAAGCCGAATTTTTTAATGCCAGCCGGATTGCCCGAGACCTGCTTGGAGATACCATTGCAAGCAACCTGTTTTTGCTTGGAGTGGCATTCCAGCGAGGTCTGGTGCCAGTGTCTTCAGAAGCCATTAACGAGGCCATCGAACTCAACGGGGTGGCTATCGAGCTGAATCAATCGGCGTTATTGTGGGGTCGACGTGCAGCGATCAACCTGGAGGCGGTGCTGGGTCAAATTGGACAGGATAGTCAGCCCTCCGAGTTACTTAGTGATCTCGATGAAATTGTCAATTGGCGATATGATTATCTGGTGCAATATCAAAACCAGGCCTGGGGTGACCGTTACCTGGCTTTGGTGGAAAGCGTAAAAAGCGCTGATGCAAGCGTGAAAACTAAAGAATTAACCCTCGCAGTTGCAAAAAATGCATTCCGGCTGATGTCCTATAAAGATGAGTATGAAGTTGCCAGATTATATTCAGACGGGAAGTTCGGCAAGCTCATCGACTCGCAGTTTGAGGGTTCATTCAAGCTTAATTTTCATCTTGCACCTCCTTTCCTCGCGAAAATCGATCACTTTAGCGGCCTGCCATTAAAACGGGCGATGCCGGGATTCACCATGGGGATTTTTAAAATACTGAGTCGGTTAAAGGGTCTGCGTGGTACCCGTTTTGACGTATTTGGCTATTCCCCCGAAAGGCGACAGGAAAGATCACTCATTGCAGAATATGATGCTCTGGTGCGTGATCTGTTGTCGAACCTGGAGCAAAGGAACTATCAGGAGGTGGTTGAAATCGCCAACCTGGCAGAAATGATCAAGGGTTTTGGGCACATTAAAGCGGCCAATATCAAACTTTATCGCAACAGACTGGACAGCTTACGGAAAAAACTGCACCAGCCGGAGCTGGAGGTGGTTGTTAACGGGTAGAAACAGACCAGGCGGAAAGTCAGACAGAACAAGGGTTTCGCCGCCTGCTCAGATAATATCGATCACGATTTTTTCCTGCTGTATTGAGTGGAAGGGAATTTTTTTTGAAATCCGGGGGCCTTTTGAGTCATACTAGTAGTCCAACACACAAAGATTGATGGGTTCAGAGCTTTCCAAATGATTCAAGACAAGACACAGACCGCGGGGAATGGCTGGGCCTTTGCAAGGGCTACTAGCCATGTTCTAGCAAAACTAGTCTCAATAATAGCGACCATGTTTCATAACATCTTTGGAGTAAATTTATCGTGAACAATATTGTTCGAATGCTATTTCAGCGAGTGTCGCTGGGGCTGGTTATATTGTTTGTTGTTTCATTGATCATCTTTCTCGGCGTCAGCTTATTACCAGGTGATGCGGCCCAGGCGATGCTGGGACAGTCTGCAACACCGGAAACGATTGCTGCATTGCGTAAGCAAATGGGGCTCGATCTGCCGGCGCATATTCGCTATTTCAATTGGCTGTCGGGGATTTTTCAGGGTGACTTTGGTGTTTCAATTTCCAACGGCCGGGAAATTTCTGAATTGATCCAGGTGCGCTTTTCCAATACCCTGTTTCTCGCCTTGATGGCAGCCATTATTGCAGTCCCCCTGGCATTGACCCTGGGGATTCTTGCCGCACTTTATCGCAACAGTATCTACGATCGTGTGGTCAATATTGTCACTTTATCGTCAATTTCCACTCCGGAGTTTTTTGTCGCCTACATTCTGATACTATTCCTGTCAGTAAATGCAGGTTGGTTTCCAAGCCTTGCCAACGTCAGTCCGGATACCGCTTTCATCGATCGCGTCTACAAATGTATTCTGCCAGCCCTCACTCTGACACTGGTGGTAGTAGCTCATATGATGCGGATGACCCGAGCCGCGATCATTAGTCTGCTCGCCAGTCCCTATATTGAAATGGCGGCGCTAAAGGGTGTATC
This sequence comes from uncultured Gammaproteobacteria bacterium, assembly GCA_964403545.1. Classification (GTDB taxonomy): domain Bacteria; phylum Pseudomonadota; class Gammaproteobacteria; order Arenicellales; family Poriferihabitantaceae; genus VYFG01. The sequence goes on from CAYOGN010000061.1 coordinate 3,111, forward strand.
GAGAGCAAACATTATTACTCGTCATGCACTGCCAAATGCCTGGGCCCCCATCGTCAATGTAATCGTGCTCAATCTTGCCTATCTGGTGGTTGGTGTTGTGGTGGTCGAGGTGGTATTTGTCTATCCGGGGCTCGGACAGTTACTGGTGGATTCGGTGCAGCGACGTGATCTTCCGGTAGTACAGGCCTGTTGCCTGATATTTGGTGCGACCTATGTGTTGTTGAATCTTACCGCTGATATTCTTTCGATCTTGACCAACCCGCGACTGTTGCATCCAAAATGACACAATCTAACAGCAAAATAGAATCGGCAGACTCGTTACCGCCGCCGACAAGAAGAAACGAAAGCAATCTCTCTGTTGCCTGGCGTGAGCTTAAAAAAGCGCCAATTAGTGCCAAGATTGGCCTCGCAATAATTGTAAGCTATATTTTTGTGGCTACATTCGCACCTGCTATTGCGCCCTATGGCGAATCAGAGATTGTTGGCCCTCAGTTTGACCTCTGGAGCGACGAGTTTCCATTGGGTACCGATAATCTCGGGCGTGATATGTTAACCCGATTGATTTACGGTGCACGAAATACGGTCGGTATTGCATTGGTCACGACGCTGTTTGCCTTTATGCTCGGTGGTTCACTGGGCATTCTTGCTGCAATTGTCGGCGGCTGGCTTGATCAGTTGCTTAGCCGTACCGTGGATGTATTGATGGCGATTCCTTCGCTGATTTTCGCGATGTTACTGCTTACCATTTTCGGCACCTCGATCTTGAACCTGGTGATCATTATTGGTGTACTTGATTCAACCCGGGTTTTTCGAATTTCCCGCGCGGTCAGCCTGAATATTGTAGTGATGGACTTTATTGAATCGGCACGATTGCGTGGTGAGGGGCTTGGCTGGATCACCCTGAGAGAGGTGCTGCCGAATATCATGCCGCCGATGGTGGCAGAATTCGGTCTCAGATTCTGTTTTGTCTTTCTCACCATCAGCGCGTTGAGTTTTCTTGGTCTTGGCATTCAGCCGCCCACGGCCGACTGGGGGTCCATGGTGCGGGATTCGTCAACGCTGATTACCTATGGTGACATAACTCCTTTGCTGCCGGCGGCGGCCATTGCATTATTGACCATAGGGGTCAATTTTGTGGTGGACTGGTTCCTGCACAAAACCAGCGGATTGAAAGATGAGCACTGATCGTAAAAAAATGAAAAACGAAGTGCTTCTCGAAATGAAGGGCCTTCGTATCGAAGGTTTCAGTGACGAGCAATGGCACCAGATTGTAAAAGGCGTTGATGTGACTTTGCACCGCGGTGAGATGCTGGGTCTGATCGGTGAATCGGGCGCGGGTAAATCCACTATCGGTATAGCCGCAATGGGTTATGCAAAGCCTGGTTGCAGAATCAATGGTGGCAGTATCAAATTCGACGGTATTGAACTCACCACTGCATCCGAGGCAGACAAACGCAAGCTTCGCGGATCGCGAATTGCTTATGTGGCGCAGAGCGCGGCGGCATCGTTTAATCCCGCTCACAAGCTGATCGACCAGTTTGCAGAAACCGTCGTGGACCATGGTGTTGGTACCCGTAAAGAAGCCTACGCCGATGCCAAAGATCTGTATGAGCGGATTAAGTTACCGGATCCGGACCAGATTGGTTTTCGTTATCCACATCAGGTGTCTGGTGGTCAGTTGCAGCGTGCGATGACAGCGATGGCGTTGTCCTGCAGACCGGATCTGATTATTTTTGACGAACCCACTACGGCGCTCGATGTCACTACCCAGATAGAGGTGCTGGTGACAATTCGCGATATCGTGGAGCAATTTAATGCGGCAGCAATATATATCACCCATGATCTTGCAGTGGTTGCGCAGATGGCGGACAGGATCAAGGTGCTGCGGTATGGTGAGACCGTGGAGGATGCCGATACCCGAACCATGTTGTCTGATCCACAACAGGATTACACAAAATCTTTATGGGCGGTACGGACGTTTCGCAAGGAAGAGGTGCCGCCGGATCCGGAACCCATACCATTGGTAAAAATAGAAAACGTGACCGCTTCTTATGCCAGAGGTCTGGTGCCGGTGCTGTACAACATCGATATGGAAATTCATCGGGGTCATACCGTAGCCGTGGTAGGGGAGTCCGGTAGTGGCAAGAGTACTACTGCTCGCGTTATAACCGGTTTATTGCCGCCCAGTGAGGGCAAAGTGTATTTTGATGGCAAGGAACTGCCGGCAGACTATCGACGGCGCAGCAAGGAACAACTGCGCCAGGCGCAGATGATTTATCAGATGCCGGATACTGCGGTTAATCCACGCCATAAAATTCGCGACATTATTGGTCGACCGCTGTCGTTCTACCTGGGGTTGGAAGGGGACGCCAAAGAGCGGCGACTGCGTGAATTGATGGATATGATTGAAATGGATCCGGGACAGTTTCTCCATCGGTTGCCCGGGGAGTTGTCCGGGGGACAAAAGCAACGAATCTGTATTGCGCGTGCCCTGGCGGCAGAACCTGCGTTTATCATCTGTGATGAAGTGACTTCTGCCCTTGATCAACTGGTTGCCGAGGGAATATTACGATTGCTCGACCGTTTACAGCAGGAACTCAACCTGGCTTATATGTTTATCACCCATGATCTGGCCACAGTGAAAGCAATCTCGGATGAAATTGTCGTGATGTTGCAGGGACGAATTGTAGAGCAAGGCTCAAAAGATGAAATTTTCAATCCGCCGTATCATGAGTATACGGAACTGTTATTGTCGTCAGTGCCGGAAATGGATCCGGACTGGATGGATAATGTAGTAGCCAAACGTCGGCAGAAAAAGGGGATGGCTTCTGCGGGGAACTAGTGCTTCAATCTTCCTGCAGCTCGCGTAAAGAATATTCATCGTCAAATTCACCATCGGATTCGCCGGTACTGGAAATATCGATCCGTATCCCGGCATAACCGGCAGCAGCAAACACAGAGTAGGTACTTGCGTCTCTTTGCGCGGTGCTATCTCGTTTACGATAAGGCAGGTACTCAAGAATCGCCGCTACCGGATTTTTTCTGGCGTCTGCGGGCAGTCAGATTCTGGCACCCGGTTTCCACCCTTCCTTTAGCGAAATATACTCGTTTTCCAGTTCGACAGGATCGCGCATCACTCTTGCCATTTTGAAATCAGTTTGCCCGGTCAACCAGTTTCAAACAGGTTCATATATCCGTTGCCGGTATTGAGGAATTCATTCATTCAATGAAAAACGCTTCATTTGGGCGCAGTCAATCTCCTGGCTTTTGCCTGCAGGGCGATCAATTTAATCCGTCGGCGCTTTTATCAGTATTTTGTTCATTTTTAGTTTTTATGAGATATTTTTTCAAATCACCAGTTAAGATTTCAGTGTATAGCCAGCTCGACTTGACTCTGCTTTCGATGATAGTCATTATGATTCCGATAAAAACGTGGTAATTTGATTATGAACAAGTCAGCAGGCATCTTGCAGCAAAATTTTGTGCTGCAAGGTGACTACATAGAGTTATATAAACTACTTAAACTGGAGAGCATCGCATCAAGTGGGGGCGAAGCCAAAATGTTAATTGCCAACGGCGAGGTAGTACTCAATGATGTGGTTGAACTGCGAAAGCGGAAAAAACTGGTGACGGGTGATGTGATTGAAGTGGTACAAACCAGAATCAGAATTCTCTAATATGCAACGGACCCTCAACTCACAACTGCTCAAACCTGGAATAACCTTTGAACACAGATATACGGTTAGTGACCAGATGTTGGTGCCAGCCCTGTATCCGGAAGCGGAAGAGTTTCAGCTTATGCCGAAAGTCTTTGCAACCGGATTTATGGTTGGATTTCTCGAATGGGCCTGTCTGAAGGCAGTGTTGCCCTATATAAACTGGCCAGCGGAACAAACCGTGGGCACCCATGTTAACTTAAGCCACGAGTCTGCGACCCCGGCAGGTATGGAAGTGATTGCGAAGGTGGAGTTGATCGAGGTAGATGACCGGCGGCTAAAGTTTAAGGTTGAGGGTTATGATGAATCCGGTTTAATTTCCCGGGGCACCCATGAAAGATATATTGTCGACAAACAGCGGTTTGATGAAGCATTGCTGGTGAAGCGGAACAAAATACGAGAAGCAAAGTCATAAACCAATAAATTGTGAGAATGCTATGATGAAACAACGGACAATTATTGGTACAGGAATATTGATGTTAATCCTCAGTCTTGTCTCGAATCCGGGCTGGGCAGCGGGAGGCGGAGGTTCGGGTAACTCCAGCAGCGGCTCGGGTGGGCCGGCACCGGTACCGGAAGAGATCCCTCGGTTAATTGAGAACGAAGAGTACGACAGGGCAATTATTGAGCTGCGGTCATTTGTCCGAAAAGAAAAGAAAAATGCAGACGCCTGGAATTGGCTCGGATATAGTCTGCGTAAAACCGGAGATTTTAAAAATTCCCTGAAGTCCTACAAAAAGGCACTCAGGATAGACAAGAAACACCTTGGGGCGAACGAGTATCTTGGTGAGCTGTACGTTATGCAGGGGGACATTAAAAACGCAAATAAACAGCTTAAAAAACTGGCCAGGTATTGTGATGACTGTGAGCAATACCAGGATCTTGCGCAAATGATCAAAAACAAAGGCAGCGAAAACTGGTAGCAGGACACCAGGCCAAAAGCCTGGTGCCCCCTACACTGTATCTATCTAACTACCCAAAACCTCCACGATAGAGTCGTGAACGATCTCAACCATACGATCGATGGTTGCTTCATCGGTAGTTAGTGGTGGTGCACTACAAATTACTTCACTTCGTACCCGGGTATAAAGCCCTCGACTCAGCATTGCCACATTAAGTTTGGCACCGAGTGCAAAATCGGGTTCAAACCATTCTTTGGTAGATTTATCCTTGACCAGCTCGATACCATGCATCATGCCCTTGCCGCGAATATTGCCGACATGAGGATGATTTTCCAGCGCATCCCTGTATTTTTGTAACATCGCCTCGCCTTTCGTCGCAGCCTGACCTGGCAGGTCTTCGCCTTCGATAATATCCAGAGTTGCGAGTGCAACCGCACAGGTAGTCGGATGGCCACTGTAGGTATAAGCGTGCATCCAGGGTTTGCCGCTTTGGCTGATGGTCTCGGCAATTTCATCACTCATCCCTATTCCTCCAAGTGGTAATGCACCTGAAGTGATAGACTTGGCAAACTGAACCAAATCAGGTTCAATACCATAGTGCTGGAGGCCGAACATCTTGCCGGTTCTGCCAAAGCCGGTAATAACTTCATCAGAGACCAGTAAAACTTCGTACTGGTCGCAGATTTCCCGGATCCTCCTGAAATAGTCATCCGGGGCCACAATCACACCGCCGGCGCCCTGAACCGGCTCCGCAATAAACATGGCAACAGTCTCCGCGCCCTGTTTGAGAATTTCTTTTTCAAGTTCATTGGCCGCAGCGATTCCCTGGGAAGAGCCGTCCCCGGGTTGTGGATAATGGTACGGGTCCGGGCACGGGATGTGACTGAAACCTGGTATTCTGGGTTCAAACATTGTCCAGTAACTGGAAATGCCTGTGGCGCACATTGCTGCCAAAGTGACACCGTGATAACCCAGAATTCGGCTAATCACTTTGGTTTTATCCGGTTTATCTTTTGCCTTCCAATAGGAGCGTGCAAGTTTGATATTGCTGTCGGTACTTTCTCCTCCGCCAGATGTGAAGTAAAAATTATTGATTCCCGGGTAGCTGATGCTTGCCATTCGTTCTGCCAATTCAATGGACGGATAATTCGAGCAACCCGCGTAACTGGAGGCGAATGCCAGTTCATTCATTTGCCTGTATGCTGCATCTGCGAGCTCTTTACGGCTGTGCCCTGCACTTACATTCCACAGTGAGGAAAGCCCATCGATAACTCGATTTCCGTCTGCATCAATGAGATAGGAGCCTTCACCCTTGACCCACACTCTACCGGTACTGGCGTGCCCTGAAGGATGATGGAGAGGATGAATCAAGTGCTGGCTATCTCTTTTCAGTAGTCCAGCATTGGAAAGTGGAGCGTTCATGATATTAGACCTGTTAAAATTCTGAAGTTGTATAAAATAACTGCCATAGAGCAGAGTATTGCCAATACTATCGTTTTCTGAGTTCCCACCATAGGCCTAAATCTATAAATCTGCTTCCGGATTGATCTCGTTGATGGCTTAGCCGGGAGCTGAAAACATCACATTTCATCGTCAAAATCGATCTTGCCTTTCCGCTTCGCCTCATCGGCCACTGCAGTTGCCTCCGATGCAGCGCCTGCCTGGGATAATATCTCTTTGAGCTCAGGGCTGTTTTCCGGCAGCTGTTTTGCCAGCTGATCATCAGGTAAACGTACTCTTACTTCGCGATGGGCGAAGAATATGCCCGCCGCAGCGAGGGCGTCTCTTACTTTGCGATATGCTTCACGCCGGATTATCCATTGCTCACCGGGTTTGGCGGTAAATTTCATTCGCACGATCAAGGCGGATTCCTCTATACGCATTACTCCCTGAGACTTAAGTGGCAAAATAAAACTTGACCCTATTTCTTCATCTGCAAGCATTTCCTGGCCCACATTCTTGATAATTTTACGCACCTGCTCGATATCAGTGTCATAGGATAGCCTGAGTTCGAGTTTCATCGTGATCCAGTCTCGGCTCAGATTCTTCACCGTTTTAATTTCACCGTAGGGAATGGTCTGTACTGCGCCCAGGTGATGGCGAAGCTGCATCGAGCGCAGGGATATTTTATCTACGGTCCCTCGCAGATCTTCAATTTCAATATACTCACCCTTGCGAAAAGCATCATCGATGAGGAAGAAAATTCCACTAAGTACATCCTGTACTAACTTCTGGGCGCCAAATCCGAGCGCAATACCCACCACACCAGCGCCTGCCAGTAGCGGAGTGACAGCGATCCCAAGGGAGTGCAATACCGACAGTAAAACAAACGAAAACAGTACCACCGAAAGGAAAGTTCGCATCAGCGGTAAAAGGGTTTCGGCGCGGGTGGCGCCAGCTCCTCCGCCTTCACCCTCCAGCGCTGCAATAGCATCTTTTTCCTCTGGCAAACTACGCTCGATCAGGGCGTTAAAGAACTCCCAAACAATATACGTAATGGTGGCGATCACCAGCAAGTCTATTGCCTGCTCAAAAATCTTGACGCTCATACTGCTTTGCATCAGGGTGCTGGGCGACAAACCCCATGCCCGGGTAAGCATATATACCGCGATTGCGATCATCAGCAGGCGAAATCCATTTTGTACGATGCCAATAAAACGCCTTGATCGCATTTCAAAGGTCGGACTATGGAGCCATTTAATATTGACTACATTTTTGATCGCAGCGTAAAAAATTCTGTCGGCAACGAAGAAAGCCAGTGTAATCCACCAGCTTATACTGACATAATCGGCGTCCTGCCACTGGCCAAGAAATGCTTTATAAAGCCAGAGCATCCACAACGTCAGTAACCACGCAGTAAAGATAAACGGCCAGGCAACGATAAAAAAGTCCTGGGTAAAACTTTGTTGGCGACCGGAATTTGATTCGGCGACAAACATGTCGGAAATATTTTTGCGCATCACCCAGATGCGGCTCAGGATGATCAGATTTAATGACAGGGTATATGGGATCAGGAGGCCATTGAGTTGGGCTTCGCTCATTCCCGCCGATATCAGGTATTTAAACAGTGCATCGCCAAACTCGATGACGACAAAAAAAAGAATAAACCACAGATGTAATTGTTTGGCTGAACCATCATTTAGCGGAATTGGTCGGAGGGATGGCCGGCCTGGAGAGAATATACTCCGCAGCAGAATCATCCACAGTCGCAACATCACCAGGGCCGCAAGAACTTCACTAAACAGCAACTCGAAATATGGATTTTCATTTCTGAAATACATTGCCGCCCCATAGGTTACCAGGGCCAGAATTGCTACACCGATCAGCTGAATAAGAATACGGGCAATAATAAACCGGTACTTGAGGGCAGTGGTTTTTTCCCGGACATCAATATATAAATACAACCGGTTCAGCAGCTTGCGGGCGGTGAACTGCTCAGCCACCAGTCCGACGATTATTGCGAGCACGATGGTCAGAAACACGCGTAACCCTGACCAACCCGTCTCCGGGTTGGTAGATTGTTCAAAAGCGAAACCAAATTCCTCAGGATAGTCAGGAAATTGCTCTGCAATGTCGGCAAGTTTTTCACCAAGAATGGAGGATTGACTTTGCTTCCAGTCTTCGCCCATTACCTGGTCGTTAAAGATATCAGTGTCGCCCTGGTCGAG
>CAYOGN010000062.1:0-5257 GCA_964403545.1 uncultured Gammaproteobacteria bacterium
CAGCGTGGTGACAACATTGCGATCATCGCACAGGATGTTGACAGGCTGTAAAGGATTACCAGGTTCTGAACTTAGTCGGATCAGAAACGACTAAACGGGACTACCGTACAGGTGTTGAAATGCACTACCATACAGAATTTACACGTTTCGAAATTGAGGTACGACATGAGCGGTACTATTGAGCCAAAAGAAAATGGGCCCTATCTAGTTAGGAGTTTAAAATCCCTTACGAATTCCAAGGGCACTGACCTCCTTCGCGACAAGGAAGTGGTGGCCTTATGCAGATGTGGGAAATCAAGCAACAAACCATTTTGTGACGGCACCCATAAAAATATCGAATTTTCCAGCGCTTCGGAAAAAATCGAAATTGGGAAATGGCGAGACTACGTTGGCAAGCACATCACAATCCACGATAACCGGCGTCTATGTGCCCATGCGGGTAAATGCACCCACGGGCTCGCCAGCGTCTGGCGCATGGGAGAGAAGCCATGGATTGACCCGGATGGTGCCGCTGTTGAGGACATTATCGCAGTTATCGAGAAATGCCCGTCCGGTGCACTCAGTTACAGTATCGATGAAAAGCAAGTAGATGATAGTGAGGGGCCTGACACTGTGTTCGTATCCTCAAATGGTCCCTATCACGTATCCGGCTCGGTTACGCTCAGCGACCCATCACGGATCGACGATGATCTTCCCAGTCAGTATGCACTTTGCCGATGTGGCGCGTCAAAGAACAAACCGTTTTGCGATGGTTCCCACTGGGACATCAAATTTACAGACGATGATAATTGATACCTGGCGATAATCCAGCCTCATCCTCTCAATAGTTGACCCGTAAACCAACTCCCACCACATAGTCATATGGCCGGTCAGCACCAATACCCCCCTGCAAATCCATATACACCCCTAATTTTGGTGTCAGGCTCTTGCCATACTGGAGTTCCGCCGAAGCAGGCCAGGAATCATTTTCCCAGTCATAGGGAATCTTCAGGTCGGTTTTGAGCCACTTGTCGTTGGAAAGCGTTTTCAATGCAATCAGTCGCGAAGATGTCTGACTGACATCATTTCCACTGTAACTCTCAAAATGCTGTAACAGCGGAATCAACATTAATCCGGGTTTGTAAGAGATCGCTATTCCTGCCAGAGGTGCAATCTGGTCCGCACCTGTTCCAATTCCTTTTTCCTGATCTCCCAAATCCACAATCCACTCCAGACCAACTGTAAGGCGATAAGGCAGACCACTTTTAAGTTCTCCTTCTTTCGGAAAGTACAGCAACTTGCCACTGATCGACTCCCAGTCCTGCTCATCCCTTCCACTTACATCTGTATCCCAGTAGTGCGTTTCGTATTTGAGTTTAACTTTGGGATTGAGCATCACCGCCCCATCCAGATAGAATTCGTTTCGATCAGCTTCACCCAGATCATAAGTTTTAATACGAAAGTCTGTATTGTTTACAGCAGCCAGTGGGTTTGATGCATTTTCTGCAGGTTCTTCATCAGCAAGAGACAAGTTTACGGTAAACAGGGCCGCCACAACCGCACTCAGGATTTTTTTTAGCATTGAATTCACACTAAACCTTGTTCGTCAAAGAATTGGAAATTGAGTAAGCCGGCAGGGTCGCGATTTTTGAACAAAAGGCCCTGTATTTCTCACCAGTTAAATTCCGCATGACGTTGTAATGAACAGTTTCAGTGCTTCACGTCGGCTTGTCACTATTCTATTCCTCTACGCCCGCGGCTTTCTGGGCTGCATAGTAATACTCAAGCAACGCTTCAGTCTCGGGCCTCAGATTGGCAATACCTGCGTAGGGTTCTCCGCTGGTTTCCGCGCGATCCGGGAATTTTTTCTTCAATGCCTCGTGACGCGCCAGCATATCAGGGAAGTACTGGACCGACCACATTCCCTTGGCCAATAGTGGCTTGGTTTCCTTTAGATCCCTATAAAGATCGAATACTGGCAATGCGAACCCAGGGGATCCCGGAGCTGGCCAGTGAGCTTTAAACTGCTCCTTGATGGTGGCCTGCAGATGGGGGCCTTCGTAAGCAAACAAGTAGTCTCGACGACCATAACCATCACCATTCAAAAGCATTGAAGTCTGATTCAAGCCGTCGACAACACGGTCCCGGGGAATGTACTGATCCGCTTGCGCAATAACCGCCAGCGTCGTGTACATATCTGAGGCATGAACGATGTCTCCGGCAAAGGTATCTGCTGCTATGACGTTCGGCCAGCGGATATAGGCGTTCACCCTGATGCCGCCTTCCAGGGTATCTCCCTTAAATCCACGGAATATCATTTGGGAATATCCGGAATCTGGCATGGCCTGATACATGGGACCATTGTCGCTCATGGCTACGACCACAGTGTTGTCCGCAACACCTGTTGCTTCCAACGCAGCAAACAGATCACCCAGGTGGGTATCGAGATCTTTCATGCTCTCAACCCAGGTACCGCCATTTGCGGTTATAAATTCCCGGTTCCGACGTGTGAAATTGACCGGAATTTGTGGCCAGTAATTCAAATAAAATGGTTCGTCTTTGGCAGCCAATTCATTCAAGCGCTCAATCACCTGCACTTTATAGCGTTCATTCAAAGCGTCATAGTAAGCATAGTCCAGAGGTTTCCCTGCTTCTACTCCCCACTCGTGCGCTGCTTCGCCGGCAACGGCATCAACACCTAATACCCAACCCGCAGGTCGGAAATTTTTATCCATACGATAGTCAGGAATTGTTTCACGGTCCATGTAATTGTCTGAAAGCTGATCTTCTTCGGACTCATTGGTCATGAAGTTAAACGTTGCCTGGTTATGTAAAGGATAGCTCGCGGTATCAAATCCTTGGTTAGTAGGCATTGCTTGCTCAATATCGCCCTGGTGCCATTTACCGATATGCGCGGTGTTGTAGCCCGCCATTTTCAAAATCTCGGCTAAAGTCACTTCGTCGGCATTAAGCCCGGTGCCTTCTGGCGGCACAATTTTAGGCTCGAGCATATGACTGCGTATGGGTAGACGACCGGTCAAAATCGTGGTCCGGGTCGGCGTGCAAGTGGGTTCCGAATACATGCGCGAGAATGTAAGACTTTCCCGGGCTAAAGCATTGATATTCGGGGTTGTATAGCCGCGTACGAGGTTCAGCACGGGATCACCCATTTCACCGAAACCCACATCATCAATCAGTACAAAGAGAATATTGGGGCGTTTACCGCCGTTGGCATTGCGCACTGCTTCGAGCTTCGCTGCAATCACCTCGTCTTCCTGCGCCCATCTGTCGCCATGTTGCGCTAACAGCATATAATGTTCCGCATCGTGCTGGATGGGCTCAAGCGCGAAACTTAACGATGAAATCAAGTTAATTGCCAGTGCGCAAGTAATTGTTAAAATTGATGTTTTCATAATATTTGCTAATAATAATAAAAATTTAAGTTATCATGGATTCGATTTTGAAACGCAGGTTACATACGCAGGTTGGTAATACCTGGGTCAAGCACCCAGTTCGCTTCCTCGCTACCAGGTAACATTTGACCTGTATCCTCTCCTACTTCTGATTCAATAAGCACATTCAATTTATCATTCATGGCAATCAGAAGTTCTCCGTTGCTACCTGGGTCCAATGCCAAATTGTTGATTTCATTAGGGTCGTATTGGAGATCGAACAATTCCACATCGTTGTTGGTGAAAATATCCTCAATCGTTCGAGGCATGTGGTGTTGCTGAGGGGAGAAGTACCGATTTAGTTTGTAACGACCATCGTACACACTTCTGATGGCGCCACGTTTTGCCAGATTGGGACGCCAGTTTTTAGCCGAAATATCCTGGGGATTGCCGCCTTCACGAATAAAACTGGAAATATTTAAAAGAAACTCGCTATCTAAAAATCCTAGCATGTTGTAGTTATACAGTGCACCCCTTCGCAGTGCATCAAGAGTCGCCGATTCAGGATTGTCGAGAGCAGGCGAAATATCAACGCCATACAAATTATCTCCTGTAATCGGCGTGCCACCAGCCAGACCAATCAGAGTGGGAGCGATATCAAGATGTGAAGTGACCGCTTTACAACGCTTGTTACCAGGAAAATTTGGGTGGGACACGATAAATGGAACGTGATTCTGCTCGCGATAGGCGGTTGCACCTTTGCCACTCATACCGTGTGCTCCTGCCAAATCTCCGTGATCAGAAGTGTAAATAATTATAGTGTTATCCGCTAATCCCTGGTCATCCAGTTCATCCAGAATGCCGGAGACATGGCGGTCGACACTTTGAATACAATTAAGATAATAATTGTTCAGCCTAAACCACCTCTCATCTTCGTTGGGGACTCGACCCACCAACGCGCTCCGGGCATCAGCAAAATCGTTGTGCGCTGCCGGTCTATCCGGTCCTGTAACATTCTGATTTCGTGACTCCGGTAATGTAATCTCCCATTGACGCTTGAATTGATCTGTATCCGGATCGCGATTCATATGCATCATCGCGGGAGCAGAATGCCTGGCTGGCTCTCCCGGTAAATCGGTGTTGTAGAACATGACATCATGGGGATTGACCAGGTTGACAGCCAAAAACCATGGCGTCTGCTGCGCCTCAAGACTATTGGCTTTGCCTCGGAGCCAGCTTTTTGTCATTGATGTGATGACTTCATCGTGGAGATAACCACCTTCGGTGTGGCCGATGACATCCCCGATTCCAAAGTAGTCTGAGAACCCGTACTCCTCCATCTCCTTACTCAAAATACGCTCAGGCATATGGAGATCGTTGGCAGTTTCAAATTCATCCGTTAAATGCCATTTTCCTTTGTAGGCGGTGTAATACCCCTGGTTACGAAGCAAATCTCCAACCGTGGAAATTTCTGTTGACAAATCATTGCTCCACGGGAAATTCGTATTGTCGAACATACCATTGTTCTGAATATGTTGACCGGTATAGATAACCGAACGTGAGGGTGTACACACGCATGAGGAGATCTGGTGATTTTCAAATACGACACCTCGAGATGCCAATTTTTCGTGTCCGGGGAGGTTGTATCCTGGAGGCAGGTCTTCCGGCCGCATATAGCGTTCCTGATCCGTCAGAATCAGCATTATATTGGGCTTTGCATTATCTTGTGAGAATGCAGAATATGGCGTACTCAGCCCCGCTGACACCGCAATTGCTGCATTGCCAGCCTGTTTAAGGAATTCTCGCCGGGAAGAAAAGGAAGAATTTTGATTATTTTTCATTTGCAGTACTTATTGATTTTTTACGAAGATAAACTACAGTTGTTT
>CAYOGN010000063.1:0-22214 GCA_964403545.1 uncultured Gammaproteobacteria bacterium
TTACGTTAATAATCTCACCATAATTAACGCCCATGTAGTTTCCTTGCTTGACCCGATGGATCGATTGATCCGGTGCTCGCACTACCGCCCAGTTTTCACCATGTTGGGCAAGAACGCCAACCAACTTCAAACCGTCAATGGGAAAAGACTCTAACGGCTCTTTACGCCTACTGCGATTTGGACCCGATTCATCATTACCTCCCGGAAAATCCTTGACTTTCTCCTTAAGGTTTTCTTTATCGAAAGGATCCGTTAACCCGGAGGCGGTGTAAATGAATACTGCCAGCGGTTGTAACGCGGGGAGTGGATCGACTTCCGGGATATGGTCACGAAATGCCGTTTCGGTGAACTCTTGAAGATCGGAAATATCTGCAACCTGATTGCAACCTGGCAGTACCAGTCCCATCAGAGCCACCAGAAAATATTTCATCAACCCTGCACCCTCACGGCATCAGATTCTTGCCGATCAAATATCTCCTCTTCCAGATACTGGTAGGTATACAATTGTGCGCTCATTTGCAGGATACCACCTGCACCACCGTTGATGGTCATATTACCAAGGGTCACGATACGCGGAAGTGCTGCCAGGTCGCTGATAAATTCTGCCAGCTGATGATAACTACCGGAAACCTTGATCGATATAGGTAGTGTAATGTAAAACTCCTGGGTACGCGGGTTACCGGGTTTGAACTGACTGAATTTCAACCCCCTGGAGAGCCCTGCCTGAGAAATGTCAATGAGCAATGCCGGGACTTCAGTTTTGTTGGGCAGTTGCTTCAGAACCACGCCAAACCTGTCCTGAATTTCTACCATCTGCTCACGATAAGCCGGAAGATTCACCACCAGTTCTTTTTTGATCAAAAAAGTTTCCCTGAGTTGTCCTTCTGTTCGTTCCAATCGAGCCAGGGCATCCTGTTCCGGTTCAATAAAATAGCGATAGCCACTGTATAACAGCACTGCACTGATCAGGAAAATAACCATCCAACGAAACCACTGGGGCCAGGAAGCGTAATCCCCGATATCGATATCCTGAAGATCAGCCAGTTCCATCATTCAATCTCGGTAAAATCATTACTTTTTTTACTCTCTTCTGATACTTTAAGTTTAAACTGGCTTAATCGAACGCCTTCTCTTGGCGTTACGTCGATAACACTAAGTGAAGGGTTTTCAAACCAGTCCGAAGAATCGAGTCGATTCATAAGATCAGAAACACGTGCATTGGATTGCGCCGTACCGGCAAGATTGAAATTATTTTTGTTCTTTGACAACGAACTATAGTAAACCCCTTCAGGCAGTTTTTTTACAATATCATCAATCAGGTGAACGACCTTGCGACGTTCCTTTTGCAGGTTCTGAATTACCTCCATACGAACCAGCAAGTTTTCCTTTTCTGCCCGAAGCGTTTTTATTTCCTTGATTTTTTTATCCAGTTTACTGATTTCAGCCTCCAGATAATCGTTACGAAATTTTTGGCTGGCCTGTTCATTCTTGAGGAATGTATAGCCAGCGAAAACCAGGCCACCACACAAAATCCATATCAGGAAGCCATTGGCCACCATCTTGCTATCTCGCAGTATGCGCCGTTCTTCTCGCCATGGAAGCAGATTAATATTCATATGTCTAGCGCTCTCAATGCTAACCCTGCGGCGACACCAAGTGAGGGAATATCACGACGGAATTTATCCTTGTCGATACGTGAACCCAGCCGGATTGCAGAAAATGGATTCAATATCGCGGTGGGCACCTCGATTCGTTTTTGGATGAACTTATCAATATTACCTATCTGTGCACATCCGCCGGTAATGAGGAGTTGGTCGATTCGGTTATGAGTACTGGAAGAGTAAAAAAATTGCAGCGTTCGCAATATCTCCTGCATCATGGTCTTTACAAAAGGCTTGAGCACTTCTGATTTGAACGATTCAGCCAGTTCATTTTTTCGCAGAGCATGACTTGCCTCCTGGGGAGGAAGGCCATATTTCTGACCAATACCGTCAATTAACTGACGACCACCGTAGGGATTCTCCCGTGTATAAATAATCCGGTTATTGTGAAACACAATCAGGCGGCTGGTATTGTATCCAAAATCCATCAGTGCTGTAGTTCTTGCCTGTCCGCCACCGACATGCCCCTGGCTTACGAATGCGTTAACCCGGGCAAGCGCAAAATGATCTACATCAACCACCGCAGGCTCCAGACCAGCCTCATCAAGTACAGCGACCAACCCTTCAATTACATTTTTTCGACACACCACCAGTTGTAATTGATCTTCATCTGCAGATTGTGTTGACTTGCCAAGCTTGACATAGTCGATATTGACATCGTCCAGTGCATAGGGAACGACCCGGTCGGCTTCAACTTCTACCAATGCTTCCAGTTCCTCTTCTTTCAAACTGGATTGGGCCGTCAGACTTTTGGAGATGACGTTGGTCGAGGAGACGCATACTGCAGCGCGTTTGACCCTGCTGCCGGCGTGCGCCACCAATCTTTGTATGGTTGCCCCCACCTGCTCAATATCCTTGATTTGATGCTCGATGATCAACCCCGGTGCCATGGATTCGTATCCATAATTATCCACCCGTACCGTGCGACCGGCACGAGACATCTCCACCAGTTTGACCGCGGTGGTACCGATATCAATACCGATCAGCTTGTTCCGGCTTTTGTTAGAGAAAAACAACGCTCATTCCTATCGCTATCGTGGATATGATTTGAATAACATAACTACCCCATATAGGCTGATAATGCCACAGATCAAGTAGTTATAACACCTAATTAATGGGGATCCAAAGAAATTCAGCACCTTTAAAAGGTTATTCTCGTCACCAAAAACCTGCCAATGACGGCTAGCCAATCAGCGCACCGCGGTAATTTCTTCCATCACCGTGGACTGTCATTGAAGATATAATGTCATGGTCACCTGAGGACATTCTAAATTACAACGCATTCCCGTCATTAATGAAATTGATCTTAAAGTTGTTCGCAAAATTGTTTTCACTCGGATTTGCTTTTGCCACCGGAATGGGGGCTGGGCTGGCACTCTATGCCATATCATTATTGCCGGATTTGCCTACCGTAGAGCAAATCAGACAAATACCCCTGAATATACCCCTCAGGATCTACAGTAGCGATAACAAGCTGATTGCCGAATATGGTAACGAACGTAGAGTTCCGGTTACCCTGGATCAAGCACCGCCGCTACTCCTTGACGCCATATTAGTCACCGAAGACGATGGCTTTTATCATCATACCGGGGTTGATTTTCCCGGCATTGCACGGGCACTGGCGAGCAATATACGCAGCCAGTCCCGGGGCCAGGGTGCCAGCACAATTACCATGCAGGTGGTAAGAAACTTTTTTCTGAATCCGGAAAAAACCTATGCCCGCAAGCTCAAGGAAATCCTGCTGGCCTTTAATATGGAGCGCGCCCTCACCAAGGACGAAATACTGGAGCTGTACCTGAACAAAATTTTTCTCGGCCACCGCTCCTATGGATTTGCCGCTGCGGCCCAGGTCTACTACGGAGAGAACCTTGAAAATCTGAGTGTCCCGGAGATCGCCATGCTGGCGGGATTACCCAAGGCACCATCGCGGGACAACCCTATCTCCAACCCGGATCGCGCCCGTGAACGGCGGGGCTATGTTTTGCAGCGACTGTATGATCTTGGCAAGATCGACCGGTTAAGTCTGGAAACTGCGCAGAAAGCCCCGGTGACAGCAAACCGCCATATTGCCGAAGTTGAACTGCAGGCTCCCTATATAGCGGAAATGGCGCGCCAGGAGCTGGTTGATCGACTGGGCCAGGATGCCTACGCCCTTGGCCTGAACATTTTCCTGACTGTGCACAGCAAGTATCAGCAAAAAGCGCAGCAGGCACTACGTAAAGGATTGATGGAATATGATGCCCGGCATGGATATCGCGGGCCAGCAGGTGTAGTGGATATTGATGGGCTCGAAAAAAATGAACTTGAACAGATTCTGTCTGAGAAGTTGGACAAATATCCGCCCAGCCAGGAGTTAGTGCCAGCCATCGTGATCTCATCCGAGAAAGCAAAGTTCAGTGCCAGAATCCGCGGTGGTAACCTGGTCGAAGTTCCAGTTGAATCGATGAAATGGGCACGAAAATATAAAACACCCAATAGCCAGGGACCGGAGCCCACCGATGCCAGCGAGGTAGTCAGCAAAGGTGATGTGGTTTATTTGATTGAAGACCGGGATGGTCAATGGAGATTGAGTCAGATGCCAGAGGTGTCCGGCGCACTGGTGTCAGTGAACTCGCGCTCGGGTGCAATATTAGCCTTGACCGGTGGTTTTGATTATTACCTGAGTAAATTCAATCGTGCTATTCAAGCTGAGCGGCAGCCGGGATCAAATATCAAGCCCTTTATCTATTCTGCCGCCCTCGACAATAATTTTACCCCGGGCACGCTGGTTAGCGGCGCACCCATTGTAATCGAAGATAATCTAGAAGGAATATGGCGCCCGGAAAACTATAGCAAAAAATTCTTTGGCCCAACCAGGTTACGCAAGGCGCTAAGCCTGTCACTGAATCTTGTCTCGGTAAGACTGCTGCGGGCGATGGGTATTGAACCCGTAATCGAACACCTCAGCAAATTTGGTTTCGACCCGGACCGGCTGCCAAGAAGCCTGTCGCTGTCTTTGGGCTCAACCGCGCTCACGCCTCTCGAAATCGTTAGCGGATATGCCATCATCGCTAACAGAGGCAAACGTGCAAAACCGTATTTTATTGAACGCATTGAAAGTTTTGAAGGAGAAATTATCGAACTGCCACCACTTGATGATGCCGAATGTATCGACTGTGAGTCTGATGAAGTGGATCCCGTTGCCGGTGACGATACAGTGAAAACTGAAGCCGTAATTGAACCAGATACGAAGCCGGAAACGGAACTGGCCAGTGAAGACAATCAGGCAATTTCGGAGCAAAATGCATTCCTGATCACCAGTATGATGAAGCAGGTGATTTTATCCGGCACTGGAAGACGGGCGCTGGCCCTCGGGAGAACCGACCTCGCTGGAAAAACAGGCACAACCAATAACTATCGTGACGCCTGGTTTTCCGGTTTCAGCCCGGATGTCACAACTACCGTATATGTCGGATTCGATGAGCCGGCGCACCTCGGCAGGCGTGAATCAGGGGCTAGTGCCGCGCTCCCGATCTGGATCAATTTTATGGGTACCGTGCTGGGAGATTTTCCCGAGCAACCGGTTGTGATTCCCGAGCAGATCATCACCCGATTTATAAATCGCGACAGCGGCCAGTTGACCGCCATCAATGATCCTGACGGTTACGAAGAATATTTCAGGATGGGCACCGAGCCCACTAATATTGTGCAACCCCTGGTAGATTCTACAGGCACCCAATCGAGTGAAAAAACCAGTCAAAGCGTTTCTGAATCATTGTTTTAGTACCCAAAAAGGCCCCACTAGTGGAGCCTTTGTTGTTTTTTGGCAAATTAATCCGCGTTGATCAGCCCAGATCAATTACTGACCGCATTTTCTCCATGGCCCGTTTTTCAATCTGGCGAATTCGTTCAGCAGAAACGCCATATTCGTCTGCCAAATCATGCAACGTTGGCTTATCATCACTGAGCCAGCGTCTAAGCACGATATCCTTACTGCGATCATCCAACTCTTCTAACGCCTCTTTTAACTGCTCTTCACGCAGGCCGACCTGCTCAGAATTACTGACTACCCTGGCTGGATCAAAACGACTGTCTCCCATATGTTCAGATGGTGCCTGATAACCGGTATCGTCATCATCCTGATCGAAAGTGGCGTCAAATGAAACATCCGTACCACTTAAACGTGATTCCATTTCACGGACAGTTCCTGTTTCCACGTTCAAATCTGCCGCCAGATTATCAACCTCTGCATCTTTCATCCAGCCTAATCGAGCCCGGGACTTACGTAAATTGAAGAACAGTTTACGTTGTGATTTGGTGGTAGCAACTTTCACCATGCGCCAGTTTCGCAGCACATAATCATAAATTTCGGCCCTGATCCAATGGACAGCAAAAGATACTAATCGAATTTCACGCCCTGCATCAAATCGCTTGACCGCCTTCATCAAACCGATACTGCCTTCCTGGATCAGATCAGTAAGGGGCAGGCCATATCCCATAAATCCCCTTGCAACCTTAACCACATGGCGCAAATGTGATAACACCAGCTCACGAGCCGCCTCAAGATCACCATCGTCGTGATAGAGATTTGCCAGCTCACGTTCACGTTCGGCACTCAGTATTGGTGCTGCGTTCACCGCACGAATATAGCTCGACAGGTTGTCCCTGGCTGGCACACTTACTGGAATCGGTAAACTGTTAGTCATGTTTATATCTCCTTTAACGGGTGATGGGTATTTTAGCACTCTACAGCTCAGAGTGCTAACAAGATCAAAAGTTCAATATTTTGGTGAACAATTGATAGTGTTTTTTTGGCCCACAATGTACTTTTAGCTATGTTTTTAGCAATTTAAAAGTATTTTAACGCCTTTTTTGCAGACTTTTTCTGTCTGCTATGTGCTCAGCTACCTGTTTTTCTGCAGTAGCGGCCAGCAATTGCCGATTATCCATGGGACCGATTTGGGGAAATACCCGAATCTCGGCGTTGACGGGTGGTCCGGAAAGCGTCCGCCATACACTGTGGAGAAAGCTGTGATCGGTGGCAAATGATATTCGACTAGGCTTGCCAATGGCACCATCAGAATCCTGATAGTAAATAGCCAGAGGCTGAACTGGCACCACGGCATCCACTGCTGATTGAAAAATTCGAGGCTGAAAACGTATCACTGACAGGCCCAGAGTAGTACGCCCTTCCGGAAACAGAACGACATGCTCTCCCGCGGCCAAAACACTGGCCACCTGGACAATAGCCCCGGGAGCGCCTTTTCCTCTTTCGATAAACAGGGTTCCAACACTGCGCGACAGCCAGCCAACTACCGGCCATTTGGCAACATCCTGCATGGCAAGAAAAATAAATGGCCAGTGGGCACCAATGACAATGATATCTGCCCACGAGATATGATTACTGACCACCAACGCAACGGTTTTGACAGTTTCAACCGATTCACCATAATACTGACACCGAATACCGATCAGATAAAGCACTGCCCGATACCACGTTTTGAGGATTGCCAACCGCATCCAGCGTGGCAACAGACCAATAATCAGGCTTACCACCAGCGCCAGCAGCAGTAATGACAGTATTGCCATAATTCTGATCACGGCAATCAGATTCCACATCCAGAGGGCGTTCCTGATTACCCCATTTTTCCTCGGCGAGGCAGAATAGGCGTGGTGTAATTATTCTCCATGAGTGAATGATAACGTCGCTGAGGGAAAAACGGAGCGTGACCCTTCCGGTTACAGGATATAACGCGACAGATCCTGATCATCGGCCAACTCCCGCAAATGCCGCTCGACGTAATCCACGTCGATGGTTTCTTCCTGATTGTTACGATCAGCTGCTTCAAATGAAATTGTTTCAAGTAATCGTTCCATGACGGTGTGCAGTCGGCGGGCACCGATGTTTTCAGTCCGTTCATTCACCTGCCAGGCAACTTCTGCAATGCGTTTTACGCCTTCAGTGGTGAAACTCAGGATCACCCCTTCAGTGGCCAGCAACGCCTGGTATTGTTCTGTTAATGAAGCATCCGGTTCAGTCAGGATGCGCACAAAGTCTTCGCTGGTCAGGGCCCGCAGTTCGACCCGAATAGGCAACCGGCCCTGCAATTCAGGAATCAAATCCGAAGGTTTGGCCAATTGAAATGCACCTGACGCGATAAACAGGATATGGTCGGTTTTGACCATACCGAATTTTGTCGATACCGTAGCACCCTCGACGAGGGGCAGCAGATCACGTTGCACACCCTCACGAGACACATCTGCACCCGAGCTACCAGCACTGCGGCTAACAATTTTGTCAATTTCATCGAGAAATACGATACCATGCTGTTCCACCCTTTCCAGCGCAGTTTGCTTGATATCGTCGTCATTGATCAATTTCGCAGCCTGCTCCTCGGTTAACAGCTTCAATGCTTCCTGGACTTTGACCATACGAGCATTTTTCTTTTGCCCCCCCATATTCTGAAACATCCCCTGCAACTGGCTGGTCATATCCTCCATTCCAGGGGGGGCAAATATCTCAACACCAGCAATGGCAGCACTGACTTCAATTTCAATTTCCTTTTCATCCAGCGTTCCTTCCCGCAGCATCTTGCGAAATCGCTGACGCGCCGCACCATCACCTGAACTGGTGTCATCACCACGTGCAGGGGGCAATAAAAGATCGAGCACCTGTTCTTCTGCCGCGTCTTCAGCTCGTGGCCGCACCTTGTCTACTTCTTCTTCCCGGGTCAGTTTGACTGCCATATCCATTAGATCACGAATAATGGAATCTACCTCCCTGCCGACATAACCAACTTCAGTAAATTTGGTCGCTTCAACCTTGATAAAGGGAGCCCTGGCCAGTTTGGCCAGGCGCCTGGCAATTTCTGTCTTGCCGACGCCGGTGGGCCCAATCATCAAAATATTTTTCGGCGTGATCTCGGCCCGTAATGAAGCTTTTACCTGACTGCGTCGCCATCGATTACGTAACGCAATGGCCACAGCACGCTTGGCGTCTTTTTGTCCGATGATATGATTGTCCAGTTCTTCGACAATCTCTCGGGGTGTCATATTACTCATGTTGCTCAGTGTATATATTCAAAAAATCATATGGTTCAGCGAGACGAAAAACGGCCAGATACAAGGCATCAGGGACGCTAATAATCAAGTTCTTCGATGGTTAAATTCTGGTTAGTATAAATACAAATCTCAGCTGCAATCTCCAGTCCTTTTTCAACAATCTCACGCGCACTCATCTCGGTATTTTGCAGGAGCGCGAGAGCGGCAGATTTGGCATAGTTGCCACCAGAGCCAATTGCCATAATGCCCTGTTCGGGATCAATGACGTCACCATTGCCGGTGATCACTAACGATGCATCCTTGTCGGCTACTACTAACAACGCCTCAAGCCTTCGCAGCATTCGATCCGTTCTCCAGTCCTTGGCCATCTCCACTGCCGCACGCACCAGTTGCCCCTGGTGTTTTTCCAGTTTGGCCTCAAACAGCTCGAACAGGGTAAAGGCATCAGCGGTACCGCCAGCAAATCCGGCCAGCACCTGATCACGATACAATCTTCGTACCTTGCGTGCGTTGCCCTTCATGACCGTATCTCCCATTGAAACCTGGCCATCGCCACCAATAACAACCAGGTTATCCTTCCGCACAGACAAGATCGTAGTACCTTTAAATTGTTCCATTTTACCTATGAATAGTGTGTTTTCTGAAGTGTGTTTCTCTGCCTGCAAAGAGGGCTATAAATAGTACCCAATTAATATGCTAACCGGCAATGTGATAGCCGGAAGCCAACAGTTCACGCATTGATAGAACACCAAACTCGCTTTTATTTGACTACTTTAAGATGCGAACCCGCCTTGTTTGGCCTTGATCCTGCCAGGGCATTGCTCGCCAGTTTCACCTTACTGTCGGACTTTTTATCTTTTAGCGGCGGCGGCGTAATCCCGCTGCCATCAGCCTGAAATACGATCCCCTGTCCATTCTCTCTGGAATAGACGGCCATAACAGACTCCAGCGGAATAGCCATGTCTTCCGCACGGCCGGCAAAGCGTGCAGAGAAAACCAGGAAATCATTGCCGATTTCCAGTCCGCGCACAGAATCAGGGTGAAGATTCAAAACAATTTTTCCATCTTTTGAATAGCTTTTCGGAATTCCGGCCCCGGCAAGTTCAACGTTTACCATGATTTGAGGTGTAAGACCCTGATCCAGAGTCCAATCATAGATCGCACGCATCAAGTAGGGTTTCGTCGAGCCAACAACCGCAGCAGAGTCGTCGCTCACGTCCCCCGCAACTCTACTTCAGGCTCGCTCAAGCTGCCCTGAAAAGTATCCCGTTTAAACAGTTGCTCACCATATTCCTCCAGCGCTACCGCCTGCTTTGGTAACTCAATGCCAAACGCAGGCAAGCGCCAGATCAGGGGAGCAAGATAGGCATCAACCAGTGTGTAGTCATTACCAAGGAAAAATGGCTGCTCTTTGAACAGCGGTGACAACGCCACCAGGCCATCGTGAATATCTTTCTTCAGTTTCATCGACAGCTGAAGTGGCAACGACTCACCAAGGTTGCAGATTGGAATCAACCAGTCCCGGGTAATTCGTGAAACCATCAACCGCGTCTTGGCTCGACTTATTGGATCTACCGGCATCAATGGCGGGTGGGGGAATCGTTCATCAAGATACTCGAGAATTACGGTCGTGTCATATAACGCCAGGTCCCTGTCCAGCAGCGTTGGTGTCTCACCATAGGGGTTGTGCTCACCTACCGTTGCCGGATCTGCGGTGACCGAAACATAGTCCACCGAGCACTCCACTCCTTTTTCAAGAAGAACGATGCGACAGCAATGACTCAGAATGCAAAGAGGTCCTGATAACAACGTCATTGCAGGACGTCGGTTCATAAGTATATTAAGATCGTTCACGCGGGTATCGACTACTGAAAAATTTAATGGGAGGTATCAACATCGCGCCAGTATTCTTTCTTAAGCATATATGCAAAGACACCGAATACCAGCAGAAAAAGCATGACAAACATACCATACTTAACCCGCTTGAGCTTGGCCGGCTCGCCCATATAGGCCATAAAGTTTGACAGATCCCTCATCGCATGATCAAATTCTTCAGGCGACATGCTGCCTTCCGATTCAATTTCAAAATGATCAAATACCTTGACCCCATGATCCTCCCGGAATACAGCTCGCTGGCGGCCCTGTAAATCGGCTAATGCATGAGGCATGGCGACATTTGCAAACACTATATTATTCCAGCCACTGACCGAAGACTCGTCAACGTAGAATCCTTTCAGATAATTAAATAACCAGGTCGCGCCGCGCAAACGACCCGCCAGCGAAAGATCCGGTGGCGCCACGCCAAACCACTCTTCTGCTTTATCCTTCGGCATCGTAGAGATCATCGGATCACCAATTTTAACATCGGTAAAAATCATGTTATCTCGCACCAGATCGGGTGGAATTTGCAGATCTTCCGCCATCCGGTTATATCGCATGTACTGGGCGCTATGACAACCCAAACAATAGTTGACGAATAGTTTGGCGCCATTTTGCAGTGATCCGTAGTCACTAAGGCGAACCTCCATCGGTTCCATTTTTGCTCCACCACTTTCACTTGCAATATTCACCGAAAATGGAATCATGGCCACCATTACTGTTATGACAAATTTTTTCATCCGGTTACCCTCTCAGGAACAGGTTTCACCGGATCTGCTTTTATCCATCCCGGCCTGACACCAAAAATAAACAGCACGGCAATACTGAAAATAGAATAAATCAACCTTGAGGCCATCGCCAATTCATCGGTTTGCAACCACCATAGATAGAGTCCGCCCAATACCATCAGCGCCGAAACGATGAACATCACAAGACCACTCAGACCAAGATTATCCCCCGTCCCGCTGTAGCACGGCATCAGCAGAAAAAACATAAAATATATAATGGTCAAAAACTGCGCCATGGCGGTGTATTCAATGGTAGGTGCCAGGGTCCCCAGCCAGCCAAGCAGCAGAAATGTGACGGCAAATAAAATCAGGTACAGTTTTGTCAATGGCCCTTTGTAACGCACCGACTTTACCGGACTACGGTCGAGCCATGGCAGGGCAAAGAAAACCACAATGGCTGCGCCCATCGCCAGCACCCCCCATACCTGGGTAGCGGCAAAGCTCGGGATAGCACGCAGGATTGCGTAGTACGGTGTAAAGTACCAGACAGGTGCAATATGATCAGGCGTCTTTAACGGGTTAGCAGGTTCAAAATTTGGTTGCTCGAGGAAGTACCCGCCCATCTCCGGGAGAAAAAACACCACGCCGAAGAATAAAACCAGAAACACCACCATACCCAATACATCCTTCACCGTGTAGTATGGGTGAAAAGGGATGCCGTCGGCAGGTGCGTCTTTACTCCAGCGATTGCCTTTAGGGCCTTTCTTGATTTCGATCCCGTCCGGATTGTTTGAACCCACCTCGTGCAGCGCTATGATATGCAATGCCACCAGACCTACGAGGATAAAGGGGATCAGATAGTGAAATGCGTAAAATCGATTCAGCGTGATATCCGAAATGACATAGTCACCTCGAATCCACTCCGAAAGTGCACCACCAATATATGGCAGCGTTTCAAACAGATTTACGATGACCTGGGCACCCCAGAACGACATCTGCCCCCAGGGTAGCAGGTAGCCGAAAAATGCAGTAGCCATCATTGCGATATAGATCACCATGCCAAATATCCAGATTAATTCCCTCGGATTTTTATAGGATCCATAGAGCAAACCACGGAACATGTGCAGATAGATCACAATAAAGAAGAACGAGGAACCAGTTGAGTGCATATAACGCACAAACCAGCCTCCCCAGACGTCACGCATGATGTACTCCACCGAAGCAAATGCAAGTGCGGCATCAGGTTTGTAATTCATCGCAAGCAAAATACCGGTGACAATCTGGAGAATCAGTACAATTAGTGCCAGGCTTCCAAAGAAATACCAGAAGTTAAAATTCTTCGGCGCATAGTATTCTGTCAGGTGCTCCTTGACCATCTTGGTGGCCGGGAAGCGATCATTTAACCATTTATCAAAACTCATTATGCTGTCCCTCCATCTTCACCAATCAGGATTTCGTTGTCGCTCAAATACATATGGGGAGGAACCTCGAGGTTTTTGGGTGCAGGTACATTGCTGAAAACCCGACCGGCAAGATCGAAACGTGAGCCATGGCATGCACATAAAAATGCGCCTTCGCTATCTGCTGCCAGTTCCGGCCTGTATTTGGGCGAACAGCCAAGGTGGGTGCAGATGCCTACGAGGACCAGAATTTCCTGCTTGATGGACCGATATTCATTCTTTGCGTAGTCAGGTTGCTGATCGGTATCAGATCCGGGATCCAGCAAAAGCTTGTCCATGTCAGGCAAAAAATCAAGCGCCTCCTTGCTGCGATTAATGATCCAGACCGGTTTACCACGCCATTCTACGGTAATCTGCTGACCCATCTCGAGCTTGCTGATATCCACCTTGACCGGAGCCCCGGCTGCCATGGCTTTTTCGCTCGGGCTCCAACTGCCGAGAAATGGCACTGCCATGCCTGCCGTTCCGGCCACGCCTATGCCTGTCGTCGCAACAGTGAGCAGTCGCCGACGCTTGTAATCTACATGATCGTCAGTCACGATTTACCTCAAAATTAAATTATGAATCAATTCGGAGCCCCTGAAAGCTCGGGAATCCGGTAAATTGGGAATTGCCAAATATCTACGGTCTACCGGGAAACCACCCCGGTTTTGTCTTTCCGAGGCTCTAAAACCTACGGATTATATCAAAATTCCTCGATATTAGGCGGCGAACAAGAAAAACCTCCGGTGCGTGGTTATTGATTCAGCCAGCTTCCCAAATCAATGGTTATATGGTTCTATTCCGGTTTTGGAAACCAGATCACGATCATGAAAATAGAAGACAAGGTTGCAGTTGTTACCGGTGCCGCCAGTGGCATTGGCAATGCAGTAGCGCGGTGCCTGATTGAACGAGGGGTCCGGGCGGTAGCAATGGTAGATCTGACCGAGAACATATTTGCCGCCACCCGGGATGCCAACGGGTCGCGCAATGAAGATATTGCATTACCCTTTCACGGTGATGTCACGCACAGTGAATTTCGCCAGCAGGTATTCAGCCAATTACGTACTGTAGGATTACCGCAAATCTGTGTTCCGGCTGCAGGAATACTACGTGATGCCATGGCGGTAAAAATTAACCCGGAATCGGGTAAAGCCGAATTGTATGATGAAAATCGTTTTCGCCAGGTACTGGAGGTTAACCTGATGCATCCAATTTACTGGAGCATGGAAATGATAGGTGCCATTGCCGAACACCGTGTGGCGGCGGGCCTGGGCAAATGGCGTGGAGAAGAAGACATCCAGGGGGCCGCTGTGATTATTGGCTCGGTGTCATCCCGCGGCAACAAGGGTCAGATATCCTATTCAAGCGCCAAATCCGGACTCAATGCTGCGGCTAAAACCCTGAATCAGGAAGGCGCTTACTATGGTGTTCAGGCCAAAGTGATTCATCCGGGATTTGTCGAAACACCGATGGTAGAGCAGCTGCCTGATGGCATGTTCGAACAACATATCAAACGTTTGGTGCCTATTGACCGGATGATTCGACCACAAGAAATCGCAGAAGCGGTGGCACTACTGATCGAAAATCCCATCATTTCCGGGCCTGTGTGGGCGGATGGTGGATTTCCACCCATGGCTTGATACACTTACACAATGGCACAGGAAATACTCAATTTAACTGAACTCCAGCAACAACTGGAAATCCTCAACCAGGATGCCGACAATGAATGGACATTGATCAATGGCAAATTGACTAACACGTTTATCTGTAAAAACTTTGTTGATGCATTCAGCTTTATGACCCGGGTCGCAATTCACGCTGAAAAATTAAACCACCATCCGGAGTGGTCCAACGTATATGGTACTGTCACTGTGGAGTTGGTCACCCATGAGTCCGGTGGCATTACTGAGCTGGATTTCAAACTCGCAAAAAAAATCAATTCGGTGGCCTGAGCGATTGTGCGAGAAAACCTGCCGCACCCTTTATGTTCAGAGGTCGATCACTGGAATGATGTCACCAGATTGCGATATCACCAGTTCCTGCAAGCGATAACGGCACTGGCGCTGGAAGCTGCCAGACGCCATTTAGCAGTATTTTCCGGATTGCTCACTACCAGCATGGATTTTACTGATCGGCAAATGGATCACTTTGCCGATCAGGATAACCAGGCATTGCAAATGATCAAAGCTGATCACCTGATCCTGCGCCGCACCAACACCCGGGTTCAGCAATCGCTCGCCCAACTCGATGTGGCAGAAAAAATCAGCCCCCGGTCAACGCGATCTGCATTAGTAGACATGCTGGATGATTTTGTCCGCCTGAAGAATATTCTGGATCATCATGTGATCAGGGTACAAGATTCCCTGTACCCGCGATACCACGCTACGATCAAGCATGAAACCGGAAAAAAACTTGCGAAGCAACTCTCTACCGCCATGCAGAGAGCCGGGGTCAATTGAGCAGCCAACAAATCTTTTCATCTCTGGCCAAAGGGACTATCCTGGTAACCGCGACAAGGCGTTTATCCCGAGAGCTGGTGAATCAATATGACCAGCAACAATTGAATGCCGGCAACAAGGCATGGAATAGTGCCGTTATCCTTCCCTGGGACGCGTGGCTCCATCGTTGCTGGGAGGACCTTTCAAACCCGCACCTTGTACTGAGTGATTCACAGCTGCTGGCAACGTGGCAGCAGATCATTGCTGACGATATCCACCTTCGTGAGCAGGATACCGAGCCGCTATGGAACACCTATACCAGTGCCAGGGCGGGAATCAGTGCACTTCGCCTGATGCGTAGCTGGCAAATTAAACCTGGCGCCATCGCTGAATCAAACCATCCCGACCATCGCTGTTTTAGTCGCTGGCTGGAGTGTTTTGACAAATGCTGCAAGCAAAGAAACTGGATAGACTCCTTTCAGCAGGCAGATTTAATCGCTGCGCTGGTGAAGCAGATATCGAAAACACCAATTGCTTTAGCCGGATTTGACCAGCTAACACTGCAGCAGCGCAAGCTGCTCGAAGCGATCAGAAAAAACGGCATTGCAGTGGAAATTATCGAATCAGAATCGAGCCATGAGCCCGACATCACCCACGCCACATTTAAAGATAACTTGTCGCAATGGATGGCAGCAGGACAATGGGCAAGGCAAAGGTTGAAGGCAAACCCGCAAGGTCAAATCGCGATCGTTGCGCCGGATCTGATCAAGTCTCGGGAACCCATTGAATACGCGCTCAAACAGGCACTATGTCCACGAGAACTGATTCGACCTGGCGACACAACAAACCTCCCCTTTCATCTCTCATTTGGCTCTAGCCTGACTGAATTCCCGGTGGTCAATGAGGCACTCTCTCTGCTGCATACACTGTGCAGTCATCAAACCAGCATTGACTCGATCAGTACCCTTGTACTGTCACCATTTATCGAGGGCGCGGATAGTGAACTGTTGGACCGGAGCAAGCTGGATCTGAAATTGCGCCAGGATTTGCCCTACAACAGCGGTCTCTCCAAGCTCATCGAGCAACTTGTCTGGCTACGAACCGAACGCGAGGACAATTCCTGTCCACTCCTTCGGTCGTTACTGGATCGAGCGCTGGAATTGGTCAATAAGACTGCAACCAAAGCCAGTTTCAACCATTGGTCCAGGTTTTTCAATGCCCTTCTTCAAATCACTGGCTGGCCGGGGGCGCGTCATCCAGGTAGCGACGAGTACCAGGCTATCGAAGCATTGCAGGTTGAAATAAACCGGCTCGGAGAGCTGGATCTCACCCAGAGTACAGTGTCGATGCTAACTGCCCTTGGCTGGCTGAATCGCAGGGTTGCCTCCCGGATTTTTCAGGTTGAGGCCACCGGGGCACCAATCCAGGTCATGGGGATTCAAGAAACCGCCGGTCTCGAATTTGACAGTATCTGGTTTGGCGGCCTGATTGAGCCGGACTGGCCGCCAGGATCACGACCCAATCCATTTATCCCCATTACCGTTCAGCGGCAATCCGGCATCCCTGAGGCCACCGCTGAAGCAACCACTCAGGACGCTAATCAGCAACAACAACGACTGTTGACCAGTGCCAAGGAGGTTGTCTTGAGTCACCATCAATATGATGGCGATATTGCCCTTGAACCGAGCCCGCTTCTGCCCCCAATCAAATACCGGGAAATCAGCAGATCGGAAGATACTCTAACGCTGGCGGAACGATTCAATCTGGATCGTCCTGAGCTCGAAGTAATCACAGATATACAGGGCCCGGCACTGGATCCCAACATCAGAGTGCGCGGAGGCACTTCCCTGATACAGTCTCAATCCCAATGTCCGCGTGGGGCATTCGCCAGGTATCGTCTCGGCGCTGAAACATTGTCCACCAACGACCAGGGACTGGATCCCATGGAAAGAGGATCGATGCTGCACCTCGTACTAGAGCAGGCCTGGAGCAAAATCACCAACTCCGAACGATTGCATAAGATGGATCAAGCCGAATTGTCTGCGCTGGTCGATGATTGTATTGACAGCGCTGCCAGCCGCTACCGGGTACGCAGTGGATGTGGAGATGCATTTTTTGCAAGCCAGCAACGATGGCTTGGTGCCACCCTGATGGAGTGGTTTGCACTGGAGAAAAAGCGCCTCCAGCCATTCGAGGTTATCGCTCGTGAAGAAAAATCCTCCTTTAATCTGGAAGGACTGGAATTACACTTCAAAGTTGATCGAATCGATCGACTTGAAGATGGCTCTCTGGTACTCATTGACTATAAATCAGGCAATAAAAATACAACTGCCGACTGGTTCAGGGAACGACCCATGGCACCACAATTACCGCTATATACCCTCGACCAGGCAGCAATGGTCGAGACCATTACCTATGCCCAGGTTGTATTGGGTGAATGTAAATTTATTGGCGTTTCGGATCAGCAGCCCTTCGGCATCGATCGTGATGGCGGATTTAAGGTTCCGCAGTTGTCGAAACATCCAGGCCTGAAAAATGTATTTACAGATTGGGAGCAGATGGTTGCATTCTGGCTACGGTCACTGAGCGCTATCGCCGCGGAATTCCTGTCTGGTGACGCCCGCGTGGATCCGGAAGGAAACGGTCTCTGCAAACACTGCAAGACCCCCACCTTCTGCCGTAGCGGCGATTATATTCCTGAGGAACCGGAATCGTGAGGTTGCCGGCTGATATAGCGGCGCGAAACCATGCACTGAGCCCCGACAAATCCTTTATCGTCCAGGCTCCGGCGGGTTCAGGCAAAACCGGGTTGCTGGTACGGCGATTTTTGACTTTACTGGCCCTGGTTGATGCACCCGAGGAAATTCTGGCCATTACATTTACCCGTAAGGCCACAGCCGAAATGCGCCAACGTATTATCAATGCCTTGCGGGGAGTCAACGATGAAGGTCAGCCGGAGCAGGACCCGGAACTACTTGAACTGGCACAACGTGCGGCTAAAAATGACCAGCACCATGATTGGCAGCTCAAGGTAAACTCCAGACGTTTACGCGTTCAGACCATTGACAGCTTTTGCAATGAACTGGTGCACCGTATGCCATGGTCTTCCCGGTTTGGTGCTGCGCCGTCCGTCGTTGAGGATGGATCGCTATTGTATCTGCGCGCTGCCCGGCTCACCCTGGACCACATCGAGGATCGCGGCGATCCCCGGCGAGCTAAAGCCTGCGGCAGATTGCTGGAGATGATGGACGCCAATTTTCAGCGCGCCCGGGAATTGCTCGCCGATATGCTGGCCAGACGTGACAAATGGATGCGGTTGTTGCGCAACTATGACCAGGATTTGCTCGAATCCTGGTGGCAAAAAACTATCGATGAGCAGCTGTCCGCTTGCGATGTCCTGCTAACCAATGAGATGCGCAGCGAAATGTCGGCACTGGCCAACATAGCAGCTTCTAATCTGGATCAACAGGAGCAACAGTCCACAGTGCTGGATTGCCTCGAAATGACGGAGTTCCCTGAGCCGACCTTCCAGAATATCCATTTGTGGCGTGGCATCGCCGGTATGTTGTTAACCCAAAACCTTACCCTCAGAAAGCGGGTAAATAAAAATGATGGATTTCCAACCAGTGACAGAATATCACTGAATCGAATCAAAACATTACTGGAGACACTAAGAGATGACAAAAAACTCGAATTGGCTTTTGCCAGGATAGCGAACCTTCCCGACGGACACTTCAGCGAAGCACAATGGTTGAATCTTGATGCGATACTGAAATTGTTACCGGTGGCAGCAGCAGAATTAAGGCTGTTATTTCGCGAGACCAATCAGGCAGATTACATCGAACTCGCCCAGCGAGCCGAATTGGCCCTTGGTGAACCGGACGATCCCACAGACCTTGCACTGGCATTCGACTATCGACTGAAGCATCTTCTGATGGACGAATTTCAGGACACTTCAGGTGGCCAGATCGAATTGCTGGAGAAGCTTGTTGCCGGCTGGCAAATCGGGGATGGCCGAAGTGCATTTTTTGTCGGCGATCCGATGCAGTCAATTTATCGGTTTCGTGAAGCCGAAGTCGGCAACTTTCTCGAAACCCAAACCCATGGTATCGGCCAGGTACAAACCGAGCCACTGGTACTGGAATGTAATTTTCGCTCGGCACCGGCATTGGTGCACTGGTTTAATCACACATTTTGCCAGGTAATGCCAGCGAAAAGTGAAATCATCCATAGCGCGGTAAGCTACTCCCCGGCTATCGCTCATCAAACAAATGAAGCCGACTGTGCGGTGACAATGCATCCCTCTATTGACAGTGATGCAGAAAGTGAAGCCGGTCTGATCGCCGACCTGATCCGGGTTCAGCTTGAAAAATATCCAGAACAATCTATAGCAGTGTTGGGAAGAACACGATCTGGCCTGAATCCGGTAGCCCGGGTACTTTCCCAACGAAAGATTCCGTTCCAGGCGATCAAACTTCGAAAACTGAGGGAACAACAGGCAATTCAGGATTTGGCCGCGCTGACCCGCGCATTGATTCAACCTGCAGACAGGACTGCCTGGGTGAGTCTGTTGCGGACGCCATGGTGTGGCATGTCTTTACGGGACATCAGCATTCTCTGTGAGTCTGACAAAATCCAACCCCTGGTCGCTCTCTGGAGCGACCCATCGAAACTGGCATCAATATCTACTGAAGGTCAAGCTCGACTGAAAAATCTTGGCGCCAGAATGGCACAGGGATTACATGATCGAGGGCATATTTCGTTGGCACGCAACCTCGAAGCTGTCTGGCTTGGCCTGGGTGGACCATGTGCAATTCATTCGGTGGATCTGGCCGACTGCCAGCGTTTTATTGATCTGGTAAAAAAGCTCGAACATGACGAAGCTGCAATAACCGCTGACAGCCTGGACGATGCGATGGAAAATCTCTGGGCCAGCAGCGAATCTCCGGCAGCGGTTCAATTGCTCACGGTACACGCCGCCAAAGGACTCGAATTTGACACCGTAATATTACCCAACCTGGATCGGCAGCCTCGATCAACGTCCAGGGAGTTGCTGCGATTTAAAAACTTCCCTGATCGTCTGCTGATGGCACCACGTCCAACCAGTGGTGAAAGCGATGGTCGATGCTATGACTATCTCGGCAAAGTCGAAAAAGAACATCAACACAATGAAGCCACCCGTCTGCTTTATGTTGCCTGCACCCGGGCGCAGAAAAATTTGCACCTGTTCGGGAATTGCAAAACCAATAGTAAAGACGAACTTGGCCAGCCAGGTGCCGGCTCACTATTGGCATTGCTATGGCCTATTGTAGAACCGGAATTTCAGAAAAAGCACGCCGAAACAACCATACTGATCAATGAGCGGGAAAGTGAACTTTCTTTTTTCGACTTTCCACTCACCCGATTACCGCTCCAGTGGCAACTGCCCGACGTCATGGAGTCGGTTCAGGTCAATACTGGACAAGGCAGACCAGCACCCGGGAACGGCACAATAGAATTTTCCTGGGCCGGTGAGATTTCCCGGATTTGCGGTATTTTAATCCATCAAATTTTGCAACAGGTCGATAGGGTAGGCTGGCCCGTCTGGTGCAAACAACCAATAGATCAAAAAACCCTGTTGCTATGGCGCAACCGACTCATCGAAAAAGGGACGCCCGGAGAATCTCTCAATGATGCCCTGGATCAGGTTCACAAGGCCATAGAGAGTACCAGGCAAGATCCTCAGGCTGCCTGGATATTCTCCAGCGACCATGTCCACATTAAAACCGAATGGCCCGTTAGCGGTGTGATTGGCAAACAAATTGTGCATGCCATTATCGACCGGAGTTTTGTCGATAAAAATGATGTGCGATGGATTATTGACTTCAAATCCAGCCGCCACGAAGATCAGCATAATCTCGACTGGTTTATCAATGAAGAGCGAACTAGATATGGAGAAAAAATGTCAATTTATGCTGATATAATTGGCGAACTGGATCGACGAAAAATCAGGACAGCACTTTATTACCCATTGTTAAAACGGTTCGTGGAACTGTAGGCACTCCAGACATAATGACAAAGAGAAAATTGACAGTGTCTCTATCAAAGGCAAAAATATCGTAGTGAAACCGCTCATTTTTGTTGCCTTTCTATGCAGTGTTATTCTGGGCAGTGTACACGCTGACGAATACCGCCCGGCTTATCTGGAATTCACGCAAACAGATGAATCTACTTTCGATATGTTATGGAAGATTCCGGCGAAAGGACAAGAGCAACGTTTGAGTCTTTATGTTGTGTTACCTGCCGGGGTAAAAACAATATCAGAGGCCCGTGGTGCATTTATTGGCGGAGCATTTATCGAACGCTCTACGATAAGACGAGAGGGTGGCCTTGCAGGCGCTGAAATTAGAATCAAAGGCCTGGAGAGTGTATCTACCGATGTATTGGTGCGTATTCAACGACTGGATGAAACTTCGGAAACTGCACGTTTAGACGCCACACTAACATCGTTTGTTGTCAAGGGTGCGCCGCAATTTTGGGACGTGGTACGTACTTATCTGGTATTTGGTGTTGAACATATTCTCGGGGGGTTCGATCATCTGTTGTTTGTTGCTTGCCTGATTTTTATCGCGGGTACCTGGCACCGGATTCTGATTACCATCACTGGCTTTACTGTGGCCCATTCCATTACCTTGACGCTTGCCGCGCTTGAGCTTGTGCATTTGCCAACACCCCCTATAGAGGCAACGATTGCCTTGTCGATTGTTTTTCTTGCGAGAGAAATTGCGTTAGATCGGCGTGATACCCTGACCTGGCGTTATCCCATCGCAATTTCGGCCAGTTTTGGCCTGCTGCATGGTTTCGGCTTTGCTTCCGCGCTCAGCGATATTGGTTTACCACAGACAGAAATACCTGCTGCCTTATTGATGTTTAATGTAGGTGTAGAAATTGGCCAGGTCGTATTTGTAGCCAGCATGCTTTTAATATACTGGTTGGTAACGCGAGCTATGAAGTTGGTAAAAGTTGAATCGGTAAACTGGATGAATA
>CAYOGN010000064.1:0-6340 GCA_964403545.1 uncultured Gammaproteobacteria bacterium
TTCAAAGAAAAATAAACCGAAGTGCACTGACTTTGACGGACATCCCTAAAGTACTGCTCTTTATCAAATTCAGCGAACTGAAATTCTTTTGAATTCGGCTAACGCAGTTTCCCTGGAAACTTTTAAATCAACTATCGGAAGGGGGTAATCAGTCCCAAGACGAATACCCAGAGAAGCAATCAGCTGGGTCGGTGCCTGCCATGGGCAATGAATGAATCGGTCTGGAAGCTTTGAGATTTCAGGTATAAATTGTCTCACATACGATCCCTCGGCATCGAATTTCTGCCCCTGTGTAACCGGGTTGAATATTCTGAAAAATGGCGCGGCATCGGCACCACAACCAGCAACCCATTGCCAGCTGGCACTATTGTTTGCAAGGTCAGCATCAAGCAATGTGTCCCAGAACCAGTCCTCTCCATGATGCCAATGTACAAGCAAATTTTTTACCAGGAATGAGGCGGTTATCATGCGCACCCGGTTATGCATATAGCCGGTTTGCCAAAGCTCACGCATGCCTGCATCCACAATCGGGAAACCAGTTTGCCCTTTTTTCCATTTTTCCAGGAAATCCGCATCATCGTTCCAGTCAAAATTATCAAATTTTCTAAGCAGATTTACCCAGGGCATATCCGGGAAATGGTAAAGCAAGTTCGCAGAAAATTCTCGCCATACCAACTCCCTGAGAAAGTGTTCTGCATCCACCTCACATTTTTCGTGTGCCATTGTCGCTTTTATACAATGCCAAATGCTGGTGGTGGAAATTTCTCCAAAGTGGATATGGGGAGACAATCTGGACACATTGTCATGTGAGGGAAAGTCTCTTCCAGTTCGATAGTGGCTCAGCCCAATGGTGAGAAATTTTTCAAATCGAGTATTTGCGCCAGATTCACCCGGCTGCCATAATTTTACGAATTTCTGGTGCCAGTCACCTCTGGGCATAATATCCAGGTCCCTCAGCGATGAATCCTTGTATTTAAACAGCAAAATTTTTCCTGGGGCAGGTAAGGGTTCAGCAAAGCCTGATAGTTGCGCACCATATCCTTTCTTATAAAACGCGGTAAAAACCTTGTACGGTGTTCCGTCATCTTTCAATATTTTACCTGGCTCGTGCAGAAAGGAACCGTTGTAGCTTGAAGTATCTATACCGTTGGTTGCCAGCACCTTTGAAACTAGCTTGTCACTTTCGATTTGAAAAGGTTCATATATTTTGTTCAAGAACACCTTGCGGGCACCGGTTTCAGCTGTAAGCTGAGGCAGAATCTTTTGCGCGTTGCCCTGAAGGAAACAAAGTTTGTTATCAAGGCTGTGGTTCAGTGACAATAGGCTATTGTTTAACCACCATCTGCTGGCCGAACCAATTCTCCAATTACCGCCAGGTTCGTTGTCGAAGATATATATCGGCAATATGGGTCGACCAGTCTGAATAGCGGCTGCAAGCGCAGGGTTATCGTTTAGCCGCAAATCCTGCCTGAACCACATTATGACGGGGGCCAAAGCCTGGTCGGTGTCAGTTTTCAATGCTTAGTTTGAGATTAGTCGTTTTTATTCCATCCGTTCGGGAATGCTTGCTTTCGACTTTTTGCCAACGCTTCATTCCGGCCCATAAACCACAGGCTGAATGGCGAGTTCTAACCCGCATAATTTGGTTCGCCAAATTCCCCGCTCTCCACCACTTCGGCCACAGCAAGAGACGCCTACTCCCGAAGCTCAAAATCTTTGCTGGCTTAAGCTGTGTCATATGGATATTCTTCGTACGCCATAACTAAACCAGGAACTAAAAGGAAGGCAATTAGCAGTATGGGGGGTATTCGAACAGAGGAAATTAGTAGACAGCCCGACCATCGCAGATATTGATTTTTTACAGATCACAATCGTTTTGTTTGCGGTTAAAAAATAGCCAAGGGTTATTTAACCTGGCGTGTGTGAATGGAGTGTGAAAGTTA
Source organism: uncultured Gammaproteobacteria bacterium (assembly GCA_964403545.1). Classification (GTDB taxonomy): domain Bacteria; phylum Pseudomonadota; class Gammaproteobacteria; order Arenicellales; family Poriferihabitantaceae; genus VYFG01. Next base: position 1,944 of record CAYOGN010000064.1, read on the forward strand.
GCTGCTCTCAGCAAACTGTGCCATAAGATCTGCAACAATTTTCTCCCTTAAATTCCGAGTCTTTATGGATCGTGCGCTATAACAAGTTACAATTTGACCGGACAATTATTGTCAGTGTAGATAAAAAGTTGAACTCGCCAAATTTCCCAGGAAAAAATGATATGTTGATCGACGATTTTTCAGAAGCAGCGCTGGTTTCAAAGCTGGACACACCGTGGCGTTTTGTCAGCGACCAGGTTATGGGCGGAATTTCGCAGGGTCAAATTATCCGTGAAATCATAGGGGGTCATAACAGCCTGCACCTGAGGGGTATGGTCAGTCTGGAAAATAATGGTGGTTTTATACAAGCGGCTCTGGATTTAAACGTCGCCGGAAAGGAGTTCGACGGGTCAGCTTTTACCGGACTGTGCCTATCCGTTCGCGGGAACAACGAAAAATACGGGCTTCACCTGCGAACGAGCGACTGTATCCGTCCGTGGCAATCCTATCGTACTGAATTTCATGCCGGCGCGAAATGGCGCTCGATTGAAATTCCATTTCATGACTTCCATCCATATCGCATCGAAAAGCCATTTAACACCGGGCGGCTAAAGCGTATCGGGTTGGTCGCAATCGGACGTAAATTTAATGCTGATCTTGCGTTAAGCAGAATTTCTTTTTACTGCTAATACCAGTTAAGCATCGATATCGAATTATTAACTTTCAGGGCACAGGCAAACCTTAACTGATAGGTTAGAGGCAATCTGCCCGCTATTCGACCTTCTCACCAGAAAGCCCCTTATCGAGTTCAATTCGATATATATTGTCCGCTGGACAAAAGCCATTACTCAGATTTAATGGTTCCCAAAACTGAAAATTTATCCTCATCTGAAAGGTCCAGGATTACCAGCTCTCCGGATTTCGGATAGACCCCAGCTAACCCTGTTATATTAACCTGGTGCGTGACCAGCACCAAGGGCAAGGAGAATTCCGCTTCGGCAAGCCATTCCTGAAGCGCTGCGATTTGTTGATCGCGATATTCATTACGTTGAAAAAAAGAATTGATGATCGGCAGCGTAGTAACGGGGCCGAGACCAAGCAGATTTGCGGTTTCAACACAGCGGCACCATTCGCTTGAGAATACCCGGGCTTCGTCTATACCGAAGGACCGAAATAAGTCGCCAATACGTTTTGCCTGCTTTCGCCCCACCTCGGAAAGATTACGTTGCGTACTGCAGTCTCCAATGGTGAAATTTGCCGGATCTCCAAAGCCTGGCGCGATAGCATGTCGAAGCAGCGCCACGTGCCCAGGCTTGGTCAGAATATCTAGCGAAAAATCATTTTCATTAGCCTGGGAGATTGCAGATATGCCAACCATGACAATCAGCAACTGAATTCTATTTACTATTGGCAACATGACCTTTGACCAATCCCATGATGAGCTTGTGAATGAGAGAATCATTGTTAGTTTCAGGAACTACAATAATTGCTCAATAGCCTCTACGATGGATTCAGACTCTGGACCGACTGTACTTCCATAGTGAATAACGCTTTGATCCACTGGATTGACAAGATATTTATTGAAATTCCAGCTGGGCTCCCGGGATTTCGCAGCAAGCGCTTTGAATAATGGATGAGCTGATTTGCCACGCACTGATAGTGGCGAAACCATGGTAAAGGTTACACCGTAATTGACATAGCATACATCCGCGGTCTTTGCTTCATTTGCTGCCTCCTGCCTGAAGTCATTGGAAGGAAATCCGATAATTACCAGTCCCCGATCACCGAAGGTTTGGTGCAGGGCTTCGAGTTCACTGAATTGACCCGTGAACCCACAAAAACTCGCGGTGTTGACCAGTAAAACGGCTTTCGCACTGGAGGCTTCGCACAACTGCACCTTTTCGGCGGAATGCAGTTTCTGAAATTCATGCTGCAGTATTTCCGGGCAGTTACCGCCGGCAGCATAAGTTCTGGCAGAAAACAGCACGAGGATGAGAAGTATTAGTTTGTATTTCATGCGTATATGTCAAAGAGGAGTTATCAAATTATAAAGTTCTTGCGCCGATAAAGAATTTCATTTATCAAGGCGCCTGTAAGGTTCCATTTCACGACTACAAAACGCGGAACCGCCATCATGGAATACCAACGGCCAGGCTGGATTCCATTGCATCGAACTGGCATGCTAGACCTCGAATCATTGTAATAAGCAGCAGTGCTCACTCTTAGTCTTACTAGCGAAGATGACGCCCTCCATCCATTGGAAGAACGCGCCCGGTTACGTATTTACTATTAAGAAGGTAATCAACAGCATGTTGAAACTCGCCAATACCACCTTCTTTCCTCATTACACTTTTCCGCAGGGTTTTCTCGCGGTAATTTTCATCATCGTTTTTGTTAAACATCACCAGTGCCGGAGCCAGGCTGTTAACTTTCACTTTTGGCCCATATTTTGCGGAAAATGAGTAAGTCAAATTGTCTTGCGCCGCCTTGCTGGCGGCATAAGCGATATGCTTGGTGCTGCCTCGACTGCTGACATAATCTCCCACATGAATTATGTCGGAATATTCCGCATTGCTCGCTTTAAGTAGAGGTGCCAGCAATTGATTGAGCTGATATGGTGCATTCACATGCACCTTCATCATGCGTTGCATAACCTCATGCGGTTCCAGCTCGCACTTATCCGGCAGCCAGTCTGATGCGTTATGGATAATCGCTCTAAGTCGATCATGCCGGCAGCGAACCCATTTCACAAACCCGGCTACCTGAGATTCATCATTAAAATCGCATTGAAAGAGCTCTGCCCCTGATGCGCGCAGCAGGTCAAGGGAGGGGCGGATCGTTCGATAAGTTCCGATAACCGGATAACCCCGTTCCAGAAAGTTTTTGGCGAGGTGGAATCCAACCCCGCGACCGAGACCGGTAATAATCAGTGGTTCGGGTCTCATGCGCTAAGGAACTCTGCCCGGGTGTGGATATTTTCCCGGAAGCACCCGCCCAATGCAGTTGTGCTGGTCTCGGAGTTTTCATCCATTACCCCCCTCGATTTTACGCAGTAGTGGGTCGCTACAATACTTACCGCAACATCCTGGGTGTCGAGCAGAACCTGCAGCGCGACCAGGATTTGCCGGGTCAGCCGCTCCTGGACTTGCGGCCTCTGAGCAAAGAACCTGACTATCCTGTTAATTTTGGATAGACCGATTATCTGGCTGGAAGGAATGTATGCAACCCGTGCGACACCATCAATCGTGACAAAATGATGTTCACAAGTGCTGGTAAGTCCTATATTGCTGACTTTAACCATTTCGTCGGCTTTCATTTTGTTTTCAATCAAAGAAATTCGCGGGAAGCTGGCGTAATCCAATCCTGAAAAAACTTCATTCACATACATTTTCGCAATGCGATGTGGTGTCTCCCGCAGGCTGTCATCCCCGAGGTCTAGACCCAGCGTTGAGACTGCCTCTGCCATCAGCTTTTTAATACGTTCGTACTTCTGACCAGGGCTCAGGTTTGTTTCTATCATAGGCGTTTCCAGACCTTGATCAACAAGGGCATCTCTGACCATTACGGCTTCGTCACTAAGATAGTCTTTGGTAGAAGTTACTACTGAATTTAGTTTCATTGGATTTTCTAGGATAAATGTTTGGTGAGAACATGTGCTACCTGCTGTAGCACATCTCCAGGGATACCGAGTCAGCGAATCGGAGCGCATGTGGCTTGTCGATCTTGACCCTGGCGCTTAAAACATCATCATGATCGGCACAAATATCGAGCACATCACCGACCAGTTTTTCCAGCAGGAGGAAGCTTCCATCCTCCACGCAGGAGATTACCCGCTTGGTAATGGTCTTGTAGTTGAGCGCTTGTTCAACCACGTCGCTATAGATACCGGGTTTTGTCTGATATCGAATATTAATATTTATGGTAACGTCCTGCTTCTTAGTTTTCTCTTCGGGATTAAATCCAATAAGAGTCCTCAGTCGGAGGTTTGTTATGCTAATTTCCGCTACAGGGGCCTTCACCCTGTTACGGGGCGGGGCATAGGCGTTTACCGGGCCTACTGGAACCAGCCTTCGGGTTGAGGATTTGATCCGGGAAATACTCATCTCTTATAGCGCATGATGTTTAACGTGCTTTAAATGTACAAATCTGAAAGTGAAGACAAAGTGAAGACAAAGTAAATTGACAACAGGCGTCCCGGGAAAGCCGGATGCCGGTACTGATATCGAGCGGGGCTCGACATTGGCGGGTAAACTAGATTATCAGCGCGTTATCATATGAATACATTGGCTTGGAACCGATATGGGCGATAAACAAATGACGGCTGCGATAGAAACGGAAAAGTTGACCCGAAGGTTTAGCGAATTTACGGTGGTAGTCGAAATTAGTCTGCAAATAAATTCTGCGGAAATATTCGGGAG
>CAYOGN010000065.1:0-8029 GCA_964403545.1 uncultured Gammaproteobacteria bacterium
GCGTCTTGGACAGGTGGAAGATATTGGTAATGCTGCGTTGTTTTTTGCTTCCGATGAAGCCGCCTATATCACCGGACAATCCATTATCGTTGACGGTGGACAGATTCTGCCGGAAACATTGGAAGCTATTGACGAAATCTAACGGTTTGAAACTGCCTTTACTTTAAGCACTCGAATAATATCAAGAGGCAAAAATGGCTCATAACGATCTTCCAATGGATCAGTTACTGGTGCTGCTGGAAAAACTGGCCAACCAGTCACTCCCACTGTGGGATGTGCCGGAAGATGCTAAAGCCCGACTGATCAACGTTTCAGAAAATGCGACCTATCTGGTAGAAGGCTCAGGCTGGAAATCCGTACTTCGCATTCATCGGGAAAATTATCATTCTGAAAGAGCGATTCAGTGTGAACTGGAATGGTCAAGAGCATTGAATAATGACGGGCACATTGTCACTCCGGATTTTTATTATGGTCGTGACAACAATCCAATCCAGTCGGGAATAATTCAGGGCCTGCCTGCACCACGCTATATGGTCATGTTTCACTTTGTCGAAGGAGCACAGCCAGATGAAGAGCAGGATCTGGTCAAACCTTTCGAAGAACTGGGTGAAATTGCAGCCACAACCCATATCCAATCCATTGCATGGAAACGCCCTGAGCCTTTCGAGCGTCTGACCTGGGATATGGACACAGTTTTCGGCTCAAACCCGACCTGGGGAAAATGGCATAACGGCCCTAATGTTACGGCGGAAGTGCGTAAAGTTCTCGAGCAGGTAGAGAACACAGTAATTCGCAGACTGCGGGGATTCGGCAAAGAGCCGGATCGTTACGGTCTGATTCATGCTGATATGCGTCTCGCGAATCTGCTTATCGATAAAAACGGTACCCGTTTAATAGATTTTGATGATTGCGGCTTCGGCTGGTTTCTGTATGACTTCGCCGCCAGCATCAGTTTCATGGAAGATCATGTGCAGATACCTGATCTGAAAAAATCCTGGATAAAGGGATATCGAAAAATTCGAGAACTGTCTGATGCCGAAGCAGACCAGCTGGATACTTTCGTTATGCTAAGGCGACTCGCCCTTCTGGCGTGGATTGGCAGTCATATAGAAGCTCCTGAACCCCAGGAACTTGCTCCGGATTTTGCCCGGGTTTCCGCTGAACTGGGCACTCGCTACCTCGAAAAATATTCCATCTGAAAACTTCCCGAATAGTATTCAGGATCATTTGAGAACAGATTTGAATTCACTGTCAACCATTCAGGGGAGACTGTCAAGCACAACGCGTTTAAATCGATAATCCTAACGCCATCTACCACTACCGCGTTTAGGGAGGAATAATGATGAGCGAAGCAAAGCTCGAGTTTCTCGAAAGATCAAAGCAATTCTGGAATCCCGGCAAAACCCAGGACTGGCAGGATATGGGCGTAGATCTGGTGATCGACAAACGAGAAGGATATCACCTCTACGACATGGACGGCCACAGACTGATCGACGTTCACCTGAATGGTGGAACCTATAATCTCGGTCATCGACATCCCGAACTGGTCGAGGTTCTGAAAGCCGGCACAGCCCGCTTTGATATGGGCAACCACCACTTCCCCGCACTGGCCCGAACGGCACTGGCGGAATCCCTGGCCGCCTGCGCACCGGCCCCGGATATGAAATACACGATCTACGGTGCGGGCGGTGCTGAAGCCATTGATATCGCGATAAAAACAGCCCGAAACGCCGCCCAGAAACGAAAAATCGTATCCATCGTAAAAGCCTATCATGGCCATTCCGGACTATCCGTTAAAACCGGTGACGAACGATTTTCAAAAATTTTCCTGTCGGAAGATACTGCCGGAGAGTTTATTCAGGTCCCATTCAACGATCTCGATGCCATGGAAGATGCCTTGAGAAAGCGTGACGTAGCCGCAGTCATAATGGAATCCATTCCCGCCACCTACGGATTTCCGATGCCTCAGGAAGGCTATTTGCCCAGCGTAAAAAAACTGTGTGAAAGGTATGACGCCTTTTATATTGCTGATGAAGTGCAAACCGGCCTGATGCGCAGCGGAGAAATGTGGTGCTGCAATCGTTACGGGGTGGAACCCGATATCATGGTTACCGGCAAGGGCATCACCGGCGGGCTCTATCCTATCGCCTGTGCCCTGGTTTCGGAAAAATGCGGCGGCTGGTTAAAAAAGGACGGATTTGCCCATATGTCCACCGCCGGAGGCGCGGAACTTGGCTGCATCGTGGCTATGAAAACTCTGGAAATCCTGCAAAGGCCGGAAATAGCCACTACGGTGCGCTATGTCGCCGACTATATCCGCAGTGGCCTGGATGACATTATGGCTGCCTATCCGGATTTCTTCATCGGCATACGGCAACACGGACTGATCATGGGTCTCGAATTCAACCACGAACAGGGCGCGAAACCGGTGATGAAGCATCTTTATCAAAACGGTGTCTGGGCGATATTTTCCACTTTGGACCCCCGAGTATTACAGTTTAAACCGGGAATCCTGATGACCCAGAGTGATTCCGAAGACCTGCTCCGCCGGGTTGAGATTGCAATTGCCCTGGCAAGCGAAGAAGTCATGGGTAAAAAACAGAGGTGGTCATGATGGAGCCACAAGTCAGAACTTTGGTCGACATTTCTGCGACCCCTGCCGCCATGCAGGGCCATGCGGACATGGTGCTTGAGCATGCCCGATGGGCCACCACGGTATTTCAACGCTATGACCGGCCAACCACTATGGCCATCGTCGATGCCGTGGCAGATGTTGCCTATGAAAATGCCGGCTTTTATGCAGACTGGGCGGTTAAGGAAACAGGTTTCGGTGTTGCAGAGCATAAAAAACTGAAGAATGAATTAACCACCCATTCTCTGGTGGACTATTATCGAGACCAGGACTACATAAATTACCGAATTGATGAAGCAAGCAATATCATTGAGATTCCGAGGTCCGCTGGTGTAATTTTTGCATTAACACCGTCCACCAATCCGATCTCCACCCTGAATTACAAAATTATTATCGCCCTGCTCACCCGCAACGCAATTGTAATCAGCCCTCATCCAGCAGCCCGCGAATGCTGCATCGATGCAGCTAAAAAACTTTCAGCAGCAGCGGTGCGAGCCGGCGCTCCCGAAGGCGTGATCCAGATCATCGAGAATCCAACCATACCTTTGGTTGAAACATTCATGTCCTCGGAGAAAACCAACGTCATTCTGGCAACCGGTGGAACCGCCATGGTTCGCGCGGCTTATTCATCCTCCAATCCGGCCATCGGGGTCGGTCCCGGCAATGCCCCGGTTTTTGTGGACAGCTCTGCAGACATCACTCAGGCTGCAAAACATATAGTCAGCAGCAAGAGCTTCGACAATTCAATTTTGTGCACCAATGAAAGTGTGCTGATCACGCTGCCCGAAGTCGAAAAACAACTGGTCCAGGCATTGCGAGCGTCCGGCGCTTATATCTGTGACCAGGACGATGTTGAAAAAGTCAGACGATTCCTGTTCCATGAACGTGGCTTCAATATCGAATGTATTGGCAGAGATGCAACCTGGATCGCGAAGGAATGCGGGATTCGAGTTCCCGGTAACACTAAGATTCTGGTGGCACCGATCACTCAAATCGGGGTGGAAGAAAAACTCAGTCGTGAGAAGTTGTGTCCGGTACTGGCAATGAATGTCGCCGCTAACCAGAATCAGGCCATTGCGCTGGCAAGAGCTGTACTGCGCATGACCGGTGCAGGTCATTCCGCCGCCATTCACAGCAAAGACGAAGCAACCGCAATAAAATTTGCCAGCGCAGTAGAGGTGTACCGGGTCGTCGTTAATGCACCGTGCTCCCAAGGCGCAGCCGGATACGGCACTGGATTGCCCCCGACATTTACCATCGGAACCGGGTTCTACGGCCGATCATCCATCGGAGAGAACATAGGGCCTCAACATCTGGTGCACTGGACTCGTATGGCATACAGCACAGACGAAACTGCTGATTTCGCCCGTTATCGGGAAATACGCCCGGATCATGACGGTCCTTTACCTGTAGCACCATCGGACGGAGTGCCGGGTTCAACCAGATCGCAAAAATCGAATAATTCAGGGGCGCAAAGCTTGCCGGAAAGACAGGATACCGGCCTGGATACTGACACCCGTGATCAGATCAGAAAAATCATTGCAGAAGAGCTGCGGGATATCCTCAAAAAGTAATATGGCCGAACTTCGCTCTTTTATTTTTATCGACCAGCTGCAACCGCAGACACTGGCTTACCTGGCAACCTGGATGCGCGGAGCATTGCCGCGTCGAAATATGGCCGCCCAGGTCATTGAAATAGCGCCTGGTCTGGATATCGAATCGCTCACGGATGTGGCATTGAAAGGCGCCAATGTCCAGGCCGGACTGCTGGTGGTGGAAAGACAGTTTGGCACAGTGGAATTGCATTCGAATTCTACCGCTGAAGTGAAAGCTGCCGGCGAGGCGATTCTCAAAGAACTCGGCGCAAAACCCGAAGACGCAGCACCACCGAAAATTCTGGCTTCACGAATTGTTACCCGTATCGATCCCCAGCACGCATTTCTGATAAATCGCAACAAGCTTGGCTCCATGATTCTCGGTGGCGACAGCCTTTATTTACTGGAATGCCAATCCGCTTCCTATGCCATTCTGGCCTGCAACGAGGCAGAAAAAGCGGCCAATATCAAAGTGATCGACTATAGAATGATTGGTGCCAATGGTCGCTTGTATCTCGCCGGAGATGAGGCCGAAGTTCGTAATGCAAAGCAGGCTGCGGAAGATGCTCTGAATCGAATGGGGGCCAGATGACATCTGATATCCGCACAGTGATTCGGGAAATTCTGCTTGAAGAGCTGGATAATTACATTGATCGACCCGGAAATGAAGTTCGCAAAGAAAAGATCTCAATGAGTAGCGACAGAGACCTGAAGGTCTTCGCGTTGCGAGTGCTGGACATGGCCGACAATGGTGATCTGAAAGCGGATCTTCATTCCGGTAAAATACAATTCGTTCTGGAAGGAGAGGCGATGGAGAGTAATGCTGACATCTGTAATTCTGGCGGATCGCAAATGTCGGCGCGCGCCGACTCAGTACAGTTTCAAAAAGGGCTGGTTACCGAAAAGGACATCGCCAGACTGGATGGCGACATCGCCCGAATTGACGCCGGTAAAAATGTTTTTTTCACTCCGCTGGCGAAGGATGAAATCCGTCGCAGGGGACTCAGAATCGAGAGGATATCTCAATGATACGCGGAAAAGTAATAGGCCAAATATGGTCTTCAAAACACATTGAAACGCTGCCTAATGGCGGACTGCTGAAAGTGAAAACCGATGACGGGGACACACTTATTGCCTTCGACCCGCTGGGCTGCGCTATTGATGAATATGTACTTATCACCCAGGGATCAGTTGCCGCCGCCTACTTTACCAAAGTAAAGGCGCCAGTTGATGCACTGATAATCGGCTCCATTGATGATTAGACAAATATCAATGGCGCTTTCTTTAATTTAACCTAACTTAACTGAACTATTAGAGGAGTCTACAATGGCAAATCAAGCAATCGGAATGATCGAAACCCGTGGCTACGTTCCTTCACTGGCGGCAGCAGATGCCATGGTGAAAGCGGCGAATGTCGAAATCGTATCAAAAAATGAAATTGGTGGCGGACTGGTGTCCGTCGTGGTCAAAGGTGATGTGGGTGCGGTGAAAGCCGCGACTGAAGCCGGCGCAGAAGCGGCAAACCAGATCGGTGAAGTCGTTGCCGTCCATGTTATCCCACGCCCCCACACCGACATCGGTGAGCATTTCGCCCTTGGAAAAAGTAAATAAGGTCTCGTTAGAGGTGATGTATTTATTATGCAGGATTGACACAGGATGACTGATCTTCGGGTATATCTGCCGATTCGGGATTTGATGCCCCAGTTCGCGGCATGGTTATCAACGCCCACCAGGGCGCGGGGCTATCCACCGTTCGCGGGACAGCACAGCCTGATAATCGAGGTTGCACCTTCTCTGGCAATCCATCGAATAGCGGATCTGGCGCTCAAAGCAGCACCGTCACTGGAACTCGGGCTGCTATTCACCGAACGGCAGTTCGGCTTGCTTGAACTTCACGCCGATGACATGGCTGAAGTTGAGGCGGCAGGGAAAATCATTCTGGAAGGTATCGGTGCAAAACCCGAAGACCAGTTGACTCCGCAAACGCTGTTCCATGACATTATCGAAAATCTAAATGATCAGCACGCCATCATATTGAACAGAACCAGGGATGCATCAATCCTGGTTCCGGATGTATCTCTGTTGATTTATGAAATGCAACCTGCCCTGTTCGCCTGTGTCGCAGCCAATGAGGCAGAACGAGCCGCACCTGATTCGACGATTAATGATATCCAGATGATGGGCGCATCGGGTCGGATATTCATGTCTGGAACAACGGAAGAAATGGAAGCCGCTAGGGATGCCATTGACAGAACTTTGAAACAGGTAAAGGGGCGAGACTCGTGAGTAATTGGAAAGCAGCCCATCGTAGTTTCTACTATGAAAAAGCTGAAGCGCCGGAAGACATCGTTCTTAACCGGGACGATACCGCAGTACTGATTATTGATATTCAGAACACCTATCTGGAAGTTCCGGAAGATAACGATGAAGCCAGTCGTTGGGCACCATTCTTCGAACGCATGAACAAGACCGTGATTCCAAACACCGCCAGACTTGCATCCTATGCACGAGCTGAGAATGTTGAAGTTATGTTCGCCAGAATCGCCTGCCTGACCGAAGATGGAAGAGATCGCTCGCTAAGCCAGAAAAAACCCGGCTTCAACTATTTGTTACTACCGAAAAACCGGGAAGACAGCCACATTGTTCCTGAGTTGGCCGCGGCGGGCGATGAGATTACCGTTTTAAAAACTACGGACAGTGCCCTGACCGGGACCAATCTGCGTCTAATACTGCGCAACCTCGGAATCTCCAACGTCATCGTCGCAGGCATCTTTACCGATCAATGCATCAGTTCCACTGTAAGAAGCCTCGCCGACGAGAGCTTCAACGTCGTGGTTGTCGAAGACTGTTGCGCTGCGGCTACAATGGAACTGCACAACCACGAACTAGAAATCATCAACATGATTTACTGTCATGTAGTTCAACTTGAAGATATTGAAGGGTTTTTCGGCTAACGATACTGCGTGATGTCTTCGATATTTCAGCCTCCCGTGAAACCCGCATTCAATCCATAGTTTTCCGAGACAGAATGTTAATTCGATACGACCGCCTCCGAGGGTATGTAACTCCGCTATCTGTATCGAATCCGATTCGCTGGTTTTTGGTTTTATTGCGTTTACCCTGACTACCTTGTAGCCATCCGCAATAAATCATCAGCAAATCGAACAATAATTTCTCTCCGGAAAATCCTTTCCTGCCAGTGCCCGGGTATCCCCACCGCTCCCTCCATCCCGTAATACGCCCCGGCGATTTGTCCATAAACTGCTCCTGTGGTGTCTGCATCGTCGCCGAGGTTAACTGCCATTAAGCAGCCTTGTTCGAAATTTTCACTGTTATAAAATGCCCACAACGCGGATTCGAGACAATCAGCTACGTAGCCGGTTCCCCTGATTTGGGGTGGTTGCTTATCCTTGAATGATCCGCTGGCAATTTCTGCAATTTTTGAATCGAATGGTTGGGTTTCCCAGTTAATTCCTGTCGGACAGTAGTGGTTTGACAGCAATACATCCTTTGTTTCACCCATGACAGCACCGATAATTAATGCACCCATGTATCGACAGGCATCGATACAAATTTTAAGACGATGAGTAGTCTTTGAGCTTTCTCCCGACAACTGAACGGCGGTTTCGGGGTCATTCGCGAAAACGAGGGGCACCGGTGCGAGTCGCATAATAGACCCATTCGCTGCAGACCATTCATCTGTGCTGCCATTCAGGGGATTCCCATCCGCTTCAAACTGTTCCAGCGCCGTTCTCGTGGTATTGCCAATATCGAAACATCTTCCGGTACTGGACCAGTGGCC
>CAYOGN010000066.1:0-13527 GCA_964403545.1 uncultured Gammaproteobacteria bacterium
GACCTGATAGAGAAGTTCGCATCAAGGGGGAGATACAGCTTCACCTCGGAAGAAGCGCGTACAGCGCTCAAAGTTTCACCGGATGCTGCCAGACTTGCTTTGAACCGGCTCGCGAAGCAAGGAAAGATCGCCTCTCCTGCACGGGGATTCTATGTCATCGTTCCGCCGGAATACCGCTCCCTGGGCTGTCTTCCAGCTGAGCAGTTTATTCCAGATCTGATGAAAAGCAAGGGGCTGAACTATTATGCTGGACTACTCTCCGCTGCGCAGTATTACGGAGCAGCCCACCAGCGCCCGCAGGAATTCCAGGTATTTGTCGTTAAAAACCGCAGACCGATCCAGTGCGAAAAAGTCCGAGTCAAATTTATCGCGCGGAAGAAAATTGACAACGTTCCGGTTCGGTCGTTTAACACAGCACGCGGTGAACTCCACGTTTCCACACCGGAAGCCACAGCTATTGACCTCGCAGGATATCCTGAACATGTAGGAGGGCTCGATCAGGTCGCAACAATCCTTTCAGAACTTGCTGATGAAATAAATCCAGCTGCCCTTGTAGAAGCTGCGGCAACAGCCCCTATCACCTGGGCCCAGCGCCTCGGATACATCCTTGAGCTGGTCGAGGCAGGACAACACGCCGAAAATATCAAGACCTATGTACGCGAGCAGGCGCGCGAATACACCAGGCTCATACCAGGCGGCACAGTCCAAGACAGTCATCGCGAGCCGGACTGGAAGCTGGTGGTAAATGCAGAGCTGGAACCAGACATATGATTCCCCGCGATTACATTACAGAATGGAGAGAACAAGCACCCTGGATTGACGATGCGCAAGTTGAACAAGACCTTGTTATCAGTAGAACGCTCGTAGAATTGTTCTCGAACAAAACACTGCACGACGCACTTGCATTTCGTGGCGGCACGGCACTCTTCAAATTGCACTTACCGGCGGCAAGATATTCTGAGGACATTGACCTTGTTCAGATAAATGCCGAACCAGCTGGCCCAATTATGGACGCTATCCACGAAATTCTCGATGACTGGCTGGGTGCTCCTCGGCACAAACAAAACCAGGGGCGCGTAACGTTCGTGTATCGGTTCCAATCTGAAAGCTCCCCACCGCTACCACTTCGGCTAAAAGTTGAAGTCAACACACGCGAGCATTTTGCGATTGAAGGCTTCAAACAAATACCGTTTAATGTGAACTCAAGATGGTATAACGGCTCGTGTTCTATTAAGAGCTACGAACTTAATGAACTCCTGGGCACCAAGCTGCGCGCGTTATACCAGCGCAGGAAAGGCCGTGATCTCTTTGACCTTGCTGTCGCACTGGATCACCAGGATGCCAACCCCAAAAGGATTGTTGAGGTATTTTACAAATACATGGAACATGGCGGACACGCCGTTACCAGAAAGCAATTTGAGGACAACCTTGCTGCCAAACTTAAAGACAAAAACTTTACGAGTGATATCGGCCCCCTTCTAGCCACGGAATATACGTGGAATCAAGTGGCAATGTCAGAGAAGATTCAAGATTCTCTGATCAGTCTCCTTTCTGACTAAATCCAGGCAGCAAATTATTCACCACCCGGCAAAGATCATTTTGACAGAAATAGCTCTTGAGCGAGCGCCTGCAAATGCCGTGTGCTCGAGTTTCATTTTCAGTCACTACGTGTTGAACTGGTATTCTGCTGAATATCGTCAACGATTCGTCCGTCCAGCATCCTGATCAGCCTTTTTGCATACCCCATTACGCGCTGATCATGGGTCGCGATGATAAAGGTGATGCGGTGGTGTTGATTGAGAGTAACGAACAGTTCCATCAATGAATCCGATGTTTTTGAATCCAGGTTCGCGGTCGGTTCGTCGGCCAGCACCAGCGCCGGTCTGGAGACGATGGCGCGCGCCACCGCGACCCGCTGCTGCTGCCCGCCTGACATTTCTGCCGGCCGTCTGTCCTGCAATCCTTGCAAGCCCACTTCCTGCAAAATTGCAGCAGATTGCTCGGCACGCTGCGCCGCCGCAACACCCTGTACCTGCATGACAAATTCGATATTCTCTCTGGCGCTCAGAACCGGAATCAGGTTATACGCCTGAAATACAAACCCGATCTGCCGCAGGCGTAAATCTGCCAACGCACCCTTGCCCAGATTATCAATCCGCTGCCCCGTCACCCAGACTTCACCACTATCGGGGATATCAAGGCCGCCAATGGCGTTCAGCAATGTCGTCTTGCCTCCGCCCGAAGGGGCAGACAGGCAGACAAAACCACCCTTCTCGATATCCAGGCTGACATGGTCCAGTGCTTTTATATCCTGATCCCCCTGGCGATAGGTCTTGCAAAGATCGAAGCAGCTTACTGCGGTTGTTGTCATATCAGTGGTCAATCATAGTATGTTGGATCACTAGAACACATTATGCTTTTGTAATGGCTTCAATGGGCTGGTAGCGCGAGGCGCGCCATGCCGGCGACAGACTGGCGACAAAACCCAGCACCAGCACCACAATATTGGCCAGCAATACATCATTCAGATTCATTTGTGGCGTTAACACACCGGCAGCACCAAACATCTCCATTCCCTGGGCAACCATGGAAATATCGATCCCATCTTGTAGCGGAAGCACCGTTGCCCAGGCCAGCAGATTACCAAAAAACAGACCAATAGTGAGCAGCAAAATAGACTCAGCTATAACCTGAATGAGGATACTGGATGGGCGCATTCCCAGTGCCATCATCAAGCCGATTTCGCGCACCCGTTCAAACACCGCCATCACAAGTGTATTCACCAGACCAAACGACAACGCGATAAAAATAACCACGATCCACACGAGGACGAACCCATCCATAACCGACATCATGCTTCCGAGGTAAGGATCGGCTTCGTTCCAGGGGACTACCTCAACGTCATCGCCCGATATTTCTCGAACACGTTGATAAACCGGATCGACATTCCGGTAATCTTCTCCCATGACCACCACTTCATTGACCCGGTCTTCCACCTGCAACAGCTTCTGGATAGTTGTCCTGGCGGCAAACACCATGGTTTTTTCATAGGTCTCAAGTTTCGACTTGAAAATACCGACGATTCGAAACCCGCGATCAGCGATTTCGTTGACCGGATCCTGGCTCATGATGACGAGTCGTTTGCCAATATTTGTTTGCAGAATTCTTGCCAGCGCGCGGCCGATAACGATGCCGTTGTCCTCTACACCGTCAAGATACCTTCCCTCCACGATATCGTCGGCAACAAAAGTGATCCCCCGCTCCCGGACCGGATCAATGCCAAACAGCGTTACCCCGCGTGTATCCCGCTCGCTGGTGATCACAGCCGGGACCCTGATTCGGCTGGCCCAGGCGGTAAACCCTTCAGCATCAAAGATCGCGGTGAGTTGGCTGTCAGACTGCGGGATCAGATTGTTGATTCCCGGATCGTCCCTGAAATCCGGGTGATGAACCTGTACGTGTCCGGGCAGTGCCCGGATGCCATCGCGTAACATGTCGTTGACCATGCCGCGCATCAACGCAGTCATAATGATCATCGCCCAGACACCCAGCGTGATCGCCGAGATCATAATGAAAGTACGCCGATAGTTACGCCACAAGTTACGCCAGGCCAGCGTTGAAACGATCGCCAATCCCTGCATCAGGTGGCCCTCATCGCTTCCACAGGGTGCAACCGGTGCAGGCGCAGAGCCGGGTAAAGTGCCGCCAACAGGGTAAACAGGAACACCACCGAGGGCCCGGACAACAGGCTAATTGCCGTGACCTGTGGGTAGAATCTCGCTGGCAGATTGAAATTCGCCGCCATCTGTTCCATCCCGGGATAACTAAATCCATTGGCGGTAAACCAAGATGTAACCAGACCACCGATGGCGGCACCGAGGACGAGACCGAGAAACCCCATGAGCGCTGTTTCAAGCAACACCAGGCGACCAAGCCTGCCCGGGGTTAACCCCAGTGACATGACAATACCGAATTCCCGGGTGCGCTCCAGCACCGACATGAGTTGGGTATTCAAAACACTGAAAGCCACCAGCACTACCAATACCGCATACATGAAAAAAGCGCTGCTCATGTCCGCCTGGATGGCCTGTTTCAGCCCTGGCTGCAATGCATTCCAGTCGTGAACCACAAGCTTTCGATCAACCGGAAGCAGTTTCTCGACCTGGTTTTTAACCACTTCCACCGTGGACAAATCAGTGCTGTTCACCACCACCTGATGGGCCGCGCCCTGCATATAAAACAGCTCCTGGAAATAGCCGAGGGGTATTTCCGCAATGTTTCGATCGAGATCTTTGACACCACTTTCGAATATGCCGGCGATACTGACCACACCCGCGGCAAAAGAGCCATCACGGCCACTACCAAGCAAGGTGAGTTCGTCCCCGGGACCAACATGGAGATTTCGCGCCAGTACCGAGCCAATGACAATTTCGGCGGCATTGATATTGTCAAGATAGCGCCCTGCGGTGATCAATCCGGGAATATTTGACACGTTCGGTTCGAACTGTGGCTCGATACCAAAGGCCTGGATGCCGTAGCTGCGATCCTCACTGGAAGCAAGAGCGAAGGCCGCGCCTCGCGCAGCGGCCATTTTCTGGCCGATTTCCTGGCGTATTGAGGTGGCCAGTGGAATGGCATCGGGCACTACCTGGCGCATCTTCGAATCATCGATATATCCGGGAGCCTGGACCTGCATATGCCCGGTAAATGACTGCAATGTATTGTCAATCATCAGTCCGTACATGCCAAACTGGAGCGAAATCATAAACACCAGCAGCACATTGGAGAACACCATGGCACCTGTTGTTAACCAGGTACGGCGCGGATGACGCCACAGGTTTCGCCAGGCCAACCGCAATATGATGTTCATAGCCCGGTCAGTTGCGGGGATTACGCAGATTTGACAATGTGAAAACGCTGTCGCTCAATTCAACATCATATTCGATGGCATCGAGCCTGATCTCGGTCCACTCACCCGGACTGTCAATTTTGCCCATGCGCTGACGGATGGCGACGGTACGCCCGCCCATATCGCCAATTTCCAGCGATTTCAGTTGCTTTACCTGTATTCCGTCCTGGTCATAAAAACTGTGCTCAATGAGAACGTGGTCGTCGCGAATATCAAGCACTTCTCTGCCCCATACCACCGCCGCTTCTTCATGGGGAACAGCCTCGATCCGATAAACCACATGACCGTCGACTTCAGTGGTGTCAAGCAATGTGTGCTGGTATTGATCAACGATATCATCGGCCCGCGATATGTCCTTGTTGGAAAAGTCGGACCCCATCCAGCTTTGACTCATCATCGACGATGGAATTTTAATGACCCGATTAATTTTGGGGCTGAAACTCCACATTTTATTGTCGTCCATCAGGGTGCCATTGCCACGGTCCTGATGAGGTTTGATGACCCGAACCAGTGAGCGTTTCTCGCCCTGCATCCAGGCTCGCATGGACATCGATCGCTCCCACTGGGGCCGATGAATGATCATGGTCATTTCACTGTAGGAGGACAAGCCGCGCCAGTGATTGATCGCACTACGCACGATCTCCTGTGCATCCTCCGCCCGCGCATCGGGCAGCCACGCGAAGGCCTGAATGGTCACCAACAAAAGGGCAGATATGGGTCGCTTGTACAATGGTTGATTCTGTTGCGTCAGAGTTATCTGAGTTAGTTATCAAGGTGGCGGCAGTATACCAATGCCAATGTAATGTGTAACTTCTGTTTACCACCAAAACTTGGATAAATTCCGAACTCCAATATACAAAGTTTGATGGAGTCAGTGAGCCGAAGCATCAATGACCGCCAGTGAGATACCACTAGGCATCAATTCTTAATGTCGGGTATAATCGCGCGTTCAATTTTCAAGAAATCTTTTTAACTCCCAGACAACGCATCATTTACAATGAAATCAATATCTTTCGCGCTTGCCGCGGGGCTGACACTGGCCTTAACAAGTGCCCCATCCATGGCAAACCATAATTCTGATGAGTCCCTTCTGCAGCGAATTGCAGCGATAGGAAGCCTGAATATCATGACCAGCGAAGAGGCTGCCGCAGCCGCTGAGCAACAAGCTGCCGAACAGCCCATTCAACTCGCCGCGGGATCTATTGATGGTGAGTCGGTGTACAACGGCATATGCACTGCCTGTCATACACCAGGGGTCGCTGGCTCACCGAAACTGGGGGATGCCGCCGCATGGAAAGACCGTATTGCCCAGGGCATGGATATGATGGTTGAGCACGCAATCAAAGGCTTCCAGGGTAAAGTGGGTGTGATGCCTCCAAAAGGTGGCAACCCTTCTCTCTCAGACGAAGAAATAGCCGCAGCGGTTCAGTACATGGTTGATAAATCACAATAGGGCTTCGAACGGTATCTTTAAAAGGATGCTTCGGCATCCTTTTTTGTTTCTGCTCGGATATGTGTTGCCAGTTACCGTTGTACGAATTCGTTGATTCTCTATGATATCCTGCCGGTTTGAACGACTTCCAATTCACCATGACGAAAGAACCAATTTTACTGCGGGCCCGGACAGGCCCAATCTGCACCCTGACGCTGAACCGCCCGGATCAGTACAATGCGCTGTCCGAGCAAATGCTGGATGCGTTGTGTGCTGCCCTGGATGAAATCGCAACTGACGAATCGATCAAGGTAGTGACCCTGGGCGCCAACGGTAAAGCGTTTTGTGCTGGCCACGACCTGAAGCAGATGCGGGCAAATGATGACCACGGGTATCAGCATCGCCTGTTCAGTCGGTGTAGCGAGATGATGCAAAAAATTATCAATTTACCGCAACCAGTCATCGCACGGGTACAGGGGATGGCAACTGCCGCAGGTTGCCAACTGGTCGCAACTTGCGACCTGGCGATCGCTGCTCACCACTGCCGGTTTGCCGTTTCCGGCATCAATCTGGGGTTGTTCTGCTCCACTCCAGCGGTCGCACTGACACGCAATGTCTCCAGAAAACATGCCATGAGAATGTTGCTGACAGGAGAATTTATTGACGCCGATACTGCACTCGAGTACGGATTAATTAACCAGGTGGTCGAATCAGCTGAGCTGGATTCTGCAGTACTTTCGCTGGCAGAAAACATTGCGGCCAAACCGGGAGCAGCAACCCGGCTTGGTAAAAAGCTGTTTTATCAACAATTGAACCAGAATCTGGAGGATGCCTACTGTGCCGCCACAGATGCCATTGCCGGTAATATGATGATGGACGATGCAAAAGAAGGGATTGATGCCTTTATCGAAAAGCGCCGTCCTGACTGGCAATCCTGAGACAAAACGGCACGCCATCCAACCTGATCACTATTATTTATATTTAATATCGTTAACTCAACTGAAATGAAAAACTACAAAATTGCACTCCTCGCCGGTGACGGTATCGGTGAAGAAATTATGGCCGAGGCAGTAAAAATTCTTAAACTCGTGGAGCAGCGCAACGATGTCACATTCGAGTTGATGCCTGGTGCATTTGGTGCTTCGGCATGGTTTAGTACCGGACAAAGCTATCCCGAAGAAACCAAAAAAATATGTGACCGGGCCGATGCCATCCTCAAGGGCACCATCGGCCTCAGCCACGAGGAGTCACGCAAAATCCCGCTTGATGAGCAGCCAGAACGGGGAGCATTGCTGCCAATGCGTCGCCGCTATGACACCTACGCCAATTTTCGACCGGTATACCTACCGGCGTCGCTGGGTCATTTCTCGCCGCTAAAACCTGAAATTATAGGGGATGGCATTGATATCATGATCATTCGTGAACTGGTTGGTGGACTGTATTTCGGCAAAAAAGAGACTGGTATCAACGAACAGGGTTTGCGATATGCCAAAGAAACTCTGGAGTACGATGAAAATCAGATTCGGCGCATTCTTGAAATTGCGTTCCAGACCGCGATGAAAAGGAAAAAAATCCTGCATAGCATTCACAAAAGCAATGTACTGAAATCCAGTGTGCTGTGGACAGATATCGTCGGGGAGGTCAGTAGTGACTACCCTGAAGTCGAGGTACGGCATGTCCTGGTGGATGCCGCCGCTACCTATCTTTGCCTGAATCCGGGCCAATTTGACGTCATGGTAATGGAAAATCTGTTTGGCGATATTTTGAGCGACCAGGCAGGTGGAATCCTCGGTTCGCTGGGTCTTATGCCCTCTGCCTGTATCGGCCCTGAAAAATCCTACTACGAACCATCCCATGGTTCAGCACCGGATATCGCCGGGAAAAATATTGCCAATCCTTATTCCATGATCGGCTCGGTGGCAATGATGCTTGAGATGAGTTTTGGTATGGATCAGGAAGCAAAGAATCTCTGGGCCGCGATGCAGAGCGTATTTGCCGATGGCTACTCCACTGTAGATTTATCCAAACCCGGTTCCGATGTAACGATGGTCAGCACACAGGAATTTGGCGACCGGGTCGCAAAAGCCTATAGTGACAGTTGACGGAATCAGTGATCGACAGTGATCGTACGGGATCACTTTCCGGCTCCTGTTTGCATCCGGGGCAAGGCTTTTCGGTGCAACCTGGACGCTTTGTTTTTAACAGTAGATCTGATTTCCGAATTTTGACCCTGATCAAGGGAAACCGTCAGTCCAGCCCATAAAATTGCCGGCAATCCATTCCAGTTATGCACATTTCCGCTAAACCCGCAGTCAAGGTTAGCCGGTTTGCCCTCTGGCAGACGGGGTTTCGCCCGTTTTTTCTCGGCGCTGCTCTATGGTCGGCTGTTTCCATGCTCTTGTGGTTTGGCGTTATAAGCCTGAACTGGCAGTTCAGCTTCAATGGCCTGAGTCCCGTTAGTTGGCATGCCCACGAAATGGTATTTGGTTTCAGTGTCGCGGTGATCGCCGGTTTTTTACTGACTGCGGTCCCCAACTGGACGAAATCTGAACCTGTCTCAGGCAACCGCCTCGGCCTCGTTTTCGCCCCATGGCTGGCAGCAAGGCTGGTTGGTTTACTGGGTGACGCCAACCTGTTGTTAGTGGCAGGATTTGCCGACACCCTATTTACCCTCAGCCTGTTCGTATTGATAGCAAACCCCATCATTCGCCAAAGGCAGTTCAAACAAAGCGGTATACTGACCAAAGTAATGCTACTGACAGTTGCCAATGTGCTGTTTTATCTCGGCGCTGCCAATGTCCTCGATAACGGAATGTTCTACGGCTTGTACACCGGTTTTTACCTGATCATTGCGTTGATCCTGACCATGGGCAGGCGGGTCATTCCTTTTTTTATCGAGCGCAGACTGACATTGGCTCAGCCATTGAAAAACCGAAAATGGGTTGATCTGGGTAGCCTCCTGTTATTCCTGGTGTTCTGGATCCTGGAGGTCTTCACTCAGCAAACACAGTGGAGTGCGATCGTGGCTACGATTCTATTCGTCCTGCACGCGGTTCGACTTTATGATTGGCATCACTCAAAAATCTGGACCGACCCATTACTTTGGGTTTTATACATTTCATATTTATTTATTGTGCTTGGATTTGCCTTAAAAGGCACCGAGCTAACCGGTTTTATCTATTCTCCCCTGCTAGCCCTGCATATGTTTGCGGTGGGAGGGGTTGGCCTGATAACTTGCGGCATGATGGCGCGAATTTCACTGGGGCATAGCGGGCGAAATATTCGACAGGCTCCGCCACTGATCACTTTAGCGTTTATCAGCATCGCACTTTCTGCAATTACCAGAGTGTTTTTCCCGATACTTTTCCCGGCGCAATATCCACTGTGGATTTCCATCTCCCAATGGCTTTGGATTTTGGGATTTACGGTTTTTATTGCAATTTATCTTCCGATATTAATTCGTCCACGAATAGACGGACAACGCGGATAGGCCCTTGAAAACTCCCAATCAGCTTGTCTTTGCCTTTGGTACCGGCACTGATTCATCCAGATAGTCGGCGATCAGTTCCGTCAGTCCGATCACTTCGACGTCCATCGCGTAGTGTTCAAGCCCCTCTTCCAGTATATTGCGGCAATTGGCACAGGCCGTGACCAGGGTATTGACGCCAACTTCTTCCAGTTGTTTCTTTTTCTTTTTAAATGCCGTCAGTCGTAATTCAGCTGCACGCTCATTGGCGCTGACGCCGCCGCCACCACCACAGCACCAGTTCATCACGCCATGATCTTTCATTTCAACAAAGTTAACTGCCACCTGATTCAGTAACTGACGGGGCTGATCGATGACCCCTCCTTTCCGAACCAGATTGCAGGGGTCGTGAAAGGTCAACGGGGCATCGGTTTTGCCATGGGTGGGCAGGCGCCCATCACGTCGCAATTCATCCAGTACTTCCATGATATGAACGACCCGGACAGGCATTGGCCGACCGATCAGATTAGCGCTCTCCCAGCGTATCGCCGTATAGGCATGTCCGCATTCCGGGCTGATAATATTTTTCACTGCCAGCTCCGTGGCGGCAGAAACCACCCTTTCAACCAGTTCCGCGGCAACCCTGGAATCTCCAATCTGTATACCGCTGTTGGTTGCTTCAAATACCTTGCTGCTCAGGGTCCAGGACACGCCTGCATGGTTAAATATCTTACTGACGCTGGCGATATATTCCGGAAACCCCATAATCTCCAGGGAGGACAATAAACAGAGATAGTCTGCACCTTTTTCATCCACTGGAATGCCAAAGCCCAGTTCCTTTTCGGCGTGGCCAATTTGTGCTTTTAATGCTTTCCAGGTCACACCCATAGGACTACCTGTTTCCAGCGTCCGCCGGGTTGCCCCTATTAACCCTTCCGGGGCATATCCCGCCGCCGCAAACCCTTCACGTTGCTTACGCAGCATATAGGTGATGTCGATACCAACAGGACATACCATACTGCAACGCCCACAGAGGGTACACGAATCGTAAACCAGCTCTTCCCATTGCGCGAAGTCCTCCTCAGTGAGGGAATTGTCGAACCCGAGGGCTTTGCCGAGCTTGCCAAAGAATGTGTACTCCTGGCGCCACACTTTTTTTAACGGTTGCAGTTTATAGATGGGCGTATAGCGCGGATCTCTGGTTTCGGTATAGAACAGGCAGGCGTCGGCACATAGTCCACAGTGAACACAACTGGAGAAATAGGAAGAGACTCGACCGTCAACCTGATCTTTGAGAATGGCTGCCCCCCTCTCGAAGTTAAAATCACCGAAGCTCAGAGGATCAACGCCGGGTTGATCGATACTGGACTGATCGTCGTCTGGTTTCTCAATGGTCATCACAGAATTCCCAAATTACAATTCACGCTTTAACTCCATGCCTGCCCGCAGCTGCGCCGGTAGATGCACGACTGATAACAAAGGTAAATGCATGCATCAGATTGCTGAACGGAAAATAGATCATCAGAACTTCTACCGAAAAAAGATGCAACACTCGAAGCGGCGCATAGGACTCAAAAAGGGCAAGACATCCGGTCAACATAGCGACAAAGGTCAAGCCCGCAGCCAGATGATCATCAAGGGTTGAAAGTAGCCGTGTCACCGGATGCATGATTCGACGCAACCACAACAGGATCAGTCCGGCAAAGGCAAATTCTGCGGCAAGTATAAATGCCCAATGAGGCATCGGCGTCCAGCCAACACCAAACAGATGATCTTTCAGGAAATTGATATGGGGGGCCGCGAAAAGAAGCAGGGCAAATAAACCGAGATGAAACATATACCCGGCAACAATGACGAATAGACTACTTTTGGTGGCTTCCTTTCTCGGGATAAATCGTCGCAGAACTGTACCGACACTACCGTATCCCCCGGACTCACGACTGACCGCCAGGTCCCGTTTAACACCACGGACAAGTATTTCCAGCAATCGCAGCGCTATCCCGACAACAAAAACCCAAACCGCAATGGTCCACAACGGACCCTGGACAAAATCAATCATGGAATGCCATGAGCCTCCTTCTCATTGGCAGATTCCAGCTCATTAATCTGCGTTTCTGTTTCTGGTACCCAGCGATCGTGATGATGTTTGGCCCAATTCTCATCGACGTAACCTGACGTCATCCCGCGCAGAGTCCCCTGGGTTCCTATGGTACCGAGGTAAACGTGGCCAAAGGCGATGGAGATAAACAGGATTCCCACCGCAGAATGCAATACATGAGCCAGTTCGATCGTGTCACGATCCTGACCGAAATTGGAAAAATCGAGCAGAAACCCCGAAATTGTAACCACTAACCCGAACAGGCACACCAGCCAGAACCACGCTTTCTCACCAAGATTGAATCTGCCTGCACTGGCATGTCCGGAGAATAATCCGCCGCCTTTCTTCAGCCAGTCGATATCCCCTTTTTCATAGAAATTACTGCCCGCAAAGGCGACAAAGAGCAATCCCAGTGCAACCAGGAATATCGGACCAAACAGGTTGTGCGCTTCCTTGCAGGCAGATGCAGTAATCGCAAACCCCGGGGCGCCAAACAATGGAATCAGAACATAGCGGCCATACAATAAAATCAATCCTGTCAGCGCCAACAGCCAGAATAGTATTGCGGTAAACCAATGAACAATCCGTTGATACTCGGAGAATCGAAGAACCAGTCTACCGGAACTACCGTGATCAAGCCTGATTGGGCCACGCAGCAGAAAAAAAGCTGCAATAATCACCAGTACACCCGCCATCAGGTAACTTCCCAATGGTGCCAGAATATTGGTACGGTATTGTCGCCAGTTTTGCCCATTGTTATGGATCAGCACCGCAGCTTCCTGCCCCTTGACCGCGGTATAACCTGCTTCTCCACCGCGAACACTACGCCAAAAATTCGCCCGTGGATTACCTTGCCCGGAATCCACAGCATCGACGGTTTCGGTCACGTTCGAAAGCCAGATATAAGGAATACCCGGCAGCGTCAGGGTAAAAAAAACAAGTAGAGCACCAGCACCGATTAGCAACCTCGCCTGTAGTGAGCGCGCAGCCTTCCCTTCTGGTTTGTCTGAACCGCACTTATCGCTAACTGGCATTATCAACCTGATTTGGAGTTTCCTTCAAGCATGCTATCAAACTATCACGCCTCTTCGGTTGATATAACTCAATTTCACCACAGTTCAGCCATCGACACTGATCTCCTTTTTCTTGACCAGGTTGCTCAGGTCGGTGGCATCAAACCTGCCCGTTTGTTCAGCAATTGATGACACTAAACCTCCCAATCCAATAAAGCCTCAGCCGCCATCGCGACATAGAACCGTTCTCCTTCCAATAAGGAATCACTGGTTTCGCTGTCGATCATGAGTCCCTGCTGTTCGCTCAATGAATCAATGATTTTGTCCGAACAGTGTGGGAACTCTTAATCCCTGATCCAGTTTCCTTTTGGGTAGTAAAAATGCAGCTGGTGCGGATTCATTTTCGCTATTGGATAATGGGTATCTCCGGATCGGCCCGCACCGTGAGCCATTCTGCTCCGTCTTCTGTGATGACAATATTTTCTTCGTGTACCATCTGCTTTCCCGGACAAAAGGTCATTCCGGGTTCCAGGGTAAGCACCATTCCCGGTTTCAATTCAGTATTGTCTGTGCGGGTATTAGAGGGACGCTCGGTAAGCTCTATCCCAA
>CAYOGN010000067.1:0-36959 GCA_964403545.1 uncultured Gammaproteobacteria bacterium
GGGGAAAGACAAATCCGTTTTGCCGCAGATCCTTTTCGATGGCATCCCACAATTCAGGGTCAATATCCTCTTTTTCCGGAATGGAAAATTCGGATTCGAGATCTTCCATTGTCCAACTTGCATGATAGTCACCGGCTTTCCAGTTTGGGGTCTCTTGAACCTTGATCAAATCTGACCGATAGGCCTCAAGGATATCCTTGCCGGCAGCTTCACCCTCAAATCGGCTGGATGGAACCGTTTTCTCCCGATTGTAATGAAACACTACAGGAACTGTTTCATCACCATTCTGTACCGCTTCTTCCAGTCTCCCCAAATTTCCATCTACTACTATTTCTTCACCATCCACATACAATGATACATACACTGCATCAGGGATTGGATGGTTTCGAACCGGCCATACCTGGTACCAGAATTTGCTCTGTTGGCTCAATTCGACCAGTTCCTTTACCGGATAACTTCCATGGCTATCGGCAGCATCCATCCTGGTAATTTCCTGGTCATCCTCAAAAAATAACCTTGCCACCTCTGCCACAGTTTTCGGTTCCACCGACTGCGCTTCAAAAGTAGTCCACTGTCGCTCTGGACTATAGGTGTTTCCACCGCAGGCGGATCGGGGCAACCCGGACAGCATATCCAGCGCAATCAGGCGAAATTCAGCTTCCCGATCCGAATCGGATGTAACCGCAGCATCTATAATACGAAATATCGTATTTCCATTTGATACTTCGTGATTAAAGATCGGTTCGGCAGAGTATCCACTGTCCAGCAATCGATCAACGTTGGAATACAGTTCTTCCTGTGCGATAGCGGCAGATGAAACGAGGGCGCAACAAGCAGCACAACTGAAAATAGATCCAATCTTTTGTCGAAGATTACAGGACCCAAATTTCTGCAATCGCTTATCCTTCCAGAATTGCCTATCTTTCCGATATTTAGTTACACTCACTGTCTAAAAACTCCTTTCACCAAAATCATAATAACAACACAATCAAGTCAGGTGGAATGAATCTGAATGATAACAGCATTACACACAAGGTGTGGATTTCACTGTTGCCGTTTTAATTGTTAACCTTACATACCTCCACACCACTAAATTTAGTTAATTTTTGCCGTAAAAACAATAGCTTTACGATGAAAGATCATCTTCAATGGTATGTTTTTCCGGATAAGCGGTAATAAAACCTCATTTAGCGCGCAACAGTGTCCATATATTTACGGGTGTATGAAAAATTTATCCATTTACCCTGATCTGTTCCAGCCCCCCCATATAAGGTCTCAATACCCTGGGGATTTCAATACTCCCATCTTCATTCTGGTAATTTTCCATTACCGCCACCAGCGCTCTGCCCACCGCAACACCGGAACCATTGAGCGTATGCAATAGCTCTGGTTTTCCTGTCTCGGGGTTTCTCCACCGCGCTTTCATTCGGCGCGCCTGGAATGTTTCGCAGTTGCTACAGGACGATATTTCACGGTATTGATCCTGGCTGGGAATCCAGACTTCAATATCGTATGTCTTGGCCGCAGCAAAACCCATATCACCCGTGCAAAGCGTAATGACCCGGTAGGGTAAATCAAGACGTTGCAAAACTGCTTCCGCATGACTGGTCAATGTTTCAAGTGCTGCATAGGAATCTGACGGCTCAACGATGTGCACCATTTCTACTTTCTCGAATTGATGTTGCCTGATCATTCCACGCGTATCTCGACCATAGGAACCCGCTTCGCGACGGAAACAGGGAGTGTGTGCGACATGACGGATGGGCAACTGATCGGGCTCCAGTATTCGGTTGGCGACCAGATTGGTCAGCGGCACTTCGGCAGTGGGAATCAGATAATAAGGCGGATCATCCTGGGTACTGAACTGGTCATCGACGAATTTTGGCAACTGGCCGGTTCCAAATAACACCTCTGGCAAAACCAGAAACGGAACATAGTTTTCTGTGTAACCATGTTCATTGATATGCAAATCAAGCATAAACTGGGCCAATCCACGGTGTAGTCTGGCAATGCCTTTTTGCATCGTAACGAACCGCGAGCCCGACAACCTGGCAGCAGATTCATAGTCCATCATTCCGAGTGCTTCACCTAGATCGACATGATCTTTCACCTTGAAGTCAAAGGTTTTGGGATCTCCCCATTTCCTTACTTCGACGTTGTCATTTTCATCTTTACCTGATGGAACACTTGCATCGGGCAGGTTGGGAATGCCACTATAAATTTTTCCGATCGTTTCCTGTACTTTGGTTAACTGCAGCTGGCTAATTTTAATTCTGTCGCCAAGATCAGCCACCGAATCGAGAATTGTCCTCGGATCATCACCTTTTGATTTCGCCACCCCGATTTGCTTCGACGCGGAATTACGTTCCGCCTGGAGTATCTCTGTTTTTGACTGCAGATCTTTTCGCAGCAACTCAAGAGATGTAATCTCATCAACATCGAGGATAAATCCTCTTGTCTCCAGTTGTTGTCTGACCTGCTCCAGGTTCTGTCTCAGTAGCTGTGGATCCAGCATGGATTACCTCTTTATTTCACCTAAGGCTCCTTAGGGTAATGGTTAAAACTCATATGGAAAAGAGCACTCAGGCAATCCAGCGCCCCAGGGTTGCTCCAGCAAAAACGGCCAACATACAAATTGTTAAACTGGCAATAATATTCAATAACGCCTTGCCAATTAATCCATATTCAAGCAAATGCAATGTTTCCAGTGAGAAGGCTGAAAATGTAGTGAACCCGCCAAGCAACCCAACAACAATAAAACTACGCAGCAAATCGTAAGCACCGTGGTCAGCAAATCGTTGTTGCAATACCAGATAGGCCACACCAATCAGGAATGACCCCACTGCGTTCACGAGCAAAGTGGCAAACGGAAACCCCATGATCAGCACCGAACCTTGTGCCCGCTGACTGATCGCAAATGACACCAGAAATCGACATACCGAGCCAACGGCTCCGCCCAGTGCTATAACAAGAAGTTGAGTCACTTAAATCGAATTTTTATTGCGCAACCAGTTTAGTTTTTCGCTGATCTTTTTTTCCAGGCCGTTATTTCCCGGCCGGTAAAATTCCGGATTACCCACGGTATCCGGAAAATATTGCTGCCCTGCAGAAAAACCATCCTCCTGATCGGGATCATATCGATACCCTCTGCCATGCCCCAGTTGCCTGGCAAGCTTAGTGGGAGCGTTACGAATGTGTAATGGCACCGGCTGGTCAGGAAATTGCTCAACCGTATGCCGGGCAAGTTTGTGCGCATTATATACCGCGTTGCTTTTGGCGCAAACGGCAAGATAGATGGTAGCGTGGGTGATCGCCAGGTCACCTTCAGGAGAACCCAGTCGGTCAAAGCTGTTCCAGGCATCCAGGGTAATTGTCAGCGCCCGGGGATCGGCGTTGCCGATATCTTCGCTGGCAATACGAACCAGACGGCGCAACAAATAATGCGGGTCGCAACCCCCGTCTAACATTCGTATCATCCAGTAAACTGCGGCATCGGGGTTGGATCCCCGGATCGATTTGTGCAACGCTGAAATCTGATCGTAAAAATGATCCCCCTGCTTGTCAAACCGAACCGACCGTTCGGTTACCACTTGCTGAACCAGTTCCAACGAAATGGTAGTCATTGGATAAGCGGCGCCGCTACTACCCTCGGCAGCCACATCGTTCACCGCCAAACTATCCGCCGCGGCAATATCCGCGATGGTTTCGAGAAAACCCAGTGCGCGTCGCGCGTCTCCCTGTGACGCCATTGCAAGATATTGCGCAGCGGCAGGATGAATCTGAAGACCCAGTTCCCCCAGACCCTGCACATTGTCTCTCAGGGTCCGTTCGAGCAAGGTGATGATATCCTGCTCCTCCACTGGCTTTAACAAATAGGTCCTGGTTCGGGAAAGTAACGCGTTATTGAGCTCGAATGCGGGATTTTCCGTGGTTGCACCAACAAAGATGATGACGCCATTTTCAATATGGGGTAAAAATGCATCCTGCTGTACCTTGTTAAATCGATGTACCTCATCGACAAACAGTACCACCTGCCCGCCACTGGACTTGACATCGCTGGCATGGGCTATGGCTTTTCTAATATCCTGAATACCGCTGGTAACTGCAGATAATGTCAGCATTTCTGCAGCTGTATGATCTGCCAGCATTCTGGCGAGGGTAGTTTTGCCGGTTCCAGGAGGCCCCCAAAAGATCATTGAGTGCAATTGCCCGCCTTCCAGTATTCGTCGCAGGGGTTTGTTGTCGCCGGTCAGATGCAACTGACCCACAACCTGATCCGGATGCTGCGGTCGCATCCTCTCCGCCAAAGGCCTGTTATCCCGACGAGGGAGATCTGGCCCTTTATTTTCAGGATAAGGTTGCAAGGGCGCTTTCCACTACACTGATTCCATGGGGGCGTTATTCTGACTCGTCAATAATGGGGCGTTATTCCGACTCATCAATAATATCCACCCCTACGGGTGGCACAAAGACAAAAGTACTGTCAGAGACAGGTTGATTTTCTTTGAGACTGGCAAAACTCATACGCGTGCGTTGACCCAGACTATCCAACAACTCCATTAGCCTCAGGTGATTATTTTCAAACCCGATGCGCACTTCAGTAAATCCGCTTTCTTCATCAACAGGGATCAGATTGATCCAGTCATATTTTCCCTGGGTACCGATGTCAACAATGGTGTAATCCTGCTCCAGATCTCCACCCCCTGCCAGCAAAATCGCAGGCGTCCGACCCAGTGCCCTGATCTGACCACGCACTGTCACCTGTTCCAACTCAATATCATAAATCCAGATTTTTTCGCCATCACCGACGATTTCCTGCGCCTCCGGGGGATCATAATCCCAGCGAAACAAACCAGGTCGTTTTATCCATACTTTACCCTTACCATCATCAATGGAATCGAGGGATTCATCCAGCACAACCTGAGTAAAGACCGCCTCGAAAGTATCTACCTGATCAAAGAAGTATCGAAGAGAATCCATGCCGGGGCTAGCCTTGACGACGGTGACACCCATTCCGGCAGAAGCAACAACCAGCATACAAACAATTAACTTTTTCATAGTGGTAAATGGACTTCTCCGGCCTTCAAATTTCTGTTGCAATTTTTGATAGTTCAAACTTCAGGTGCTGGTGGCGCAATCACTTCACGTTTACCGTTGTCTGCGGGGGTAATCACTCCAGCTTCTTCCATGGTCTCAATCATTCTTGCGGCGCGGTTGTACCCCACTCTTAATGCGCGTTGAACAGAGGAAATCGAAGCCTTTCGACTTTGGGTAACAAACTTTACAGCTTCGTCATAGAGCGGGTCGGTTTCACCGTCCCCTTCTGAATAAGCCCCCCCTTCCTCCGTTTCGCTTGCCCCTTCGGTGATTTCTTCCAGATAGACAGGAGCCGCCGATTGCTTGAGCTCTGCTACAACTTTTGCCACTTCTTCGTCGGAAACGAATGAACCATGGACTCGTTGGGTAAAAGCGGTACCCGGGGGCAAATAGAGTCCATCGCCCTGGCCAAGCAGCGATTCTGCTCCCATCTGGTCCAGCACCGTTCGCGAATCGACCCGGGACGATACCTGAAACGCCAACCGGGTAGGAACATTAGCCTTGATCAGACCGGTTACAACATCCACCGAGGGACGTTGGGTAGCCAGAACCAGATGAATCCCGGCCGCCCGGGCACGCTGGGCGATCCGAATAATAATTTGTTCAATTTTTTTACCGGCGACCATCATCAAATCAGCCAGTTCGTCGACTATAACAACGACATAGGGCACCCTTGTCAGGTAAACCGGATTTTGTTCGTCAAATTCAACCGTCTTGTCCAGCAGAGGTTCTCCCGACTTACTTGCCGCATCTACCTTTTTATTGTACCCGGCTATATTACGTACCCCGACATCAGCCATGGCCCTGAACCGCCGATCCATTTCCGTAATGCACCATCGCAGCGCGTTGGCGGCCTTATTCATATCGGTCACCACCGGCGCCAGTAGATGAGGAATCCCGTCGTAAACCGACAACTCGAGAAATTTCGGATCCACCATAATCATTCGCACCTGTTCCGGCGTCGATTTATAGACCAGGCTCAGAATCAAAGCGTTGATGCACACAGATTTTCCCGATCCGGTAGTACCCGCGATAAGAATGTGTGGCATTTTCATCAGGTCGGTGACCACGGCACTACCCGCAATATCCTTACCAAGCACCAGAGTCAGCGGAGAGGTACTCTTTTCAAACTCCTGAGATGCAAGTCCTTCAACAAGACGAATTATTTCCCGATTCTGATTGGGGATTTCGATCCCGATCAAATTTTTCCCGGGGATATTTTCTACCACCCGAACGCTGTCGACAGTCAAAGAACGGGCGAGGTCTTTTGCCAGCCCTACGATCTGGCTGGCCTTTATTCCCGGCGCGGGTTCAATTTCAAAACGAGTGACTACAGGGCCCGGCTGCACCGCTTCGACGGTTATATCGACGTTAAAATCCTTGAGTTTCTTGACCAGCAATTTTGACATCGATTCAAGGGCTTCCCGGGAATATCCGGCGCTGGAGGACTCCGGTTTATCAAGCAGGCTCAGGGATGGTAATTCCGCTCCCTGGGGGTCTTTGAAAATACTGGCCTGACGAATTTTTCGGGGCGCCTCAATTTCAGGTGTTACCTGGATTTTTGGCTCTATTCTGGGCGGCTTTTTTTTTGTGATGACCGCGCTGATTTCCTCCACTGTCTGTTGCCGCTGACGACGGGCGCGAACGCCCTTGCTTCGATCCGATATCGCTTCAAGCCTCGTCTTGCACCAATTGACTGCGGCAAATGCCGCAAAGCCCACTCGATCCATCAAATTGAACCATGAAACATGACTGACGAGGGTGATTCCAGTAATTAAAAGAGCAAGTAATATTACCGTTGCACCCACAATGCCGAAGTTCCCGGACATAACACTGGCCGAATAGTGTCCCAGTATCCCACCAGCAGAATACACATTGTCAGCGACAGTGAAAGGGAAATAAATCTGCTCAAGTCCGCAGGCACCCGTTATGGCAAAAACAAATCCCGCAGCTGGCAATAAGAAAGTATACAGACTCGCACTTTGACTTCCTGATCTGCTGCGATAAATCCGCCAGCCAAGGGAAACCCCCAATAACAGGAGCAAGTAGGCCATTCGGCCAAACAGGGTGAACATGGTATCCGCAAACCAGGCGCCGACTCTTCCACCCCAGTTAGCAATATCTCCGCCGCTACCGGTATTACTCGGCCCCGGATCGTTAACTGACCAGGTCAACAGGCTGACCAGCAGATAACCGGCAAGGGCCAGAATTATCAGCAACCCGATCTCCCGAAGTAACGAGGTAAGATTACCGGGAAGTGAAAATTTCAGGGGTGACCGACCTGCTTTGGACGCGGTTCTTTTGTTTCTCTTGATTGTATTTGCCACAACTCAGTGTCGTTAATCGGGTGCTTCGATTTTAGCATGATGTGTTGACCTCAATGTCACTGCAGCCATATTCCTCATTCATGTTTCACAACCACTGTCGAGATTGGTCCCGAACCGGAACCGCCCGCGATAATCTCATCCGTTTTCGATTTTGATCATCATATTTTGCCCAACTATCTGAATGGGCAACGATTGCAAACTTTGGCCGAGACAAGGGCCATGAATACACTTTCCGGTAGTAACCTCGAACAATGCTCCATGGGTGGAACAGGTAATATATTTTCTATCCTGATCAAAAAACCGCCCTTCAACCCAGTCAAGTTCTGACCCTGTGTGGGGACACCGGTTCCTGTAAGCAAACAGGTTGCCGCCAAACCGAACGACAAAACCCCGCTCAAAAGATCCAGGTTGAAACTCAAACACCAGGCCAGAACCTTTTTCCTCAATCAGATGCTGCCCATTGATCCTGATGGTTTGATCTGTAACCACAGGCTCAGTCACAGCGCTGAACTGATTTTTTCAACTACTTCGTTTAACGCATCCGGTAACGGCGCATAAAAATCTACAGCGAGCAGAGACACAGGGTGGGTAATTCGTAGTCGCTCGGCATGCAGGAACAGGCGACCGAGACCAAGTTTTTGCATCTGTCGATTGAAGACACGATCACCATAAAGCCGGTCACCGGCAATAGGGTGGTTGATGAAGACGGCATGAGCTCTGGCCTGATGCATACGACCAGTGTGGAGTTCGGCCTCTACCAGGCTTGTGTCGGCGTATACAGATCGGGGGCGAAATACGGTAATGGCGGCCTGCCCTTCTTTGTCATTGATCATCTTCTTCATTCCACGGCTGTCCCGTACCTGCCTGAGTGGCGATTCAACCTTGGTCGAATGGTCGGCAATCCGGCCCTGGAGCAGCGCGATGTAGTATTTTCGGATGCTTCTGTCCACCGCCAGTTGATGCTGTAGCCCGAGCAGAGCCTTCCTCGACTTTGCCAGCATCAGGCACCCGGACGTCTCCCGGTCAAGCCGATGCACTAACTCCAGAAACGTGAAATCGGTACGCAATGTCCTCATCGCCTCGATTAACCCGAAGTCCATGCCGCTGCCTCCATGAACGGCAAGGCCAGAAGGCTTGTTGACCACCAGCATATGGTCATCTTCGAACAAAACCGGGATATGATCCAGCAACCGGCCGGGAACAATAACCTCTGCCTTTTCAGTACTATATCGGATCGGTGGTATCCTGACCTTGTCACCTTTAACGAGATGATAAGTAGGCTTTTTCCTGGATCCATTTACCCGTACTTCACCTTTCCTGAGTGCCCGGTAGATTCTGGCCCGAGGCACACCCTTGAGGTGCTTTAGCAGATAGTTATCGATGCGTTGACCGGCATCTTCAGTACCCGCCTGAAGAATCTGCGCACGAGGGGCATCGGGGTCTGTCATTGCCACCCAGCTAATTTGCAATATTCACGTGCAGGCAACTACAAATAGTCAAGCAACCGATGATACGCCATGGCGGCAACCAGGGTTGGCGTACGTAACAACTGTCCACCAGGGAAGGTTCTGTGTCGAATCTTTTCGAAGCAGGCTAAATTTTCCGTATTACCCATTACCGCATCCGCCAGTAGCGATCCAATATAGCTTGTCAGGGCCATACCATGACCAGAAAACCCCTGGGCGAAAAACTGATTGTCTGGCAGTCTCCCTATATGGGGCGTCCGATTTTGCGTGATGGCAACAAAGCCGCCCCAGGAAAACTCAACCCTGGTGCCCGCGAGTTGTGGGAATACTCGCAGCATTCGTTTGTTCAATGATGCAGCCAACTGTCTCGGCTCAAGCGTCGAATAACTGACCCTGCCACCGAACAACATTCTATGGTCGGTAGACAGGCGATAGTAATCGAGAACAAAATTGGTATCCCCCACAGCGGCACCATTTGATATGAGACTGCGTGCAGTAGTTTCTGGCAAAGGTTCGGTAGCAATAATGTAGGTTCCAACCGGCATAATTTTCTTTTGTAAACCAGTGTGCAATCGATCAATATAAGCGTTACAGGCATAAATAACGGAATCACAACTGATTGAACCACCGTCGGTATGAACCATGGTTTTACCACCTTCCCGGTCAATCCGGGTAACCGTGGAATTCTGATACAAAGCTGCCCCTGCGTCAGCAGCTGCACGAGCCATACCGAGGGTGAAATTGAGTGGATGAAGATGCCCACTCCCGGGGTCGGAAACACCTCCTGAGTACAGATCTGAACCGAGCACTGCCCCTAGTTGATCCCGATTGTAGACCTCCATCACCGAGTAACCATATGCCTTGTCCAGGTGTTCCGTCCAATGCTCAAGTTCCCTCGCATGTCGGGGTTTAACTCCGACGTGGAGATACCCCTGCCTTAGATCACACTCAATATTATGTCTCGCAATCCGATCCCTGGTGAATTCCAGTGCCGCCAGTGAATGATCCCACAATTCCCTTGCGGTTTCCATTCCCACCAGCTTCTCGATGGTCGACTGCTCTGCCCCATAACCGGCAATGATCTGCCCCCCGCTACGCCCGGAAGCGCCCCAGGCAAAATGCCTCGACTCGACCAGAGCTACCGAAACGCCTTGCTCGGCAAGGCACAGCGCCGCTCCAGAACCGGTCAGGCCACCACCAATAACCACCACATCGGCTTGCTGACTACCGACAAGGGCCCTGGCGTCAATATGGTAGCTTCTGGTGGCTTCATAATAGGATTTTGCGGTCTGTCGATCATGTTGATGCACAATAATTACCCGGGAAGTAACAAAGAATCATATAAAGCGATTATCATAGCCGTTCCCAACAACTCTTAACAACCATTTATGGCTAAACAACGAAGCGGCAATCAAACACCACAGGACAAGCTGCCAAATACCCTGCGAACCTGGTTGGACGAAAACAACATCGAAGAAATTGAGGCCGTAGTCCCGGACATGACCGGGGTCGCCAAGGGTAAAATACTGCCAGCCAGAAAATACCAGGAAGAGGTCGGGCTCAGATTACCAGAATCAATTTTCGCCCAGACTGTGGATGGAGATTACCCGAGCAAATGGGATGTCCTCGGCGAAACCGATGGCGATATCTTTCTCAAACCGGATCCCGGCACCGTCCGTGCGGTTCCATTCGCCAGTGACCCTACCGCTGTCATTATTCACGACTGCTACTACTTTGACAATACACCGGTGGATATCGCACCACGGCAGGTGCTTCGACGGGTTCTGGAATTATACCGGAAGCAGGGCTGGAATCCTGTAGTAGCGCCCGAGGTCGAGTTTTACCTCGTCAAGCCCAATACCGATGCCGACTATCCGCTGGAGCCACCGGTAGGACGGTCAGGGCGAGCGGAAGCCGGACGCCAGGCTTTCAGCATCGATGCGGTGAATGAATTTGACCCCCTGTTTGAAGAACTTTACGATTATTGCGAAATACAGGAAATTGGAATTGAAACACTGATCCATGAATCCGGCGCGGCACAGATGGAAATAAACTTACTCCATGGTAACGCGATGGACCTTGCAGACCAGGTGTTTCTGTTTAAACGGGGGCTAAGAGAAGTTGCGATGCGACACCAAATTTATGGCACATTTATGGCCGCCCCTATGGAAGGAGAGCCCGGAAGCGCAATGCATATTCACCAAAGTATTTTGAGCAGTAAAACCGGGCGTAATATTTTCACCAATAATCGCGGTAATGAAAGCCGGTTGTTTCGCTGGTACATCGGCGGATTACAAAAATACCTGCCAGCTGCAATGGCAATGATTGCACCCAATGTGAATTCCTATCGTCGTCTGGCGCCAGATGAATTCGGCACCCCCATTAACATTGAATGGGGGTATGACAACCGAACTGCAGGGCTACGTGTGCCGGTCTCCAGTATCGAATCGAGACGGGTGGAAAACAGGATTGCGGGGGCAGACGTGAATCCATATCTGGCACTCGCAACCTCCCTTGCCTGTGGTTACCTCGGCATGATTGAGCAGATCAAACCCTCATCTCCGGTGACGGACAATGCCTATAAACACGAATCTACACTACCGCATACGCTACGTGAAGCAGTGGACGAACTTCTCGACTGTGGTCCGCTAAGAAAAATTTTTGGCGATCGCTTTGTCCGCCTTTACGCCAGCATCAAACACCATGAGTACAACACTTTCCTAAATGTCATCAGCGCCTGGGAGCGGAAGCATTTATTGTTGAATGTATAGTGCTTCACTGAATAATTTCAGGATAAAAATTCAGTGACCATTAAGGTTGATTGCGGTAAGTTTGCTTATGCTTATCTATTCACGCGCTTGTTTGTTGTGCCTGTTACTATGGTTTAACTCCGGTCAGGGTCTGGCAGCCGAGTTGGAAGATGAGTTACGGCAGCGCCTGCGGTTTGACCACGCGACGCTGTTGCGGGCGAAAACAGATTTTGCACAGTTGCGTGGTGATGGCAAGCTTGACAGTGCTGAAGAAGCGGATTACGCCACCTGGATCAAACAAATGGTTGAACAGTTGGCCCTGGATTGCATTGCATTAACGAGCATCACCAGCACCCGGTTGCCGGATGACCTGCCCTGCCATAATTTGTCTGCAAACGGTTCGACTACAGCTGAAATTGATTTCACGGCGGAACGCACAGTAGCAGAAAAATCCAATCGATTCATTGAACAACTCAATGGTGCCCTTGGGGAATTTGACGAACAACTGTTGCAGGAGCAGGCGCGAATCAAGGCACAGACCCCCCCCGGGGAGCCAATGGAGGGGCAGTCAGATGGCGGGCTTACGGGTAGCGATTTAGCCCGCACCGCAGGAGATGTTGGCGACAGCACCGACTCCAGCGAAACCAGTCAACATGGTAAGGATCAGGACAAAAACCAAACAAAAAAATCAGGCGATAGCGATGACAAGGAGGTAGAGGGCAAGTCGAACCCGGGGACAACAAACCAGGGTGACAAAAATGCGGTACCTGAAGACATCCCGGATGGCAGCGATGATGATGTCGTGGCGAGGCAGATAAGGGAAGCAGCAGAAAAAGAGACCGATCCGGCGCTGAAGAAGAAGCTGTGGGAAGAATATCGACGCTACAAGTCTGGCATCGAATAAATCACGATGAAAACTTATCAAATAATTCTTTTGGTCATTATGCCGTTGAGTCTGCTGGCTGGCTGTGCCACCACCGGCAGTGGGCGAAACGTTGAGGAGCAGGAAGTTCTGCAAAAGGCAAATCGGGAACTGGCCGAGGAACAACTGCTCGACGTCTGGATTGAGCTGTTCGACCCTGGTGAATTGCCCACGGGTGAAAATGATTCTCGTGGTCTGTCGGTGGAAATACGGGAGGCCGAAGCACGTTATATACCCGTACATCTGCGTGATGTGATGGAAAAAACAGGCTACTGGGGTGCGGTGCGCGTGCTGCCAGAAGAATCTGTGGGTGCGGAAGTGCTGGTACGCGGCACCATCAAGGATTCGGATGGTGAAACATTGACTCTGGAAATAATCGCGCTGGATGCCAGTGGCCGTCAGTGGTTTGGTAAATCTTATCGAGGATATTCTGCAGCACTGGCTTACAATAGTATTGGTACAGGAATGGACAGCTTCGAATCGGTTTACCATGCCATTGCCAACGACCTCGCCCGGTTTCGGGACTCTTTAAGCGAAAAGGATCGAGTCACCATTCGCCGGATTGCCGCAATGCGTTTCGCCGCGGATATGGTACCCAGTGCATTTAGTGGATATATCAGCAAAGACAGCAAGGGTTCTTACACGTTGCTGCGGCTGCCGGCAGAAGATGACCCCGCGTATCATCGGGTAGAGAATATTCGTCAACGGGACTTTCTGTTGATTGATACCCTCAATGGTCACTACGATAATTTTTATCGAAATATGGATATTCCTTACCAGGAATGGCGCAAGGCGCGCAGTATTGAGGCCGAAGCTTTACGTGAAGCACGAAAAAAAGCCAACGTCCGTAAAGCAGTGGGTGTTGCCGCCATTCTCGGCGCCATTGCCGTTGAGGTTCTGGGTGGACAGGAAACACGGGCCGCCACTGGAACAGCCCGAGATATTATGGTTCTAGGAGGCCTCTATTCTATCAAGCGCGGTATCGACCTCAATGCACAAACCACTATTCACAAGGCTGCTATTGAAGAACTTGGTGCTTCGTTCAGTGCTGAAGCGAAACCGTTGGTGATTGAGGTCGAAGGTGAAATCCATAAACTGACCGGTTCAGCCGAAGCACAGTATCAACAATGGCGAAATTTGATGAAAAAAATCTATGCCTCTGAAACCGGCCTTGGACCAGATTCAGTTGATCCCGATTCTGCCAGCGATGAGCCTTTGGACTTCGAAAGGCTTGATTCTGACCCCGGCAACATCATCAACTAAAGCCATGGGTCCTGAACTTCACCCACCAACATTGCGACCACCTGGCTCCCGATCCCATGTAAACAGTCAGGCGATCAATGAAAGCAACAATGGGCATCGGCTGGTTTGGGGCTTACTCGGATTTGTTTTTGTACTGGCGCTAGTTGTCCTGGTGGGATTGCCGTATATCATCAACGAAAATTCGGAAGATAAACCGGGTTCAGAAGCTGTTCCGAAGCCGGGCAAACCCGTCTCTTCCCGGATTGTTGTTGCGCCAATTCCAACCGACACTCTCTCAAACCCGGCAGCAACCATTTTAGCGCCGCCAGATACTGTTTCAACGTCAGCAAATACCACTTCGGTACCATCGGACACCGACTCTGACCTGCCGGACAGCCCATCGTCATCGCCATCACCAGTGAGTGTTGCCCGACACGATGCCGAGCTGGCATTGCAGTCTTTTTTACGCATGCGAGGTCAGCCGGAACTGGCCAACGCCGGGATATGGGCAGCTAACCGTTGGTCACAATCCATAGAAACCGCCGCAAATGGCGATGACCACTATGGTCATGGTCGCTTTGGCGATGCACAGTTGGCCTATGAAGATGCTACCAGGCAGCTGACATCTCTGCAGGCTGAGCGTCCACAATATCTGGCGGATTCACTCTCTCGTGGCTGGCAGGCGCTGCAGAACAATGACGTGGAAGCATCCAGGAACGCCTTCGAAAATGCGCTCGCGATACAACCAGATCTCGGAGAAGCGAAGGCAGGATTGGCCAGGGCAAGGGTTCGTCAGGAATTGCTCGCGTTAATGGAAGATGGGCAGGAAGCCGAAGTAAAAAACAGCCTGCAAATTGCAGCCGATGCCTATTCTGCGGCGTTACAACTTGACCCGACCTATTCACCCGCACAGACCGCGTTGCAACGTATCAAAGAAACGCTCACCCGGGTTGCTTTTCAACAAGCCATGAGTAATGCATTACAAAGCCTGGAAACGGGCAATTTAAATGCCGCAGAGTCAGCACTGGGGATTGCCGCGAAGATCAATCCCCATGCTCCCGCAGTGAAAGATGCCAGGCAACGACTCAACACTGTCCGGCGACAAATGGAACTGAACAGTTTACGTCTCGAGGCCGAACAGCGTTCGACAGAAGAACAGTGGTCAGCGGCGGCCAACCTGTATAAAAAGGCACTGACATTGGACCCACAGGCCGCTTACGCGCGAAGCGGACTCAACTACGCACAGGAACGGTTGCGACTGCATGGGCAATTCGATCATTATCTCAACGATCTGGTGCGCCTGTGGTCAGACGAGCCACTGGCCAATGCCAACAAACTGCTCGAAGCTAACAAACACATTCCTGAAAAGGAACCCCGGCTGGCGGCAAAGGCCATCACTCTTGGAGAAGCCACCCGCCTTGCGGCACTGCCTGTCAATCTGATCATTCGGTCCGACAGCCTGACCGAAGTAACGATCTATCATGTCGGGCGTCTCGGCAAGTTTGATCAGAAAGCAATTACCTTGCGGCCGGGTCGCTACACGGTGGTTGGGTCGCGCCCCGGCTATCGGGATGTACGTGAAGTGATCACGCTGAGCCACAGCAACGCAAACCCTGCGGTGCTGGTGCGCTGCGAGGAACAGATTTGATCCACCGCTACTTTCTCCACGATGCGCTCGGCCAACGGCGTGACAGCGAAATGGAACTGCCCCTGCCCATTGGCGGCGAGCACCACAACGGTATCATCTTGCCTGGAGTACCAAAGGAGCAATTGTCAGCCTTTATTGCGGTCACAGACGAACATGCCTATATCCAGCCGGTCACGAGTGATCAAGCTGTATTCCACAATGACGAGAGACTGACCGATTCAGCATGGCTCAAGTCTGGTGACCGAATACAAATTGGTGATGCCCTGGTTAGTTGGAAAGTACAGGGAGAAAAAATTCTGATCGACGTTTCAAGGCAGTCGGATATTCACCACCTTCACCCGCCACCGCAACCGCCTCCGGATCAACTTCCATCCGGCAGTGACGAACTACCGGTACGTGCACAGGAGATGATCCGACCTGACAGGCGCAAACGCTTTCGGCGATTAGCCATTGCTTTTACCGGCCTTCTGCTGCTGACAGCGATCTACCTGTTGAGTGCGACCTCCGTTGTCATCAGGGTCGATCCCGAAGCCGCTGAACTGAAACTGAAGGGGTTTCCACCCCCGCTGGTATTATGGGGATCCAGACTGGTGCTGCCAGGACATTACGCTGTAGAGGCGGTTTATCCGGGATATGAGATGCTGCAGGAGGAAGTCGACATAAAAATGGGCGGTGTTACTGACCTGTCCTACACCCTGATGGAATTGCCCGGTGTGCTGAAATTCGTCGTAACCCCGAAAGAGATTGCCCACTGGAATAAAAACATACGCTTGTATATTGACGATGTTGAAACAGCAGTTGGCACGGACGGCAAGGTGGAAATCCCGGGGGGAGATTATCGGTTACGAATCGAGACAGAACGGTACCTGACGCATAAACAACAAATCACGATCCAGGGTTTTGGCAAAGTGCAACTACTGGATGTCAACCTGCAACCGGCCTGGGCATCAGTTTCGGTGTCCAGTGACCCCGCCGGCGCAGAAGTATCGGTCGATGATACCGTAATGGGACAGACACCATTGGTGACAGAAATTTTGCAGGGTCGCCGTGAAATCAGGCTGATCAAGCGAGGATTTAAACCCTCCAGCATAATGCAATCCTTCGAAGCGGGAAGTGAACTCACGCTGCAGACAGTCCAGCTACAACCTGTTGATGGCAAGCTCTCAGTCACCAGTGTTCCCGAAGGCGCCAGCGTTACCCTGGGCGGGCTCTTTCAGGGCACAACACCAGTGGTTCTAAAC
Organism: uncultured Gammaproteobacteria bacterium; assembly: GCA_964403545.1. Lineage (GTDB taxonomy): Bacteria > Pseudomonadota > Gammaproteobacteria > Arenicellales > Poriferihabitantaceae > VYFG01. The sequence continues at coordinate 16,694 of CAYOGN010000067.1, forward strand.
CTGCCAGCCAATAAACCGCATACCCTGCGGTTAAGCAAAAGCGGCTACCAACCGGTAACACAAACTGTTTCCCTGAAATCCGATGAAGCAAGCGCTATTAAACTGGAACTGGAGCCACAACATGGCACTATTTTTCTGACCATAAAACCGGCAGATGCGACCCTGAAAATAGATGGCCAAAAATCTGACCAGGGCAGTGGTCGACTGCAACTGTCTGTTCAGCAACACAGGTTAACGATCAGCAAACCAGGCCATGCAACCGAAACTCTGCTGGTAACGCCACGACAGGGTATCAGTCAAAAATTTGAGGTCGTACTGAAAACCATTGAACAGCAGAAAAAACAGGAAAAATCTTTACTGACACCGGAAACAATCACCACCAGAGCGGGACAGCAGTTGCAAATAGTAAAACCGGACTCGCCCTTCACAATGGGCGCATCGCGCCGCGAAGCAGGACGGCGAGCCAATGAAAGTCGGCGCCTGGTGCAATTGAATCGGCACTTCTATTTCGCCCGTAATGAAGTGACCAATCGCGAATACCGCCTTTTCAGAGCGTCCCATAATTCGGCCAAATTCGATGGAGCCGGACTGAATGGTGATTCTCAGCCAGTAGTCAATCTGGACTGGAATGATGCTGCACGCTATTGCAACTGGCTCAGCGAGCAGCAAGGACTGCCGAAGGCTTATATAGAGGACAACGACAAGATGGTCGCAGTGAATCCTGCAACTACCGGTTATCGTTTACCTATGGAGGCCGAGTGGGCCTGGGTAGCTCGAAAACTTGGCCACCCATCAGAGCAGCGTTATCCGTGGCAAGGAACTTATCCACCTCTGGTTGCTTCAGGTAATTATGCCGATGCGCGTATCGCTGATACCCTTGCCGATACGGTCCCGGGTTATGATGACGGTTACCGCGGCACGGCACCTGTTGCCAGTTTTCCGGCCTCGCCTGCGGGGTTTTATGACCTTGGTGGTAACGTTGCAGAGTGGATCCACGATTACTACGATGTTTATCCGGGTGACGCAACCCGGCTGGCAATTGATCCGTCCGGGCCGCAAACAGGAGAACACCACGTCGTGAGAGGATCCGGTTGGCGCCATGGCAATATCACCGAGTTGCGTCTGAGTTATCGTGACTACAGCAAAAAACCACGCTACGATCTGGGGTTCAGGATTGCGCGTTACGTTGAGTAAAAATAGTATGAAATTCAGTAATTTGAGCCCCAGCCTGTTCATCTTCGCGCTGTTTACCGGAACTGCAACAGTTGCCATGCCAGCGGTAGCGCTACAGATTGAATCCAGTCAGGTTGATCCCCAACAAACTGGTAGCGGGCAAACTGATACCGGACAGGTTAGTAAAGAACAACCTGATCACGAACAGACACCAGTGAAGGAATCCGATCCGGCACCAGATACCGCAACCGACACAAGGTCAGGCAACGCTCCCTCCGTGGATGTCGAGCCGGCAACCCGTTTCAGTCCGAGCGAAAAAATTCGCGCCGACGATGCGGTTTCATTTCCGGTGGATATCTGACAAACCATGCCATGAATAAATCATTTCCTACAGAATTCGTTTACCAGATTTTTGCGCTGCTGATTGCTTTCATTGTCGTACATGCTGTGTACGTGACGCTGATACGTCCTGCAGCGGCAACCCATTTACAGCAGGAAACTGCCAATATGGCCGCAGACCCGGCATACGTCACCGGGGACTCATTTTATGTTGTCATCAAGGATTACGAACAGGAAACCTGTTTCGTGCTGATGTTGTGGGCATTGTCTATTCTGACTTTCAAAGGACAGGCCACCTGGCGCCAGCAGAAATTGTTGCAGCGTGACCTGTTACAGCTGCCGGAAAGCCTCCCCATTGGACTGGAAGACACCCGTGAATTATCTGAACGTGTCCACGGGTTGCCATCCATGGAAAAACAACATTTGTTACCGCGTGCCTTATTGACCGGTATCGAGCGATTCAGTGCAACTCGCAACGTACAGGATGTATCCACAGCGGTGGGCGACGTCTGTCATTCGGAAGGTGAACGGCTGGAATCTGAACTATCCATTATCCGCTACATTGCCTGGGCCATCCCGTCTGTGGGATTTATCGGAACTGTGCGGGGGATTGGCGACGCACTCGGGCAGGCGCATCGTGCGGTGGAAGGTGATATCACCGGCGTAACCGAGAATCTCGGGGTTGCATTCAACTCGACCTTCGTAGCGCTGGTCATCAGTATCATCCTGATGTTCTTCATCCATCAGCTGCAGCTGCAGCAGGAACGTCTGGTGCTTGATAGTGAACGCTATGTGGATCACTGGCTGGTGCGTAAATTACGCACGTGAAACGTCGCCCCATCTCGCCATTTTCGCTGTCGTTCCTCGACATCATGTTCTGTGGATTCGGTGCCGTGGTATTGCTGGTGCTGATTATCAATGCTGATACCGTACAGGCGCGTAATGAAACCTTCGCTGACCTGCGCGCAGAAGTGGTACGAATGGAAAACGAGATCATCATCGGCCAGGAAAACAGAGTGATTGCCCGCAATAGTCTGCAAGCCACAGAAAAGGAACTGGTGCTCACCCTGGGCGCCGCCGACCGTGCGCAACAGGATCTGCGTGAAATTGAAATTGGGCTCACAGACATGAGTCACGAAACAACCGCAAGCCGCACCCATATCAACCAGCTTACAACAGATCTGAAAGCACTGGACAAAAAAACGGGGCAGCTGGCGCTGCAGGAACAGGATCGACGCAAGCAAGGTGAGAAAGTGCATCAGTTTGTCGGTGAAGGAGATCGTCAGTACCTGACCGGGCTCAAGCTGGGGGGGGAGCGCATCCTCATTCTGCTCGATGCTTCCGCCAGCATGCTTGACCAATCCATCGTCAATATCATCCGCCAGCGCAATATGAGCGATGCGAGCAAACTTTCAGCCGCCAAGTGGCAACGGGCCCGGAACACAGCGGAGTGGTTGATCAGTAACCTGCCGGTGACCTCCAAATTTCAGTTGTATCTGTTCAATACAAAATCGCGGGCGGCAAAGAAATCGACTCAGGGCAGCTGGTTGTCAGCGAATCGTCCCCAGGATGTCAACGACGTCATCGTGGAAGTGCGCCAGACCATCCCCCAGGGTGGCACCAGTCTCTATCACGCGCTGAACACGGCAAGCCAGCTGCAGCCAAAGCCCGACAATATTCTTCTCGTCACCGATGGCCTGCCAACCCAGGGACGCAGCAGACCTTCCGCGACCACCGTCAGTAACCAGCAAAGGCTTGACCATTTTCGTCGCGCAAGCAAGGTCCTCCCTCCCGGAATTCCGGTTAACACCATCCTGCTACCCATGGAGGGGGATGCTTATGCGGCGGCAGCCTACTGGCAGTTGGCAGTTGATACCCATGGCTCTTTCCTGACCCCGGCAAGGGACTGGCCGTGAGCAGAATTCGACGACGACGCCAGGTGGATGTGATCAATCTGTCTTTTCTCGACATTGTTTCCTGCGGTTTTGGCGCCATCATCCTGCTGCTGGTGATCGTCAAGATTGGAGAACCCCGGGTTATCGAACGTCTCACCGTCGACCTGTCGGGCCATGTGCAAAAGCTGGAGGATGAATTATTTGTGATACGTGGTGACACCCGGACGCTGAATCGTGAATTGACCGCGAAGCAGGAGCAATTGTCCAGTAACAGGAAAAGTCTGGCCCGGTTGCAGGGTAGCCTGTCCGAAATCAGGGGGCAGTTTGTCAATGCCCGGACGGAGCGAAATACCCAACAGATTATCGAGGACCGGTTACAGAGTGCGCAGCAGAGCCTGAGTGAGGAAATGCTCCGCTTACAGAGCGAGAAATACCAGAGACCTGTCAGCGATAGCCATATCGGTGGCGTACCGGTGGATAGCGAATACATCATCTTCATTATCGATACTTCTGGATCGATGAACCGGTTCGCCTGGTCACTGGTGCTGAAAAAAGTCAGCGAAGTGCTACGTGTTTACCCCACCGTCAAGGGCATACAGGTGATGAATGACATGGGAGAATATATGTTTTCATCCTACAATGGCAGATGGATACCGGATACCCCCGCCCGTCGCCTTGCCATTACCCAGCGTCTGGCCAGCTGGACGCCATTTTCCAATTCAAGCCCGGTGGAAGGTATCGAGGCCGCTATCCGGCGTTTTTATGCCAGGGACAAACGCATAAGCCTGTACATCTTTGGTGACGATTTTTCCCATGGCTCCATCGAAACTGTGATCAGTACTGTTGACCGACTCAACCGGTCAGATCGTAGCGGTAAACGCCGTGTTCGTATCCATGCGATCGGCTTTCCTGTTCTTTTCAGCCTCGACGGAATGGGCAGCAATGCGATACGCTTCGCTGCACTGATGCGCAAGCTGGCAGAAAACAATGACGGCACATTTGTCGGACTCAATGGATTACGTTAGAGGGGATTGTAGTTAGCAGGATGCTCCATTTCTATTTCAACTGAGTTATCATTCGCTCCTCAAAAATATCACCACCCTTATTCTGCATTGCTGAGAGAAAATGGAATCCTATAATACCGCCCAACTCCAGGCCCTGGATGCGAAACATCATGTCCATCCGTTTACCGATCATCATGGGATGCACAAGCAGGGAACCCGAGTCATTACCGGAGCGGAGAATATTTACATTTATGACTCCGATGGCAATAAATATCTCGACGGAATGTCGGGTCTATGGTGCGTCAATATCGGCTATGGCCGAACAGAACTTGCCGAAGTGGCTAAAATTCAGATGGAGCGGTTGCCCTATTACAATAGTTTTTTCAATTCCGCCCCGGTACCCGCAATTGAACTGGCTGAAATGCTGGCTGAGGTAACACCAACACGATTCAATCGTGTGTTTTTCGGTTGCTCCGGTTCAGATGGCAATGACACGGTAGTGCGCCTGGTGCGTTACTACTGGCAATTGAACGACCAGCCAGACAGAAAAATTATCATTAGCCGACACAATGCCTATCATGGAAGTACGATCGCCGGGGCCAGCCTTGGCGGAATGCAGGCAATGCATGCCATTGGTGGGATGCCGATTCCCGATATAGAACATGTCGATCAGCCTTATTTTTACCGCGAAGGCGGTGACATGAATGCAGAAGAGTTTGGCATTCATGCGGCCCGATCGCTGGAGAAAAGAATCCTCAAGGTTGGCCCGGATCGGGTCGCTGCATTTATTGGCGAACCTATCCAGGGCGCAGGTGGCGTCATTGTTCCCCCCCACACCTATTGGCCGGAAATCCAGCGAATCTGCAAAAAATACGATGTGTTACTGGTCGCGGACGAGGTGATCTGCGGCTTTGGCAGGACCGGGGAATGGTTTGGCAGCGATACCCTTGATATCGATGCCGATGTGATGACAATGGCCAAGGGTTTGTCATCCGGTTACCAGCCCATTGGTGCGGTCATGATTTCGGATCGGGTTGCGCAAGTAATTGATATGAAAGGCAAGGAATTTACCCACGGATATACCTATTCGGGCCATCCTGTGGCCTGTGCCGTTGCGTTAAAAAACCTGCAAATCATGCGAGATGAGCGCATCATCGAAAATGCGCGGGATAACGTCATGGATTATCTACAGGAAAAATTCGCCGCCCTGGGTGATCATCCTCTGGTTGGTGAAGCACGTGGCAAGGGGTTTCTCGGCGCCCTGGAACTGGTCAAGGACAAATCAACCCGGAAAAAGTTTGATCAGGATGGCCGGGCCGGATTGACTTGCCGTGAAGCCTGCTCCGATAACGGATTAATCATGCGGGCGGTGGAAGATACGATGATTCTGTGCCCGCCTCTTATTATTTCACGACCACAGGTTGATGAATTGATGGAGAAAATAATCGCCAGCCTGGATCAGACATACGCAAGTTTAAAAGGGCATTAAAGGCAATGCCTGTATAAATGTCGAAATGAGCAAAAATTTATGAATCTACAGCCTGTCATTGACGAGCCGTCCGAACCGTCAAATGGTGCCGTGTGTGATATTGAGGATGTTCCGCACATATTTTATGACGGATACTGGATTCGTTACTACAAACCACCACCTGATACTCTGAGCGCCAAAAAGAAACTCATTGATGCTCTTACCAAGCGTACCTTTCACCATACGGAAGCAGGGATCAATACGCCCGGAGAAAAACTCGACCTGGTACGGGAAGCCTATGAGAAGGAATCTATTCCGGAACGCAAACGCATCAATGCCGCCATGCTGGCTGGCGCACTGTTTAATCGCGCCACAGACATCTTCACCACCATCGTAAATCTTGAGCAACGCGGGATAAAAATTACTCGCGACAACGCCCTGATGCAACAATGTTCAATGTGTTTTAGCGAAGCGCTTGATCTCAGCCATAACGTCAGGCATCACAGTGGTGAAGAAGGCGTAGATGAGCTATGGGGAGAACCGGTAAAAGTGTTTACCATGCCGATTGCCGATTACTACTCCAGTCGCTATCGCAAGATTGCCCTGGCAATGAAAGAAATCGACTGTCTGGGTGAAGCAATCAAACAAACCCTGAGTTGTCATAGCTGTTTCCATGAAGCGTTACCCCTGATCGATGACTTTATCGAAATCGCCAAGAAAGAGAGCGAAATTTTACGTAGCGATCTCGACTACTACCGGATTTGGCCGGAATTTGTCGCCGATGGAGAAAAACTACATGAATTCAGAGCGGTAATACCACGTTGTGCCAATAGTGATCTCGAGCGCCATATCAAACGCGGTACCAGTTTGCTGCGTGCAGGTAAGGACCTGATCACCTGGATTGCCAATGTGCGCGTGCCGATGCCGGTCAGTACCCGGAAGTTTCTCGAAAAATGCGAAAAATACCGGGAGACTGCTACTTAAGACTTGAAGAAGATTATGAATCTCGTGGGGGGCAATCGATTCATTAATAATAATAATTAATTGATTTGATCAATTAATTTTATTTATACTATAAAATAATTTATTATCTCCTTATTCCTGCCATCAACGGATCGGGTAAATGCAAGATCAAGAACAATCTTTGAAGACGCCACTGTACGACCTGCATCTTGCCAACAGCGCAAAGATGGTACCGTTTGCGGGCTATTCCATGCCAGTTAACTATGGTAGTGGCATTATCAAGGAGCACCTGCATACACGAAATCATAGCGGCCTGTTTGATGTCTCCCACATGGGACAGATCATTGTACGGGGCTCCGAAATTGCAACCCATCTGGAAACATTACTACCCGTTGATCTGCTTGGTCTCGGCATCGGCATGCAAAAATACGCGTTGCTGCTTGACGCCCGGGGTGGTGTAACTGACGACTTGATGGTCATCAATGGAGGCGATCATTTCAACCTGGTGGTGAATGCCGCCTGCAAACACCAGGATCTTGCCTATCTTGTATCGAGTCTCGGTGGACAACTGGAATTTGAGCTGTGGGAGGATCGTGCATTGCTCGCACTCCAGGGTCCGGCGTCACCAGTAGTACTCGAATCTGCGGGACAATCGCTGGCGGCGATGAAGTTCATGCAGGTAGCGGAGATGAATCTTTTCGGCTGTGAATGCATTGTGTCACGATCCGGTTATACTGGCGAAGATGGTTTTGAAATTTCAGTTTCTGCAGCTCAGGCAATCCCCCTTGCCGAGGGTTTAATGTCTCATCCCGAGGTCGAACTCATAGGCCTGGGAGCGAGGGATTCGCTCCGGCTGGAGGCCGGGCTTTGCCTTTACGGTCAGGATATGGATACCAACAGTACACCCATAGAAGCTGGTTTGAAATGGGCCATTTCACCTGTGAGACGAAGCAGTGGAGCCAGAAGCGGGGGATTCCCCGGAGCGGAAACCATTCTGCAGCAATTGGACCATGGCGCTGACAGGAAACTGGTCGGTTTACTGCCTCAGGGCCGGGCGCCGATGCGGACCGGAACCAGGTTATTTGACCAGGATCAGAATGACGCGGGGTTTATTACCAGTGGTGGATTCAGCCCCTCGCTGGGTCATCCCGTCAGTATGGGATATGTAGCTGCAGAATTTACTGCCCCGGGAACTCTGTTACAAGCTGAAGTTCGGAGTAAACTACTACCGGTGTCGGTGACAAAGCTACCCTTCGTTACCCATCGATACTATCGGTAGTTTATTTCACAGGCTGGATTAAGAATCCAGATTCAAACCATTATTTTTGGAGTAATTTGTCATGAGTATGAAGTACACAAGTGATCATGAATGGGCACGGGAGCAGGACGGCCTTGTCACCGTGGGGATTACAGATTTTGCCCAGCAGCAACTTGGCGAAGTAGTTTTCGTCGAACTGCCAGATATAGACCGGGAACTCGATCGGGGGGAGGAATCCGCGGTGGTGGAATCGGTCAAAGCTGCCGGTGAAGTCAAGGCACCCGTTGCCGGTGTCGTGGTCGAGGTGAACGAAGAGTTGGTCGATACCCCGGAAAAAGTAAACGAAGATTCAACAGGAGAAGGCTGGTTTTTCAAACTTCGGCCAACAGATTCCGCGCAACTAGCCGAACTGATGGATGAATCCAGTTATAAAGAGTTGGTGGAGTCTCTTGCCTGAAATATCTCCGGCCCGAATGAGTCGCAGACTTTACCGAGCCCCTGACCTGGCAATCACACCACAACAAACCCCAGTTTTTCACTGAGCCCAGACTTGTTAAAGAGCCAGGCTTTTATAAAGAGATTTTCCCATGCCCAGAGCTGATGATTTTACCCGTCGCCATATTGGCCCCGATCCCGGACAAATTACCACCATGCTCGAGACCCTTGGGCTCGATTCCATGGAAGAGCTTGTGGATCAGACTATTCCCCCCGCTATCCGTAGCACGCGCACATTCACGCTTCCCGAAGCGCTGGATGAAAATCGCCTGAATAAACTTACCCGCCAGATTGCAGCCAAAAACACCGCGGCTATTTCCCTGATCGGCATGGGTTACTACGGCACCGTAACACCGCCTGTTATCCGTCGCAACGTAATGGAAAATCCGGACTGGTACACCGCTTATACACCCTACCAGCCTGAAGTCAGCCAGGCGCGACTCGAAGTGCTGTTGTCATTTCAGCAAATGATTGTGGATCTGACTGGCATGGAACTGGCGAATGCCTCGATGCTTGATGAGGCCACTGCCGCGGCCGAGGCAATGATGATGGCGCGGCGGGTTGGTAAAAGTAAAAGCAATCGGTTTTTTGTCGATATAGACTGTTTTCCACAAACGATCTCGGTAGTGCAAACAAGAGCCAGGCCCATGGGAATCGAGGTTGTGACAGGGGATCTGGATCAGCTTGATCAGGGTGATTATTTCGCCGGGTTATTCCAGTATCCAGGGCTATCCGGGCAAATTCGCGACCTGACCGGACCAGTTATGACGCTCAAGGCAAACAATGGGCTGGCCATTGTAGCGGCAGATATACTGGCCCTGACCCAATTGGTGCCACCGGGAGAAATGGGTGCAGATATTGCCGTTGGCAGCACCCAGCGCTTCGGAATCCCGATGGGCTTTGGTGGACCCCACGCAGCTTACTTCGCTACCCATGAGCGGTTCAAACGATCCGTTCCCGGTCGCCTGATTGGGGTTGCCATCGATTCTTCGGGCAGGCCGGCCTATCGTATGGCGCTGCAAACCCGGGAACAGCATATTCGCCGCGACAAGGCCAATAGCAATATCTGTACGTCCCAGGTGTTGCTCGCGGTGATGGCCGCATTTTACGCCCAGTATCATGGTCCCGAAGGACTTAACCGAATCGCAACTGCAACCAACCGCCTCACGCGGGCTCTGGCCGAGGGACTGAAAGATCTGGGATTCGATATTGTTCACCAACATTATTTTGACACCATCGTGGTGCGCACATCAGGACGCGCCGATTATTTTGTCGACAAGGCCGAACAGTCCCGTTACAACCTGCGCAGAGTGGATGATGATCATATCGGTATCAGCCTCGACGAAACCATCAATCGCGAGAAAGTTGAAGGCCTGGTCCAGATATTTGCCGGGACCACTTCCGAACGTGTTAGCGGCGTTCTTTTCGACCGCGATCTGCCACCTTCGATTCCGGCCTCATTGCGGCGAAAAAGTGAGTTTTTGACCCATCCCAATTTTCATCTGTACCGGTCGGAAACAGAATTTATGCGTTATCTGCGTAAGACTGCCAGCAAGGATATTACCCTGGCACGTTCGATGATTCCGCTGGGTTCCTGCACGATGAAGCTCAATGCAGCCAGTGAAATGGAAGCCATTTCCAATCCACTATTTGCTCACATCCATCCCTTTGCACCGGCCAAACATGCCATTGGTTACCATCAGGTAATCAGTGAACTCGAGTCCATGCTATGCGAGATCACTGATTTCGCCGGATTTTCCTTTCAGCCCAACGCCGGTTCCCAGGGGGAATATACCGGTCTTTTATCCATTCGCGCCTATCACCGCTCCCAGGGGGAGGCCCACCGCAATGTTTGCCTGATTCCTTCCTCGGCCCACGGCACTAATCCTGCCAGCGCAGTAATGGCAGGGATGAAAGTGGTGGTTGTTAAATGTGACCCGAAGGGCAATATTGATGTGGACGATTTCAGCGACAAGGCAGAGCAACATGCCGAGAATCTTGCTGCCACCATGGTGACTTATCCATCCACCCACGGTGTTTTTGAGGCTTCAATAAAAACTATTTGCAGCATCGTACATAAAAACGGCGGTCAGGTTTACCTGGATGGCGCCAACATGAATGCAATGGTTGGCATCTGCCGACCCGCAGAAATTGGTGCCGATGTTATGCATCTCAATCTGCACAAAACTTTTGCTATTCCCCACGGAGGCGGGGGGCCAGGCATGGGACCGATCGGGGTAAAAGAGCATCTTATACCGTTTCTGCCGGATCATCCGGTGGTGAGTTGTAACAACCATGGTTCCAGTCCGCTGGGCACGATATCTGCTGCGCCCTGGGGTTCACCATTGATCCTGCTGATCTCATGGGCATATATCAAACTGCTTGGCACCTATGGACTCACCCGGTCTACCCGGGTTGCGATCCTTAATGCAAACTACATTGCCCACCGTCTCAATGAATACTATCCGGTGGTTTATCGTGGCGCCAATGATCGTGTTGCCCATGAATGTGTGGTCAACCTGGCACCGTTGAAAGAAACCAGTGGCGTCACGGTGGAGGATGTCGCCAAACGATTGATGGACTATGGCTTTCACGCTCCCACGATGTCGTGGCCGGTACCTGATTCACTGATGATTGAACCGACGGAAAGTGAGTCACAGACAGAAATTGACCGGTTCTGCGATGCCCTGATACAGATTCGTGAGGAAATTCGTGAAATTGAAAACGGCGTCTTTGACCAGCAACAGAATCTGCTGAAAAATGCACCCCACAGTTATCATCTTCTGGTGGATGACGACTGGCCCTACCCCTATAGTCGCAAACAGGCCTTCTTCCCGACCCGGGAGACGCGAGAAAACAAATACTGGCCCCCGGTGGGCAGAATTGACAATGTGTGGGGCGACCGCCATCTTGTCTGCACCTGCCCTCCATTATCCGACTACGAAGATGACGATTCAGCATAGTCCCCGCCCGAAGCCCGTAGTACAGGGGCAAAAACTTCGAGGCGCGGAGAAAACTGCGCGCATTCCGATTAAAGTTGAAGTCCGGCCACGAGATCAGAGATTACGCAAACCGAAGTGGATCAGGGCAAGTTTTCCTGGTACCCAGGCGGTAGCAGCGCTCAAGTCTACACTGAGAGCAAAAGGGCTGCATACTGTCTGTGAAGAGGCCGCATGCCCCAACCTCGGAGAATGCTTTGGCAATGGTACCGCCACTTTTATGATTATGGGCGACATTTGTACTCGACGTTGTCCATTTTGCGATGTTGGCCATGGGCGACCTGACCCCCTTGATAGCAAGGAACCGGTGCATCTCGCAGAAACCATCGAATTGATGAAGCTCAAATATGTGGTGATCACATCCGTTGACCGCGACGATTTACGTGACGGTGGGGCAGAACATTTTAGCCAGTGTATTCGAGCAGTACGGAAACGATGCCCAACCACCAGAATCGAGATCCTGACCCCGGACTTTCGCGGCAGGATAGATGTCGCGGTTGAAATTATCGGTGCTACACCACCGGATGTCTTTAATCACAACCTCGAAACTGTGCCACGGTTATACCGCCAGGCGCGTCCGGGATCAGATTATCAATATTCCCTGGATCTGTTAAAACGGGCCAAACAATTCAATCAGAATATGCTGACCAAATCGGGAATCATGCTTGGTCTCGGGGAAACACGGGACGAAGTCCTTGCGGTAATGCACGATTTACGCGCCCATCAGGTAGATATGATCACCATTGGCCAATATCTTCAACCAAGCCGGCACCATCTCAATGTCGAACGCTACTGGACCCCGGATGAATTTGACCAGTTTCGCATTGCTGGAGACAAAATGGGGTTTACCAATGTTGCCTCAGCGCCAATGGTACGCTCTTCTTACCACGCTGACTTGCAGGCGATTTCGAAGAATTAATTAATATTTTATTTATAAACTGTTGATTAATAGGTAATTTATATAGAATCATTTACCAAACTGTAATTAATTATTCTCATGAAAATAACTAAACAACAATTAATCTCGTTAACCAATACATTTTCATTCGCTTTTACGCTACAATTTCCGTCAATCCAGTATTTATAAAATGGTTTATCATCTTGATAAACTTGATAATCTGGTTTTCAAAAAAACTCACACTTTATAATTCGAGGAGAAAATTTCATGAGAGTTACCAAAACTACAGCGATTGCTGCCGCCCTGTCACTGACCGCATTGTCTGCCCAGGCAGGTACGCTGGAAGATGTTCAGGCCCGTGGAGAACTTAACTGTGTCGTTTCAACCGGTGTTGCTGGTTTTGCTGCGCCAAATGATAGTGGTCGATGGGAAGGCTTCGACATCGACTTCTGTCGTGCTGTTGCGGCCGCCGTACTGGGCGATGGAGAAAAAGTTAAATTCGTTCCTACTACCGGTAAAACCCGATTTACTGTATTGAATTCCGGCGAAGCCGATATCCTGTTTCGCAATACCACTGAGACCATGAGTCGTGACGCTGACCTGAAGCTTACCTTCTTGCCGGTTAACTATTACGACGGACAGGGTTTCATGATTCGCAAAGAACTTGGTGTCTCTTCTGCCAAGGATCTGGACGGTGCTTCCGTTTGTATCCAGACTGGTACCACAACAGAGCTTAACCTGGCCGATTTCTTTCGCATTAACGGTATTTCCTACGAACCGGTTGCGATCGAAACCAACGCGGAAGGCATTACAAATTATGGTGGAAACCGATGCGACGTCTATACTACTGACGCATCCGGTCTGGCTTCAACCCGTGCCGCACTGGAAGATCCTTCAGCCCATATGATTCTACCGGAGATTATTTCCAAAGAGCCTTTGGGCGGTGCAGTTCGTCAGGGTGACGATCAATGGGCCGATATTGGAAAATGGGTCGTTAGTGCCCTGATCAATGCCGAAGAACTGGGAATTACCCAGGCGAACGCTGCAGAACTTGCAGCCACTCCCGGTGACAACCCGAGCATTAACCGCCTGCTGGGTAGCGAAAGTAATATGGGAGAGATGCTGGGTCTGGATAATGCCTGGGCCCTTCGCGCCATTTCTGCAGTGGGTAACTATGGTGAATCATTTGACCGCAACATTGGTCCTGATACCGCCATTGGGCTTGAGCGTGGTCTCAATGCCCTGTGGAAAGATGGCGGCATCCTGTACGCCGCACCGATTCGATAACTTCGGAATCAAATTTGGGGCGCTACGGCGCCCCAAATTTATTTAGCCAGAAGAAAACAAGATCTAGCGCTCGGGAATGGCGCCATGTTGAATCAGCATATACATTCTCACCAGATACACCTACACTAGTGACCTTGCCGGGAGAAATTAAAACCGCTTTGGCACCGTCAGATAGATCGATAGTGAAAAACTGCACCTCTGGCAGTATTTTTACCGCCAGGTCATTAAACACTTAAGTGGAAAGCAGCTAATGAGTGAAACAGCCACCACCCAACCACAGCGAAACGTCATCTCTCGATTGTGGAATGACAAGGAATCTCGAGAAGTCATTGTCCAGATACTCGCTTTCACCGCGATCTTTGCGTTCTTCTTTATTATGGCGCGCAACGCAGTTACTAACCTGGAAGCAATCGGCAAGGATATCAGCTTCGATTTTCTCTGGCAGCCTTCCAGCTATGACATTAGCCAGCATCTCATTGAATACAGCTCGCGCTCAACACATTTTCGCGCGATGCTGGTCGGCATCATCAATACCTTGCTGGTCGCCGTATTTGGAATCATTCTATCGACCATCATTGGATTCCTGTTAGGCGTATTCCGACTTTCGAAAAACTGGATCGTTAACCGATTAGCCTATGTCTATATTGAGTATGTGCGCAATGTGCCGGTGTTACTGCATATTTTGCTGGTCCACGGACTTATCGTCCATTCGCTACCGTTACCGAAAAATGCGATCGTCGTTAACGATGTTGCCTTTCTCACCAACCGTGGATTATTTATCCCGAGTCCTGGTTTTGAACCGCTGTTCTGGATGGTATTTTTCCTGTTTATCGGCGGAATTATTTTCAGTTGGTGGTTCAGTCGGTATGCACAGAAAGTGCAGGATGAAACCGGCAAACATTACCCGGTATTTTTGATTTGCCTGGGCGCCATCGTCGGCGTACCGTTTGTCATGTACTTCCTATTGGGATCTCCCATCGCCTGGGAGATTCCGTATCTTAAAGGATTCAATTATAAAGATGGGATGGTTATCCGGCCCGAATTTATCGCTCTGTGGCTTGCATTATCATTATATACCGCATCTTTTATTGGTGAAATTGTCCGCGCCGGCATTAACGCGGTGAGCTGGGGACAAACCGAAGCGGCATCGGCATTGGGCATCTCCCGGGGCCGCACCCTGAGTCTGGTGGTGATCCCCCAGGCAATGCGGATTATCATTCCGCCGTTGACAAGCCAGTATTTAAACATTACCAAAAACTCCTCTTTGGCCATTGCGATTGGTTACATGGACATTGTTGCCACACTCGGCGGGGTAACGCTCAATCAAACCGGTCGCGAAATGGAAACCATGACCATGGTATTGGGGCTGTACCTGATTTTCTCGTTGTTGATATCGTCATTTATGAACTGGTACAACAATCGAATTAAACTGGTAGAGCGGTAGGAGGATAACCATGAATACAAGCAATCAAAGCTACAAGCCTGGCGAACATCCGAATTTACCAGCACCTGCAGGGACTGCTGGTCCGATCCATTGGATCCGGGGGAATCTGTTTTCGTCCCCAACCAATATCGTCATGACGATACTGATATTCTGGTTTCTGTACAAGATAGTCCCGGCAACCGTCAACTGGTTCTTTTTTGATGCGGTGTTTGTCGGCGAGGATCGTAATGCCTGCAAGGCTGCCGGAGATGGCGCCTGTTGGGCGTTTATCGGTGAACGTTTCAAGCTGTTTACCTATGGATTCTACCCGGTGACAGAACGCTGGCGAGTCAATCTATCGTTTATCATGTTGTGTCTTGCCATTGCACCGGTACTATTTGACAAAATACCTTTTCGCAAATATGGCCTATATTATGCCATAGCGTTCCCGTTTATTGGCGGGTGGCTCCTGATCGGTGGAAGCTTTCTGGGGCTTCCATTTCTTTCCTTGCCTGTGGTAGCGACTAGTGAGTTTGGCGGAATTATGCTGACCCTGGTCATCGGTGTCACCGGCATTGCGTTTTCCCTGCCCATGGGCATCCTGCTGGCATTAGGCCGGCAATCCAATCTGCCCATTATCAGGATTTTCTGCATCGGCTTTATTGAGTTTATGCGGGGCGTACCATTAATCACCCTGCTGTTCGTGGCATCAACCATGCTCAGCTACTTTTTACCACCAGGGACTAAATTTGACCTCCTGCTGCGGGTACTGATTATGGTGACGCTGTTTGCCTCGGCCTACATGGCGGAGGTTATCCGTGGTGGACTTCAGGCTATTTCCAAAGGGCAGACCGAGGCGGCCGATGCATTGGGACTGAAGTACTGGCCCTCGATGCGACTGATCGTGCTACCCCAGGCATTGAAAATTTCCATCCCCGGCATCGTTAACACTTTTATCGGCCTCTATAAAGACAGCACACTGGTCATCATTATTGGATTACTTGATCCACTGGGTATTGGGCAGGCTTCCCTGGCCGACACCAAATGGACCGGGCTTTCCAACGAAGTGTATATTTTTGTCGCTATATTTTTCTTTATCTCTTGCTTTTCGATGTCACGATATTCACTTTATCTTGAAGGTAAACTCGAAACCGGACACAAACGATAACTGGGTACCCATAAAATGTCTAATCAATCAAACACAGATCAAAGTCAGGACACCGAACTGGCCATCAAAATTGCTGCGATGCATAAGTGGTATGGCCAGTTTCATGTCTTGAAAGATATTAATCTCGATGTTACCCGTGGCGAGCGTATCGTTATTTGCGGCCCCTCCGGCTCTGGCAAATCAACCTTGATCCGCTGCATCAACCGGCTCGAAGAGCATCAGCAGGGAGATATTATTGTTGACGGGGTGGAACTCACCAATGACCTCAAGAATATTAATACTATTCGTCAGGAGGTGGGCATGGTGTTTCAGCATTTTAATCTTTTCCCGCATTTGACGGTCAGGGAGAATTGCACCCTGGCGCCTATCTGGGTCAGAAAACAACCCAAGTCAGAAGCCAATGCAACTGCCATGAAGTATCTGGAGCGGGTTAAAATTCCGGAGCAGGCCGACAAGTATCCCGGACAGTTATCAGGGGGGCAGCAGCAACGTGTCGCCATCGCCCGCAGCTTGTGTATGAATCCACGTATCATGTTATTTGATGAACCGACCTCGGCACTCGATCCGGAAATGATCAAGGAGGTACTTGACGTAATGGTCGAACTGGCCCATGAAGGAATGACCATGTTATGCGTGACCCACGAAATGGGATTTGCCAAGACCGTCGCCAATCGGGTAATCTTTATGGATGAGGGCCAGATAATAGAGGAAAACAACCCCAATGAGTTCTTTGACAATCCACAACATGAACGTACCCAACTGTTCCTCAGTCAAATTCTGGCTCATTAAATCTGGTGCACTGAGTAATCAATTAAAAAGGCTGCCCCGGCAGCCTTTTTGTTATCAGTTTCTGTACCGGTGCTCTATCAAATTCGTAATCATGGACAAAGTACTAATCCATTGTCGTTGAACCATAAAACTTCCACATCAATAATGCTACGGCTGACCTGTGGGGTGACCAGCGTTTTGCGATCTCTGCGGTTTGCTTTCCTTTAGGTCTCTGCTGGAGTTCCAGGTATCGCTGTATTGCAATTTGTAACGCCAGATCGTCCGCAGGAAATATATCCTTGTGATCAAGAGCAAACATCGCAAAAATTTCTCCAGACCAACGGCCAAATCCGCGTATTTCTGTCAGTTGTCGAATCACTGCTTCTGAGTCCATGTGGGCCAACAGAGCTAAATCCAGCTTTTTTTGCCTGATTATTTCGGCCAGGTTCTGTGCATACTCCACCTTACGCCACGATAGGCCGCATTGTCTTAGTTCCTCATCACTCCGATTAAGAATTTTTCTCCATGTAATCCTGCCCCCACAAAGCTTTTTTAATCGCCCGGAAATTACCGCTGAAACATGAGTGGACAGTTGCTGCGACACGATAATTTGCAGTAAAGTCTCAAAGTCCGGTGAGCGTTTACGTGGCTCCGGCAACCCGACCCTGCAGACCAGTTGACCAAGATCGGGGTCGATCCTTACCGCCCGTTTTAATTCACGCTTCAACTTTACGTGGTCTTCACTGGTAATTATTGCAGGATCCATTTCGGCTAATATTCTTATAAGGGCACCTTATGTTCACGGATTCGCAAATTACCTCCTGCTGAACCAATAGTTCTGAAATCAGGTTAAAATACGGGGCAATGACAACGGCCAATCCTGACAGGCTAATACTCAAACTCGCCCGATTTGATAGAGCACTGGTATTATAAATCACCCGAAGTACTAATTCCGCCAACCGATATGCATATTCTGATTGTTGAAGATGATGAAGCTACAGCAGCCTATATTCACAAAGGTCTGACTGAGGCCGGTCACACCGTGGATACAGCCCGTGAGGGTGATCAAGGCCTCGAAATGGCAACCAGGGGGCAATATGATACCTTGATTGTTGATCGCATGTTGCCAAATCTCGACGGACTGTCACTGATTCATAGTTTACGTGAATCAGCCGATAAGACGCCCGCTTTAATTTTAAGCGCTCTCGGTGAAGTCAGCGACAGGGTTGAAGGATTGAAGATGGGTGGTGATGACTACCTCACCAAACCATTCGCCTTTTCCGAGTTATTGGCCCGACTCGAAGCCCTCGCAAGACGCAACGTCACAGAGGCCAGAGAAACTTCGCTGACAGTAGGCGAGCTGCAAATGGATTTACTCGGAAGAAAGGTACGCAGGGGCGAAACAGAAATTGACCTGCAGCCCAGAGAGTTTCGCCTGCTTGAGTACCTGATGCGTCACAGCGACCAGGTAGTGACACGTACCATGCTGCTGGAGAATGTATGGGACTACAATTTTGATCCCCAGACCAATGTGATTGATGTCCATATCAGCCGACTCCGCGGCAAGATTGACAAGAGTTTCGATACCCAGATGCTCAACACCGTACGCGGTGCGGGCTACATACTGCGTGAAACAAAAACGTAAACTTTTTCACAGCTACACTTTTCGGCTTGCCCTGCTTTATGCCATTATATTTAGCAGTTCAACCCTGATTCTGTTTTACTTTTTTTATGTTTTTACCGCGTCTTATATGACGCAGCAAATGGACAATACCATCCAGGCAGAAATTCAGGGTCTTGCAGAACGTTACGATGAGGAAGGCCTGGATGGATTAACCAAGCTGATTACAGACAGGGTGAACCGGCAACAGGCAACAGGCAATTCGATTTACCTGTTGACTACTTTTACCCTGGAACCACTGGTTGGCAATCTGGATCGTTGGCCAAAAAATGCTTCTATCAACAATAACTGGCTGGAATTCGCCCTGGAAGTGAATGAACAGACCAACGAAACTCATCTTGCCAGGGCCAGAATTTTTCGGCTTCCGGGTCAGTATGGCCTTCTCGTTGGACGCGATATTCATCAGTTAACCCAGGCCAAAAATAGTATTGTGCAAGCACTTACCTGGGGTTTGGCAATCATGTTGCTGCTCGCATTCGCTGGCGGGCTGGTGTTGAGCCGTCGAACCGTACGTAAGATCGAACGCATTAACCAAACCACGCGGATCATTATGTCAGGTGACTTATCAAGACGGGTTCCCGTGACCACACGAAATGATGATTTCGACCAGGTAGCAGAAAATCTGAACCAGATGCTGGACCGGATTCAAACCCTGATGGAAGATATACGCAGAGTATCAGACAACATTGCACACGATCTGCGCACACCCCTCACTCGCCTTCGTCAGCACCTGGAAGAAGCACGGCAGGAAGAAATTCCGCAGTCCAAATCTGCTGCCAATCTGGAGAGTTCCATTCGGGAAGCAGATTCTCTGCTCGTTACATTCAATGCATTGCTCAGAATTGCCCGGATCGAAGCCGGACAGATTACCGCCGGTTTTTGCGCGCTGGATTTTCGAACCTTGCTCGAAGATGTGGCCGAATTCTATGAACCTCTTGCAGAAGAAAAATCGCAAAAGCTGCACATCACCCTGGGCCAGAACATCCACACATGGGGGGACCGCGATCTGCTTTTCCAGGCACTTGCAAACCTCATAGAAAATGCAATCAAGTACACTCCCCGGGATGGCGAAATCTGGATTTCCCTCAGCCAGGTGCACAATGAGGCTGTCATAATCATTGCTGACAATGGTCCTGGTATTCCGGAAAACGAGATGGTAAACGTGTTCAGACGATTTTATCGGCTGGACCGTAGCAGAAGTACTTCTGGTAACGGGCTTGGTCTTAGCATGGTATCAGCAGTAATATCCATGCATAGTGGCAAAATCACATTAACGGACAATCAACCCGGCCTCAAGACCACTATCCGCTTTCCAATTTTGAATGAGATACCGAAGCAAATTTCCAATATTTCCCAGGCGGCCTGAAGTGGGTGATTAGCTGCCAGCGCCAGGGTTTTCAATCACCCTATTCAATTCTGATCAATGCTTCTTTTGGCTGCTCCGAAG
>CAYOGN010000068.1:0-15292 GCA_964403545.1 uncultured Gammaproteobacteria bacterium
CGCATTAATCGCGTCGATCGCCAACGCGCAATCACGGTGTATGGCGATGTTCAACGCGACACTGTGAATGCGCAGGAATTGCTCGGCCTCGTGAGCGCCGATTTATTTCCACGATTGCGTGAAAAATACCCCGACATCGAAATCGACATCCAGGGCGAGAGTCAAAATTCGGCGGAAACCAGTCAATCGATGTTACGCAATGTCGTACTCGGATTAATCGGAGTGTATATGCTGCTGGCCTTCCAGTTTAGAGGTTACCTCGCGCCAATTACGGTGATGATGGTGATTCCAACCGCGCTCATCGGTGTGATGTTTGGACACTACCTGCTGGGTCTCGATCTCACCATGCCGAGTATTGTCGGCATGGCCTCATTATTCGGTGTCGTCGTCAACGACTCGATTCTATTAGTGGTATTTATGCGCGACGAACGCGCCCAGGGGATCGATGTCGTACGCGCAGCAAAACTCGCCGGGCGGACGCGTTTTCGCCCTATTTTGCTGACCTCGATTACGACCATTGCCGGCCTCCTGCCGTTACTACTGGAGACCAGCCTGCAGGCGCAGATCCTCATTCCGATGGCGGTGAGTCTGGCCTTTGGGCTCACCTCGGCGACCATGGTCGGGTTATTCCTGGTGCCATCACTGTATTGCATTCTGAATGACTTCAACCTGCTCGGTGACCTCGAAGCCGAATCGGATGACGCAATGTCTGAGCTACCTGCCTGAACGCGAGGCCTAGCATCAACCATACAGAATACCAACCGAATTTCAGGCTTGAGTCTGCGCGACGATAACGCCACATGAATTGACCCGCATATATTCTGTCAGTCATCATTTTCTCGCAATTTACCGGCGCTTCGTTGTGGTCTGCCCGCAATTTACGAAAGTTCAACAGTTTACCTTACGCGATACGGTGCCGGATATCGTGTTGAACCAATCTTGAGCCTATCGCGGATACTTCGCGCAGTCGGATGGATGAATTCAATCACACGCAGATGATCAAACAATTCGAATATCGTGCGCCTGTATAAGAAAGTGCCTGGTACACGCTATAATCAAGATTATGGCGTTTTCGCTACAAATTCCAAAAATAAACAAGAGGAGGGCCATGAACGGGAAGCTCCTTGTATCGCTGTGCCTGTTCAACCTGACTGGCTGCTCCACGCTGATATCAAATGCGACCAACGATCTGGCATCAAACCTGAGTGTAGCCATCCTTCACCAGGATGATCCTGAAACAGTGCGCGATGGCGCGCCGGCATACCTGTTGATGCTGGACAGCTTCATCGCAGGGTCACCCAATGATCCGGCAATGCTGGAGGCGGCGGCAGAACTGTATGCAGCTTACGGCGTAGTGTTTGTCGACGATCCATCGAGGGCTGATCGACTGACTGCCCGCTCCGGTGACTATGCAGAAAGAGCGCTGTGTATTACCAACACAAGGGCTTGCGGCCTGGCTGAAATGCCTTACGATACGTTTGTTACAACCCTGGAGCAGTTGCAGAAGAAAGACACGGCTTCGTTGTATACTTATGGACTATCCTGGATCGCCTATATCAAGGTTCATAGTGGTAATTTTTCCGCTTTGACCAAGCTACCACGAGTTGAAGCTGTATTAAACCGAATCGGTGAACTGGATCCTCAATTCCAGCAGGTTAAAGTTCAACATTACCTGGGAGTTCTGAAAACCATCCGTCCACCTGCATTGGGTGGAAAGTTCGATGAAGGTCAGGAGCACTACGAGCGGGCCATCAAACTGTCTGCCGGTCGGGATCTCTCGATTTATCTGGATTATGCAAATTATTATGCACGGACGCTGTATGACAGGGAACTTCACGATCAACTCTTGAACGACGTAGTGAAGGCCGATCCGGTGGTAGATGGCAATACGTTGTTTAACATCCTCGCGCAGCGTGAAGCCCGGGCCATGCTGGATTCAGCAGACGATTACTTTTAGTTGCACCAAAGGTTGATAATGAAAATTTTAAAAGGTTTCTCGATACTGGGATTCGTACTGATTTCTCTTGGTTCTGTTGTAGAAGCGCAAACGATCTTTAAAATCGCTACCGTCGTTCCCGAAAGTTCCGATTGGGTGATGAACATGCGTAAAGGTGCGGCCGAGATTTTTCAACGTACCGAGGGCCGGGTAAAATTCAAATTCTATACTGGTGGAGTCCAGGGAACTGATAACCAGGTCCGTCGTAAAATGAGAATCGGACAGTTACACGGCGCCGCCTTTACCTCCGGGGGATTAATCGACTTCCAGCCGGATATACAAGTGTATGGCGCGCCGATGGCATTCAATTCACTGGAAGAGGTAAAGTTCGTACGTCGGCATATGGATGGCAAGCTGCGCGCACTGTTCGAGCAGGCCGGCTACGTTAATTTTGGAATTGTAGGCGGCGGCTTTGCATACATTATGTCCAATAATCCTGTAGCGAACATGAAAGATATGGAAGGCATAAAAATCTGGATACCAGAAGGAGATATCGCCTCTTACGAAACCTCCAGGGCGCTCGGTATTGCGCCAGTGACACTGCCCATATCGTCCGTTTTAACCGGTTTGCAAACCGGACTGGTAGATACCGTAATGGGTCCTGCGATAGGCGCCATCGTGCTGCAATGGCACACTGTGGTTAAGTACATCACGGATCTGCCAATCGCTTATATCTATGCCATGCTGGTGATCGATGGCAAGGCGTTTAATCGTATCAGCGCTGCAGATCAGTCGATAGTGCGGGAAGTGATGGAAGTCATCTATCGGAAATTTGACGAGGAAAGTGCAGCCAAAGACAGGGAAGCCTTGCAGGCGCTTTTGGATGACGGCTTGCAACTCGTCGCCGTTGAAGCCAGCGAGGCGGAAGAGTGGGTTCGCCGGGTATCGGCCTCAATTCTCCAGTTTGCCAAGGATGGCGGCTTCAACCCGGCGCTGCTGGATGAAATGAATTGTTACCTGGCGGCCTATCGTTCCAACTCCAGTGCTGCTGAATGCACGCAGTGAGTAGAATTTCCGAGGGGCTGAAAAACCTTGAAAAAGCTGGCGCCTGGATAGAGACCGCGATTCTGGCCCTTATTTTGGGCGGCATGATTTTACTGGCAGGGGGGCAGATTATTGGCAGAAATATATTTGGTGTCGTTTTTTTCCAGAGCGACGAACTGCTGCGCCTGATGGTTCTCTGGTTAACCCTGGCTGGTGCAGTGGCCGCCAGCCGCGCTGACAAACACATCAGCATCACGGTATTTGATCGCTTTTTGTCCGACCGAATAATGACCGCCGCGCATGTGGCTACAAACTTGTTTACATCAGTCGTCTGTGCACTGATTGGGTGGCACAGCATCAGATTCGTCAGCACAACCTACCATTACGGGGACACCCTGCTCGGTGATATACCGGCCTGGGTGTTACAGCTCGCGTTGCCCATCGGGTTTGGCCTGATGGCATACCGTCACGTCGTTCACGCGATGAATCAGGCATTTGAGTTTATCGGGAGAAATAAACGGGCATGATGATACTGGGTCCGATATTGCTGGTTCTGGCCCTGCTGGGCGCACCGTTGTTTGCCATCATCGCAGCCAGCGCGCTGTGGAATTTCCACCAGGCGGATGTTGATTTACAGGTTGTCGCAATCGAGTTCTTCGGCATTGCCGAAATGCCCATCCTGTTGGCTATCCCTTTGTTTACGTTCGCCGGCTATTTAGTGAGCGAAAGCGAAGCGCCGCAGCGGCTGGTAAGGGTAACCACAGCGCTATTTGGCTGGATGCCGGCGGGTCTGGCCGTGGTATCACTGATCGCCTGTGCACTATTTACCGCTTTTACCGGGGCCTCGGGGGTGACCATTATCGCTCTCGGCGCGCTGCTTTTTCCAGCCATGCAACAAGCCGGCTATCCAGAGAAATTCAGTCTCGGCCTGGTGACCACAGCCGGCAGTCTTGGCCTGTTGTTTGCACCATCGTTACCGTTGATACTTTATGGCATCGTTGCCGAGATATCGATCGAGCAATTATTTCTCGCCGGAATCCTGCCGGGCATTCTGATGCTGGCGGTCCTGTCCGCTTACAGTGTCTGGAAAAACAATGCCATCCGTACCCCGTTATCGGATTTTTCATGGTTGGAAGTCCGGCGATCACTCAGAGAAGCGATCTGGGAAGTCCCTTTGCCAGTAGTGGTATTGTGGGGCATTTACAGTGGTTATTTCGCCATTTCAGAAGCAGCTGCGGTCACTGCACTTTACGTGTTGATCGTGGATCTTGTTATTCTGAGGGAAGTTCCCTGGAAGAAATTGCCTTCGATCATGGGCGAATCCATGATACTGGTT
This sequence comes from uncultured Gammaproteobacteria bacterium, assembly GCA_964403545.1. Classification (GTDB taxonomy): domain Bacteria; phylum Pseudomonadota; class Gammaproteobacteria; order Arenicellales; family Poriferihabitantaceae; genus VYFG01. Next base: position 4,317 of record CAYOGN010000068.1, read on the forward strand.
GGTGGCATCATGGTGATTCTGGGTGTTTCCCGCGCATCCACGAATTTCATGATCGATGCCGGGATACCGCAGCAATTACTGGGATGGATCAGCAGTTTTGTGGACGGTGAAATAACCTTCTTACTGATGCTGATGGCTTTCCTTTTGATTCTTGGTGCCATCCTGGACATATTTTCCGCCATTGTGCTGGTGGTGCCGTTGATCCTGCCTGTGGCCTTGCAGTACGACATTCACCCGATACATCTGGGCATTGTGTTCCTGGCCACCATGCAACTGGGATATATTACCCCGCCCGTGGGCCTCAATCTGTTTATCGCCAGCCACCGGTTCGACCGGTCCATCGTCGAAATTTATATCTCGACCCTGCCGTTTTTCCTGTTTCTGCTGGTGTCGGTAGCGATCATTGCATTCTGGCCAGCATTGTCGCTGGTTTTGCTGGGCTAATGTTGCTATTGAGAAATTTGGGTGCAATTATTATTTTCTGTAATAAATTGGTAAAAAAGGGCGGTGGGTCAAGTCACCGGTTCGAGGTCAAGTTCACAGGAAATCGAATAGATGGATAAGAACAACGCAAACTATGTGCCCTTGACACCGGTTGATTTTCTTCGTCGGACCGCTATGGTCTACCCGGACAAGGTGGCGGTAATCCACGGTCATCAAACCTATAGCTATCGGCAATTTTTTGAGCGCGCCTGTAGACTCGCCTCGGCGCTCACCAGGCGCGGAATTGGGCGTAACGACACGGTAGCGATTATGGCGCCCAATGTGCCGGCAATGCTGGAGGCACACTATGGAGTGCCGATGTCGGGAGCGGTACTGAATCCGCTCAATATTCGTCTCGACAGCAACACCATCGCATTTATTCTCGAGCATGGTGAAGCTAAAGTATTGATTACTGATCGGGAGTTCTCGCCAGTTATCAGACAGGCATTGGTGCAAATGAAGACCCCCCCGCTGGTGATCGATATTGATGATGCGGCTGGAGAAGGTGGTGAACTACTCGGTGAGATTGACTACGAAGCCTTTTTGCGGGAGGGCGATCCGAGCGCTGAATTTGCTGAACCAGTGGACGAATGGCAATCGATCTGCCTGCTCTATACCTCTGGCACGACGGGTAATCCCAAAGGGGTTCTATATCACCACCGAGGCGCTTACCTGAACGCCCTCGGCAACATGGCGACCATGGGTCTTGACCGGAATGCTGTTTACCTCTGGACCCTGCCGATGTTTCACTGCAATGGCTGGACTTTCACCTGGGCCGTGACCGCCGCATGTGGTACCCATGTGTGCCTGCGAAAGGTCGAACCGGCGGTCATTTTCCCCATGATTAAACGCCATGACATAACCCATATGTGCGGTGCGCCAGTGGTATTGACCATGTTGGCACATGCGCCAGACAGGGAGAAAGTGGCATTCGGCCAGACCGTGGAACTGGCCACCGGTGGCGCCGCACCACCATCGGCGGTAATCGAAGCAATAGAGCGTGATGGATTTCGCATCACACACCTCTATGGTCTGACCGAAACCTACGGACCTTCATTGGTTTGTGCCTGGCAGGATGTATGGGGCGATCTTGATCCTGAGGTCCGTTCAGGCAGGATGGCCCGGCAGGGGGTCAGGTATCTGACTCTGAAAGAAGCCATCGTTGCCGATCCTGAAACCATGGAAGAGGCGCCGTGGGATGGAGAAACTATTGGTGAACTCATGCTGGGTGGTAACACGGTGATGAAGGGTTACTTTAAAAACCCGGATGCCAACGCGGAAGTGTTCCGTGGTGGATGGTTGCATACCGGTGATCTGGCGGTACGGCATCCAGACGGTTATTTTGAAATCAAGGATCGTTCCAAAGATATCATCATTTCGGGTGGTGAAAACATTTCCAGCCTGGAAGTGGAAGAAGTACTCTATCGTCATCCCAGGGTGCTGGAAGCTGCCGTAGTGGCAAAACCAGATGTGAAATGGGGAGAATCCCCTTGTGCATTCGTAACTCTTAAAGAGGGTATGGAAGCAGATATTGATGAGATAATCTTGTTTTGCAAAGAGAATCTCGCAGGCTTCAAGGTGCCTACAACTATCGTCTTTGGCCCCTTGCCAAAGACGGCAACCGGCAAGATACAAAAATTTGCACTACGTAAACAGATACAGGCCGACAGCAGTTGATGGAAATCGATCTTGCAGTAAAACGGGTGGTCACTATCGGTGCCTTATTGTGTTGGAGTTCCGGAGTTACGGCTGAAACTGTGTTCCCCGTTGATGGCGGGCATCTTGTTAACTCACTTTAAAGAAGAGGCTTCCATGGATTTCCGACTTGCGCCTGAAATTGAAGAACTACGTTTGAGAATTCATGACTTCGTTGAGCAGCATATATTGCCCCTTGAGCAGGATTCGGCGGCCCGTGATGAACACGAAAATATTGCCATGGAGCCGTTGAGTCATCTACGGTCGAGGGCAAAAACCGAAGGGTTATGGGCGTTACAAATGCCAAAGGAACGTGGTGGTGGTGGCCTGAATATCGTCAGTATGGCGGCCTGCTACGAAGAAATGAATCGCTCGATCTTTGGTCCGGTTTGTTTTAATAGTGCCGCTCCAGACGATGGTAATATGATTGTTCTTGAGAAGGTCGCCAGAGATGACCAGAAGGAACGCTGGCTTCAGCCGATTATCGATGGCAATGCGCATTCCGCCTTCGCCATGACCGAACCGGCACCGGGAGCCGGTTCTGACCCGTCCCTGATGCTGACCCGGGCGGAGAGGAAAGGGGACCGCTGGATTATTCATGGCCGCAAGACTTTCATTACCGGTGCCGGAGTCGCGCAGCATTTTATTCTGATTGCGCGTACCTCTGACGATACCCGCAAGGGCTTGACGGCTTTCCTTTTCCACCGTGATCAACCCGGCTGGCATATTGAACGGCGGATTCCCATCATGGGACCGGAAGAACACGGCGGCCATTGTGAACTCGTTTTTGACGGTCTGGAAATTCCTCATGAAAACCGGCTGATGGAAATTGGAGACGGTCTCAAAGTAACCCAGATCAGGTTGGGCACAGCACGGCTTACCCATTGTATGAGATGGCTGGGGATGTCGAAGCGTGCCCTCTCCATCGGGCTGGATTACGCCCGGGAACGAGAGAGCTTCGGCATCAAGCTCATGGATCGAGAATCGGTTCAGGGCCTGTTGGCCGAAGCAGCTATGCAAATTGAAATCGGACGAATGCTGACGATGAAAGCTGCATTTAAACTGGATACTGGCAGCTTTGCCCGCAAGGAAGTCTCAATGGCCAAGATTCAGGTTGCCGATACGCTGCACAAAGCCATTGATACAGCAGTTCAATTATGTGGGGCCCGGGGTTATTCAAAAGATACTCCCCTTGAATGGATGTACCGTTACGCTCGCCAGGCACGTTTGGTAGATGGGGCTTCGGAAGTCCACCGGATGGTTCTCGCACGCCATCTTGAACAGGAAGGAGAGGCGTTCTGGAACTGGTCATGAACGGACTTGAGCATTGCCGGGACAGATTGCAGTCCTGGCTGGCGATGGTCGCAGCTGCCGAAAAGGTGGAAATCGAAACGGTAAATTGTTTGACCGGTGGTGCTATCCAGGAAAACTGGCGAATTGATTGTGTCATCGTTGGTGGACAGCATTCTGGTCGCCACGGGTTTGTGATTCGCAGCGACGCACCTTCGAGTGTGGATAGCAGCCTGTCGCGTAGTCAGGAGTTCAGGGTTCTGTGTGCTGCGTATGCGACTGGAGTAACCGTGCCTGAACCTCTGTGGCTATGCGATGATTTGGATGTAACGGGTCGTGTTTTCTATGTTATGCGACTGGTGGAGGGCATCGGGCTGGGGCCAAAAATCGTCAAGGATTTACAACTCGGCGGCAATCGGGATACGCTTGCAGAACAACTTGGTCGCGAACTCGCTCGTATTCACTCAATCCGTCCGCCATACAACGGCCTCGAATTTCTTCGACGGCCAGACAATCACCCGGCCCTTGAAATGATTGTGACGTTGCGCCAGTATCTCGACAATCTGGATGAAGTTCGACCGATGCTGGAGTGGGGATTGAGATGGGCAGAGCTGCATCTCCCTCCCGACCCGGAGATCACCCTGGTGCATCGGGATTTCAGAACCGGTAATTATCTGGTCGATGAAAATGGCCTTACTGCTATTCTGGACTGGGAGTTCGCCGCCTGGGGCGATCCGATGTGTGATCTTGGCTGGTTCTGTGCAGAATGTTGGCGTTTCAGTCGCCCGGACCTCGAAGCGGGCGGAATTGCATCGAGACGTGTTTTTTATGACAGTTATGAAGCAGGCTCGGGGAAGGTGATTGATGATGGAGTAACTTTCTGGGAGATGCTGGCTCACATCCGATGGGCCGTCATTGCACTACAACAGGCCCATCGCCACCTGTCCGGCACTCAACGATCGCTGGAGTTAGCCCTTTCTGGCCGACTGTTGCCAGCACTCGAGTACCAGGTGCTGAGGTTGACTTCTCCGGCGCTCTGGAGAGCGGCATGATACGGGATCAACCTCATGGTTCGGCACTCCTTGCCGAAGCCAGGCGAGCACTGGTTGATTCGGTATTACCTGGTCTCTCAGCCGAAACCCGGTATCAGGTTTTGATGATTGTCAGAGCCATTACCCTTGTGGAACGGGAACTCGATGCCGGTATCGAAATCGAACAAAAACTGGGCCGGAATCTCCACCAACTGCTTGATTTCGATGGCACATTACCGGAACTCTCCCGAGTGTTGGTAAAACGCATCCGCAATGGTGATTTTGATAGTTCCGGGGAACTTTATGCATTTCTGCAGTTGGTCGCAGCCTATAAACTCAAAGAGACAAATCCTTCAAAAGTAGGGACAGAACTGGAACATTCGCTCGATCGGTCAATGGGTGATCAAACTACCCTCACAGGAAATGAAACCGATCCTGCCCCTGGTTACGACTGAAATCGATCTCAATTTTGATTGATTGGAGATATATCTGCAATAGACGAAACAACTTCCCAGACAGAGTCCCTGGCCGAAGAATCGTGATCATTCAGGCGTATCGCCATAATCGTCAGTTCGCACGGTCAGAAATCGCTGTTCGGCAACTCGTATAAACGAACCGGTTTCCATTACCGTAAGTATGTTCTCAAGCCATTTGAGGGGCATCTATTTTTTATATTATGATAAATATCCATATTGCAACAAGGATTGTGCGTTTGCATGGATAAATATTACATGCAATACTCGTTTTTCGTATTTTAATATAATTTAGTTGTTATGCATCTAGCCCGATTCCCACGGTTACATTTGGCCCACCTGCCGACACCACTTGAACGCCTGGATCGCTTGTCCCAGGCGCTTGATGGCCCTGAAATCTGGATCAAGCGAGACGATTGTACCGGACTATCCACCGGTGGAAACAAAACCCGTAAACTCGAGTTTCTGATGGCTGAAGCGCAGGCACAAGGTGCCGATATGGTATTGACGCAGGGCGCTACGCAATCAAATCATGCACGCCAGACCGCAGCATTTGCAGCAAAGTTGGGGATGGGCTGTCATCTTCTTCTGGAAGACCGTACCGGTTCCAATGAGCCTAACTACAATTGCAATGGAAACGTATTCCTTGACCAACTACATGGTGCAACGGTAGAAAAACGTGGTCCCGGACTTGATATGAATGCTGAAATGGAAGCCGTTGCTAAAATATTCGAATCAGGCGGTCGAAATGTCTACACTATTCCAGGGGGAGGTTCAAATACGACCGGTGCCCTGGGTTATGTCAATTGTGCGTTGGAATTGCTCAATCAGGTTAATGAGCGCGGTCTGGTGATCGATCATATCGTCCATGCGACAGGTAGTACGGGAACACAGGCTGGATTGATCGCTGGATTTAAGGCGATGAATGCCAATATCCCGATACTTGGTATCAGTGTCCGTGCGGAGAAAGAGAAACAGGAAGAAAACGTCTATAACCTGGCCGCCGCAACCGTGGAAAAACTCGGCTGCCCTGGCATAGTATTGCGGCAAGATGTGATCGCAAATAGTGACTACGTTGGTGAGGGCTATGGCCTTCCGACGCCAGAGGGAATTGAAGCGATCGCCATGTTTGCACATCTGGAGGCGATTCTTCTTGATCCGGTGTATTCTGGTAAAGGCGCGGCGGGGTTGATTGATCTGATCCGCAAAGGAAAATTCAGTAAGGATAACCGTATCGTATTTCTCCACACGGGTGGTTCGGCTTCACTATTCGGTTACACTTCCGCGTTCAAATTCGGCAATACCTCATCATCAATGGTTGTGGAGTAAAAAGTCCGGCGTGACATACGACGATTCAACCATTAATATATTGGCAGAGGCGATTGTAAAATTCGCCGGTGCAGATTTTCTGTGTAAGACCATATGACAATAGAATATCTGAAGAAAGCAAAACCCGGTACAGAAATTTTAGCGGGTGATGTTCAGGCTACAGTACAGAAGATACTTGCAGAAATTGAAATGGGAGGTGATGAAGCTGTGTGGAGCGGACGCAATCCTCAATCTGGGTGGCGTGCAAGGTGTTACTGCCATGGCTTTCGGGCTGTTTGGCTTACCTGAAGCCGATATGCTCGTTGGTCCCGGAAATCAGTATGTCGCCGAAGCAACAGCACGCATATCACGGTTGGAAGGGATGGAGGGGCATGCGAGGACAGCAGATATTCGCCTCGAAAAGTATTTTCCGAACGAATTTCCAGATTTAAAGAGTTCCTGAATGCGATCATAGATCTCTCAAAGAAACTTATTCAGTCCGGTTGATGGCATCATATTGCCGCACAATATTTTCCGCCATTCTGGCAGACGCGGCGTCAATTAATTTGCCGTCGAGAGCAGCGGCTCCTTTACCCGCCCTGGCCGCGCAGTCCAATGCTTCCAGTACTTTCTTCGCACGGGAAACTTCATCCTCCGGAGGAGACATCACGGTATTGGCCAGCTCAATTTGTGACGGGTGAATTGCCCACTTGCCTTCATATCCCATGGCTGCAGCACGTTTTGCAGCATCGATATAACCACTCGGGTCTTTAAAATCACCAAATGGGCCATCGATCGCACGCAAACCATAGGCTCGGCAGGCGACCAGCATTCTTTGCAAGCTGGCATGCCACTGATCTCCCGGATAGTCAGGATTGAGGCCGCCGATGACAACCGTCCTTGCCTGGCAACTTGCGGCGTAATCAGCGACACCAAAATGTAACGCCTCCATGCGACTGCTGCCCTGTGCGATTGCTTCAACATTGGCCATGCCCAGAGTTGTTTCGATGAGCGCTTCAAGGCCAATTTTCTTTTCATAGCCCATCGCCTGCTCAATCTGGGTTACAAGACAATCGACGGTGTAGATATCGGATGCTGTTCCTGCCTTCGGGATCAAAATGGTATCGATGTATTGTCCGGCCTGTTCGATGATATCAACCAGGTCTCGATACATGTAGTGGGTGTCGAGCCCATTGATTCGAATGGAAATGGTTTTGCCTTTTGCTTTCCAGTCGATTGTGTTCAACGCCTCAATAATGTTAGCCCGAGCCTGTTCCTTGTCATTCGGTGCTACCGCATCCTCGCAATCGAGGAACACACAATCAGCTTCACTGTTTGCAGCTTTCTCAAACATCTCCGGGCTGGAACCTGGTACCGCCAATTCGCTTCTTTGCAGACGGGTGGTGCAGGGGGCGGGTTGATAAAAGCTCATAGTGATTTCGCTGTGGACCAAAGGTCAGGAGTGGGCAAATGTGCGAGCAGAGTCGGGCCCATAATATCTTCCGGACTCTGCATGCGTTAGGCGCCAGTATGTATGCCCTCGGGGTTAAGCTGGATATTCCTGCTGATTTTTCCGCCCTTGAAAGTACATTGGATAAATTTATATTCGAGCAGAACGTTAGCGGTCATTCATAGCAACAAAATCGCGTTCTTTTTCTCCCGTGTAAACCTGTCTGGGTCTACTGATTGGCTGACCTTCTTCGACCATCTCTTTCCATTGAGCGATCCACCCCGGTAGTCTTCCCATGGCAAACATAACGGTAAACATTTCAGTAGGTATGCCCAGTGCCCGATAAATAATACCAGAGTAAAAATCAACATTGGGGTAGAGACCTCTCGACTTGAAATACTCATCATTCAGGGCAACTTCTTCCACTTGCTTGGCGATGTCAAGAACTGGATCAACGACGCCCAATTGTCCGAGTACTTCGTCAGCAGTTTTCTGGATAATCTTTGCTCTCGGATCGAAGTTTTTATAGACGCGGTGACCAAATCCCATCAATCGAAAAGGATCCGCCTTGTCTTTGGCCTTGTTGATCCACTTTTCGAGATCTCCCCCATCATTCTTGATTTTCTCCAGCATCTCGATAACCGCCTGATTGGCGCCGCCATGCAAAGGTCCCCAAAGCGCGGATACACCTGCCGATATCGATGCATAAAGATTTGCCTGGGAAGATCCGACTACGCGTACAGTGGAGGTAGAACAGTTCTGCTCGTGATCCGCATGCAGAATCAGCAGTTTATTCAGTGCTTTGACTATAACAGGATCCGGTTCATAATCTTCTGAAGGCATAGCAAACATCATGTGCAGAAAATTTTCACAGTAGTCAAACTTATTCAACGGGTACATCGCCGGATGACGCATAGCATTCTTGTAAGCCCAGGCTGCAAGGGTGGGTAATTTTGCCAACAGACGATGAATTGTCAGGTTAATGGCTTCCGGGGGGCGGTTCGGGTCTTGCGACTCGGGGTAGAAGGTGGAAAGGGTGCATAAAGATGCTGCCAGAATGCCCATGGGGTGTGCTCTGGAGGGGTACGCATCAAAGAACATTTTCATGTCTTCATGCACAATTGTATGGTTCGTTATGGTGGCTTTGAACGCTTCATAGTCTTCCCTGGCAGGCAGTTCGCCATAAATAAGTAAATAGGCGACTTCAAGAAACTCGGCCTGTTCGGCGAGTTGTTCGATTGGATAACCCCGATATCGCAAAATACCTTTTTCACCATCCAGAAACGTAATTGCACTCCTGGTGGATCCGGTATTTTTAAATCCGATGTCCAGTGTAATATGGCCTGTCTGGCCCCGGAGTTTTGAAATATCAATAGCATTTTCTTCTTCACTTCCCGTGGTAACAGGTAGTTCATGACTGGTACCATCAATGATTAGTTGCACTGTCTTGGTCATTTCTATTCTCCTCTATCCTCTATAATATGATATTTGTAAAAATCAAATATTCGTTGGCTGAATACCCGATCAAGATTATTCTGTTTGCCTGATAAAAGCCCATTATAACGTTTACCGGGCAATAATTTCCTTAAACTCCAGGCGGTTTTATAAATCTCAGATGTCCGGTTTTTATCCAAACTCTGGCACCTGATGATCCTGTCCTGGCAACAGTTTTCCTGCCATCAGGGATTCTTAACCATGATCGTACCCCCAGGGCGTCTCCACTTTCTTCGAATTCGCCCTCGAGTACCAATAGTTCTGCGCCTCCCGAAGAATCGATGGTCACCCTGGTGTTGGCATCCCATTGTTCAATTTGTACCCGTTCTCGTTGATCCCGATACAGGGGTGTAATCCAGCTCCCGGGATTAGCTGAATCCAGCTGGCAGTCGATCTCGTTTACATTGGTTCGGATATGGGTGCGGTCATCGGGATCAAATTGCCAGAGTTTGACGAATAGAACGCAACCCAACGCAGATCCCGGGGTATGTCTGGATTGCGGGGGATTTCGAATATAAGACCCTGCGGGATAGTCACCATGCTCATCCTGAAACACGCCATCAAGCACCAGAAATTCTTCGCCGCCATTATGTGTATGTGGCGAGAAACGACTATTACGATCAAATTTGACAATACTGGTGGCTCTGGCAACTTCATTACCGATTCTGTCCAGCATGCGACGGTGAACACCGGGAACAGGCGAGCCCTGCCAGTGGATGTTATCGCTGTGTATTAATACTCTGTCGCGAAAATTGGCGTTGAGTTCGATCATTGGTATATTGTTGGAAGAACTCCCATGGAAGCAATGAACAAACCGGTAATCAATCGACCGTTAAAGCGCATTAAATCCTGCGGTGAATCCGTTTAGAGACAGCGTTGCCTTGATTGTTTTTCCTTTCAGATTACTAAAGGAAATAACGCAATCCTTACCGGCTTTAAGCGCATAGGACAAACTTTCGCCAACGGTTGTTCCGGCATAACAGCCACCCTGATCGCACCGTTCATAGCCTAACTCCAGAGGCAATGTGTCGTCTATCCGGATCTGCATTCCACTTGGTAAATGTACGCCTAGTGGCACCGTTATTATGGCCACAAAATTCTGCGACCCTTGCTCCCGGGTCGCACTGATCTGGCGTACCTGAAAACTTAAAAGCCTCTGACCATTTTCCAGCGTTACCTGGGTAAAAAGTGCACAGGCCTGACCATCGTTTTGCTTCGAACCAATACACTGAACAGTCCAGTTACCAAAAACTTTTAATTCGGTATCTGGTTTCTCTTCTGTCTGGTTGCTTTCTGTATCCTGAGCGAGGCTAATTGACGCCAGGCAGATAAGGGAGAAGGCGATAGTGGCTTTTTTTACAGTTTTCATACTCGGGTGTTTTAAACGAGGAATTGAGGGAGGTTGGAAACAAATGATAGCGTAAAATCTGGAGTGGAGATACAGGTTTGAAATACCTGGTTTGTTATCGGCTATTCGACAAATTGCTGGTGATCCTGATAATATCTTCAATATAATTTGATATGATTAAAAGATGACTGACCTTAATAAACTATTTGGGACAGGTGGGGTCTACGAGAGAATTTTGGCCAATTTTTGATCGACAGTTATTTGTAAATAAAGAAACACAGAATGAGAAACGAAATAGAATTACGCGCATTTGGTCTTTTTTTGCTTCTTATGGGCGCGATGAATGGGACTGTGTACGCTGCCGATGGGGAGCGTAGAACCATTACCGGTGAAGTAATGGATAC
>CAYOGN010000069.1:0-2849 GCA_964403545.1 uncultured Gammaproteobacteria bacterium
CGCTATTTACATACTCATCGCTGGAACATACACGCCGTTTGTTCTGATCTATTTTGATGGAGGCTGGGTCTGGACTTTGTTGTGCCTGGAATGGGGTATCGCCGTGGTCGGCATAGTCTTGAAACTCTTTTACACAGGTCGTTTTGGTGTGGCCTCCACCGTTGTCTACATTGCGATGGGCTGGTTGGTAGTGGTAGCAATGAAACCACTCCTGGCCGCGGCCCCCATGGGTAGTGTTTTGTGGTTAGCAGCCGGAGGTCTACTCTACACTGCCGGTGTAGTGTTCTTTGCCTGGAGCCGGCTACCTTTTAACCACGCCATCTGGCACCTGTTTGTGCTTGGCGGCAGCGTGTGCCAATACCTGGCACTGGTACTCTATCTGTGACATCACGCACAGTGAATAATCAATGAACATCAAGAGAATCTACTGGACGGGCATAATTATAATCGTTACCGGTTGTACCACCGTTGGTGTTGTGGAAATGGAGAAGCGATTTGGATCCGCCAACCCCCGCGAACGGGTGGTCGAAAGCCTGCCTCCGAACAGCATTGATTACTGGACTGATGTAAACCCCATCATTGAAAAGCGTTGTGTGGTTTGCCACGCTTGTTACGATGGGCCCTGCCAATTGAAGATGAGTTCCATAGAGGGCATCGAGCGCGGTGCATCGGAGGCTAACATATACACCTCAACCAGGTTAAAGCATGCACCGATGAGCCGCCTCTATCAGGATGCGCAGACTCCGGCAGAATGGCGCAATAGAGGGTTTTTCCCGGTACTCAATGAATTTGATGATACGCCAGAGGCAAATCGAGAAGCTGGGGTTATGTATCAGTTGCTGCGCCTGAAACAGGAAAATCCACTACCTGATGTCAAAATACTGCCAGAAAGTTTCGATCTGTCATTGAACCGAAAGCAGTTTTGTGCCAGACCTGAAACATTCGAAAAATATTCTCGCAAACATCCTTTGTGGGGCATGCCCTATGCCTTGCCCGCGATGTCGGACACGGAGGAGGCGGTACTTATGGGATGGATTGAACAGGGTGCTGCCTATACAGTCAGAGCGGCGATGGATCCGATTTTCCAGTCTTTTATTGACCAATGGGAGGCCTTCCTGAATGGCGATTCTCTAAAGGCTCAATTGTCGGCGCGTTATATCTTTGAACATCTGGCCTTTGCTCATCTATATTTCAGCGAAGTGGAAACACCAGGATATTTTGAATTAGTTCGATCGGCTACACCCCCCGGTGAACCCATTAAATTGATTGCCACCCGCCGTCCTTTCAACGATCCGGGTGTGCAGCGCGTTTATTATCGAATCCAGCAACACCTGGAAACCATTGTAATAAAAACGCATATGCCCTATGCCCTCGACGCCAAACGACTGCATCGCTGGCAATCACTATTTATGGATACGCAGTATGAGGTGACGAAATTACCGTCGTACGAAGAAAAACTTGCATCCAATCCCTTTCTGACATTTCAGGATTTACCAGTGAAATCGCGCTACAAATTTATGCTCGATGAGGCTCAGTTCACGATCATGGGTTTTATCAAAGGTCCAGTTTGTCGTGGCCAGGTGGCACTCGATGTGATCAACGACAATTTCTGGGTGTTTTTCGTTAATCCTGACGATCCGGTGATGGAGGAGGTGGATGAATTCCTCGCAACCCAAGGCAGTAATATGCAGCTTCCGGCGGTCAAAGAGGACAGCTACGATACAATTGAGCAGTGGCGCAAATTCTCCGCCCAGCAGAAGGCATTGCTAGCTGAAAAAGATCAGTTATTATCGGACCTGTTTAGCTACAAGGAAAAGCTTGGCCTCAACCTGGTCTGGGATGGCAATGGGTTCAATCCGAATGCGGCCCTGACGGTATTTCGTCACTTTGACAGCGCATCCGTCGAGCAAGGCCTGCTCGGGATGCCGCCGAAAACCGCTTGGCTGATCGGGTATCCGTTACTGGAGCGCATTCATTACCTGCTCGTTGCCGGGTATGACGTTTACGGCAATGTCGGACATCAACTTCTCACACGCCTTTACATGGATTTTTTACGCATGGAAGGGGAGGCGAATTTCCTGTCCCTGTTACCCGAGTCTGCCCGAATCCGTGAGCGTAACTTCTGGTACCGTGGAGCCGATAAAAAGGTGAAAGAATTCATGACCTTGCCGAGCTTCGAGAAAAATTCGGTAGTGGGCATTGACTACCAGACTGCAGACGAGAAGCAGGAATTGTTCGAATTACTGGATCAAAAGTTAAAAGGGGCTCTGCCTGTACGGCATACGATGGCGGTAATACCTGGAGACTTGATCCGCAATCAACTGGCTCCATTGCGTCAACTGGTCGGCGCCCCAGTGACCCTGATGCCGCAGGTGGCGTTTGTCCGAATCAAGGCGGCTTCCGGTGACCAGTACGTAACCCTGGTACATAACAATGCGCATCTGAATATAACATCGTTGATTGGCGAGAAAAAAGAGAGGGCGACGGATGAAGATACACTGGACGTCATTCCAGGATTTACTGGCAGCTATCCAAATGCATTCTACGTAGTCGATGAGTCTGAGTTGACGACGTTCGTTAACGCTATTTCCACTTTGCAGTCGGAACAGGACTACTCGAGTTTGCTTGATCGATATGGCATTAGACGCACGAATCCAAATTTCTGGAGCAACAGCGATACGTTTCACTCCGCCTATAGACAACAATATCCTTTGGCCTCAGGTTTGCTGGACTATGGTCATTTGGAAAATCGCTGATGTTTTTGTACAGAATTCCAGGGATAAAATACGTAAACCAGAAAACCGGATCACTCTAATGCGCCTTTGATTTTAGGCTGCAGAGTTTTTCAA
>CAYOGN010000070.1:0-4658 GCA_964403545.1 uncultured Gammaproteobacteria bacterium
ACATCTGACAACTTGTAACCGGTTGATTGTTCTACAGTTCTCTTGATGAGTGTTAAACTTGGGCTAGGGTTTTTGGTGAATCAGAGGTACTTCGCGGTGACCCCTGACCTGATTCGTCTGAGCTGCGCTTCGCATTTTCCATCTGAGAAAGCAGTTTGCCATTCAGTGCCCTATTTTCTCCAGAGCGGACGTTTTGAGGCTGTTTAACGAGTCGGCGTGCCCGAGCAATGGCGGCTATCGGTATCGTCCCAAAGCGGCGAAAAGAATAGGGCATCACCGAAGGTAGGGATCCATGCGAGGAAAGTTACTGAATGAAAATTTCACCACTTGGATATGAGCACACGGTCGCGCATTTCAAATATTTGCTAATATCATGTTGCCTCTTTCTATCACCCAGTACGAGGCGATAACCGCACAAATGCATGCAACCAGGTAGCGGTTTATTTTGGCCGCAGTGTCACCCAACCGGTTGATCAGATAAAACACTAACCCAGCGCCTGTTACGATCAGCAACTGACCGATTTCCACACCCAGGTTAAACGCCAGCAGGCTTTTCCAGATATCCGGTGAAGTAACCTGCAGGATATTGTGTAGCACAAACGAAAAGCCGAGACCATGCAGCAAGCCGATCAATCCGGTAATGCCGACCACGGCCCATTCTCCTTTTTGCTGCTGCATTCGCGGAATGACCGCCACCACTGCAACATAGATAATCGATAGTGCAATGCCCGTCTCGACGGCTGGCACAAACCACGCTGCCGAAGGCACAAATCCAAAGAATCCCATTGAAAGTGTAATGCTATGCCCGACTGTAAAACCGGTGACCCTCCAGAGCAGGGGTTTGAGATGCATGGCTCCGAGCACCAGACAGATTACGAACAGCACATGATCGAGACCTTCAATAATATGTTTCACGCCTTCCATGATGAACGTTACTACCGCATCAAACACCGAGCGCGTAACTACAACCGGCTCATGCAACAAACCACGAGCACGAAAAACCTGTACGCCACTGGGACTGTAATCGAGTATCAGATTCGCCGTCGAATCCTGATCGGGCAGGCCGGGGTCCAGGTTACTTGAAAGTGCATATCGGTATACTGCATTTTCGCTGGTATAGCGCAGCAGAACATCAACCGTGGTATCACCCACATAAACACCCTGTTCAAACCTGGTGAATGACGGTGGTTGGCGAAATGCATTCCTGGCTTCTTCCAGGGTCGCAAAACCGGGTTGCGTGCCGTTCCTGTAGATACGAATATTTTCAACTGCCGCGTTGACCATTTCTCCATCGATAGAGAGATCAAGACCTTGCCCGGCAAGCAATGCCAAACCTTCGGTCGATCGCCCTAGCTGTTCAACATCAACGTAGTGAACGAGTTGGCCGTCTTCAAGCCGGTTACTGGTATAGGGCGCGGGCGCAGGTAGTCCGTTATCAGTTATCTCTCCCAGTAAATGGGCTACCAGGTAGGGCATCGGTAAGCGAAGATAAATGTTCAGGCCATCTGCCAGGTGTTCGACATGCATGATCCGAACGTTCAAATTGAGTTTGAAGTGTGCTGAAACGGTTGAGACGCACAACAGGAACAGGCAAAGAATTAGATTTAAGCAGGCAAAACGGCACGATCGAAACAACATTATTAAAGGGCCTCTTTAATATCAACTACCGTAAGATCGGCCAGGACCCACTGTTGGCCAACTTCAACTAAATCAATCAATAGCTGAAACTGAAACTGGCGCCGATCTGTATGTCCCCAATGTTGTGCACTGATATCGGCAAACCCGTTGATGGTTGCACTAAATCCATCCGGGTCATCCAGCTCGCGCATGCTGCTAATTTTCAGTTCATAAAATGCCTGCACGGAACTGCTCCCACCACCATCGGTGACCCTGGGTGAAAATAGTTTTGCCAACTCCTTTTGTAACGCCTCAACATCGGTTGAACTCGAGACTTCCCGCAGCACTCGCACAAAGCGACCCGGCTCTTTTTCGATAAAAGCGACCCGTATATTTTCAAGCACGCCATCAATAATTTGCTGGGCTTGCTGGTCATCCGGCATCCGGTTCAATAATTTGGTATTGCCCACAATCGGCAGCGAAAGACTCCATCCGGTTTCCACCGTGACGGGATGAATTAGCGGATCGGTATATTTTTTAAGAAAGTTCTGCCATTCGAATTTTGGGTCATCGGCATCAATGAGATTCATAAACGGACCGACCGGATCCGTGACCAGAACCGGAATACGGTTGATGCGTTCATTAAAATATGGCCAACTGCTCTCGATCTTCTGCGGTAATGCTTCAATCAGATATTGCTGACTCACGCCCACCAGCAACGAGGACTCATCGATCGTGGCGGTGTTTCCAGCGACCTTTAAACCGGCCAAGGCAACATTCAAAAATTCGACGCGAATCGAATCAGGTTTGAATGGCACGCCATCAATTTGCAGTGCATCTCTATTGGAGTAGTAGTTGCCAATATGTTCTCGTAACAGCAGATACCTGTCCTTGCTGCCGGTGGTAGCATCGACATTGAAACCGGTCAGCGCTGCAATATCATTGATCCGCATCAGTGACTCCAACCTTATCTGTCGCGGTTCAACATAAAGGTAAAGCAACAATGGATACTTGAAATGCCGACTCAGGGTTTTGTTATCAAATTTCGAATACCAGGGATCCTCCCAGTCCAGGTTCAGTTTCGCCGGCTGGCTGAGGTAACGAAAATCGATGATTGGCAGGGCCTGGTGATAAACAACAAAGCCGATGTCTGTAGAGACCATTCCATGGACATCCATTGGCGGCACAATTGTCAGCTTTGTGGGCCTCTTCTCAAAGGGATATATGATTTCCGCGTAGAGCACACGTTTATCCGCGGGTGGACCCTTGACCGATTGGCGTGTAATGAGATTAATTGTTCCGGCTGCTGGGGACTGACGCTCCACCCGCATACGCGGCTCAAGCAGCGCAAGCCTGGCCGGCAACTTCACTCCTTCGCCGGTAATGAACTGCAGTCGTTCAGTGGCAAATATCTGCATGCGCTGCTCCAGCGATGGACGCCGGTCACCCGGATCTTTAAGCCACTCATCGGGTAACAGCTCGGAAAACTTCTCCAGGTCACCTATATAAACTTCGAGTTTTACCTTGACCTGATCATCGAGTACGTAAATTTCGGCGATGTTTGATGCGACCTGAGAACCATTCAGGTTAACCCAGTCAGCCTGGGAAATTGGAGCCCAAGTAGCTATTAATGCCAGCAAGAAACGGACGAAATATTGCATTGAATTTATAGTGTCCCTAAGAGAATCGCGAACAAGTTACTTTTGAATATCGGGTTTGTAACAGATCAGAAGCGTAGCAGTAAGCTATACATAAATGTAGTCGTCGTGGAAAAATCTCCCTTTTCGTCTCTTTAATGTTGTCTGTTGAAATAAATCCAAAAGGGCCAACATATTCCAACGCTTTCGTTTTGATTGTATTTGCCAGCCAATGATCATTTCGGATATTTACCGGGATATTTCAGCGGTTCTTTCGTTGGCACAATAATGTCTGTAGCCGTTCCCGATCTCAGCCAATCAAACATCACGTCTGGAGGTGCGTTATCCCGAACAATTCTCTTGTCCTGTGACCAAGCTTCATGATTATAGGTTACTACACGCACCTTCAGGCGGAGATGATGTGTCTCATCATTTCGTCAATGCCCTCGGGCCCGTAAACCTTCTTGTCCGGCCGAGTTCCGAATTTGTAGGGCAATCAATGAAAGATGGCATCCCCACCGTATGGTCTTCGTGAAGATATGTTAAGAACATGTACTTCAGGTTAGGCAGGGCGAATACTGCCGTAAGATCAACTGCGCCCTGTGTCAATACCGAAGCCGCCAAAGACCTCCACCAACCCTCGCCACAATCAACAAAAGTAAGGGTAACCGCTCACAATTATTGCAAGAGCCGGGCGGTAACGATAGGGGTTGGACATAGGATCACCTGACCCCATGACTAGAACCTTCGATGAACTATTTGTCGGTGAACGATCAATGGGATCTCGATTTTCAAAAGTGGGCAAGTTACCATGTGCTGTGTATGGAGTCTTCCAGTTATGCGGCTTCACAAAAGGATCAGTCATATGATTCTGCTTTGAATCCGCAGCACCCTTTTTGAGATTACCTTCCCAGGTTTGTGCGATAGAAGCGCTGGAAAGGGGAAGCAATAGTAGGAGTAGTATTAACGTTTTCAGGATTATTATTTTTCAGGTTGTCCCTAGATTAAGTTGAATCTAAGTTTAAATGTAATTTTGTCTTGTTCTAATGACGCCCCCGCTATAGTTAGCGAGGGCGTCACAGCTAATTCAGGTTGTTTTCTTTCTTGAACTCATCGACCATCGGAGCCTGCGCTTTTTCGGCCGGCTGCCATCTGCCTTCCTTGATGAAGTCGCTGATCGGATCAGGAATGGTTCCCGAAGCCGGTGGTGCTGGTGGCTTGTTAGGCCCGTTCACAGCCCAGGCCTGATCCGGAGAAACAATCATGCGCTCGACGATCGCCTCCTTGCTGATGTTCCACACCATATTATCTACCGCCAGCGACAACGGCCCGGAATAGATCTGCCTGATACCCATCAGGACGTTGTCGTGAGTAGCTTGCTCGTTGAAGAAGTGATAACCCACC